>NZ_JBMLSM010000199.1:0-37409 GCF_049240505.1 Novosphingobium sp.
TCTATGCCGACTAGCAGAGCAGTTATGTGACCATCTGCTGGCTGAAAATCCATTACAAGGCCGTTGGCCCACGCAACGAGCGGGTGCTGCTGATGGTCCACGGGTCGGAAAGCTCGCTGCGCACGTGGGACGTGATCACGCAGAAGCTGAAAGGCCGCTACCGCGTGGTCCGGCTCGACCTGCCCAGCTACGGCCTGTCCGATGGGCCGACCGACGAAGCGCTGAAAGTGCTGGTCCCGACCGACATACCCATCGGCGTGCTCGATCACCTGAACGTGAAGAAGGTGACCTATGTCGGTGTTTCCAGCGGCGGCACGATGGGCATGTATCTGGCTGCGCGGCGGCCCGACATGGTGGAGCGGCTGATCCTTTCGAACACACCTTCCGATCCAGTGGATACCAGCCACCTGAAACTTAGCCCGGAATTTATCGCGGCGATGGATCGGGCGCAAAAAAGCGGCTTTCGGGATCAGGATTTCTGGGTGCAGTTCCTGAACTACTTCGCTGGCGACGCAAAACGCATGTCGGCCAGAACGCACAAGGAATATTACGACTTCTACCGCCGCGTGCCCGAAAAGAACCTGATCGGCCTGATCGCGCGCATCGGCGATGGCAAGCAGGCCACGATCGAAATGGCCAAAGTGCGCAAGCCGGTGCTGCTGCTGTGGGGCACGGCGGACCCGCTTCTGCCCGAATCCGCGCTGAACGCGATTGGCCGCTACCTTTCCAACGCGCAGATTTCGAAAGTGGCGATGCCCGATGTCGGGCATTATCCGCCGCTGGAAGTGCCTGAACGCTTTGCACAAATGATCGCAGCCTATATCGAAGCGGGCACGCCCATCCTGCCAGCCGAACAGTAGTTCGACTGCTCACCATTCGGAGAAATGCGCGGGGGCCGGTTTTGCACCGCCCCCGCCCTGCCTAGGCCGTGCCCATGACAAACGCCCGCACGCTTTACGACAAACTCTGGGACAGCCACGCCGTTGCCGAACTGCCCGGTGGTGCCACGCTCCTCTATATCGATCGCCAGATCCTGCACGAGGTGAGCAGCCCGCAGGCCTTCGTTGCCATGCGCGATGCGGGCCGCCAGCTTCGCCGCCCGGAAACGCACATTGCCGTGGCCGACCATGCTGTCCCCACGCGCAAACGGCATGGCGAGATCGAAGACCCGCAGGCCCGCGCGCAGGTGGCCGAACTGGAAACCAACGTGGCCGAATTTGCGGTGCCCTATGCCGCGCTCGATGGCGATGAACAGGGCATCGTCCATGTCATCGGCCCCGAAACCGGCTTCACCCTGCCCGGCACGACCATTGTCTGCGGCGATAGCCACACCACCACCCACGGCGCTTTCGGCGCACTGGCCTTTGGCATCGGCGCCAGCGAGCAGGGCACGGTCATGGCCGCGCAAGTGCTGCCGCAGACCCGCGCGAAAACGATGAAGGTCGAACTGGTCGGCGCGCTGCCCCCCGGCGTGGATGCCAAGGACATTGCCCTTGCCCTGATCGCCCGCATCGGCGCGCACGGTGCGGTGGGTCACGCGGTGGAATATACCGGCGCAGCGGTGCAGGCCATGTCGATGGCGCAGCGCATGACGCTGTGCAACATGACCATCGAAGCCGGCAGCCGCATCGGCCTTGTCGCGCCGGATGAAACGACCTTTGCGTTCCTGAAAGGTCGAAGGCTGGCTCCCAAGGATGCGCAGTGGGACGCTGCGGTGGCATACTGGCGCGGCCTTGCCAGCGATAATGGCGCGGTGTTCGACAAGGTGGTGACCATCGACCTTGCGCAGATCGAACCTCAGGTAAGCTGGGGCACCAGCCCCAACCAGACGCTGCCCATCGGCGCCACCGTGCCCGATCCCGCCGCAATTGCCGATCCGATCGAACGGCGCGAGACGGAAAAGGCTATCGCCTATATGGGCCTGACGCCGGGGCAGGCCTTGCAGAACGTTGCGATCGATCACGTGTTCATCGGATCGTGCACCAATGGCCGGATCGAGGATCTGCGCGCCGCCGCTGCCATCGCCAAGGGCCGAACGGTGGCCGCTGGCGTGAAGGCCATCGTCGTCCCCGGCAGCGCCGCCACGCGCAAACAGGCCGAAGCCGAAGGGCTGGACCGCGTGTTCACGGACGCCGGGTTCGAATGGCGCTTTGCCGGATGTTCGATGTGCGTGGCGATGAACGATGATCGCCTTGCGCCGGGACAGCGCTGCGCCAGCACATCCAACCGCAATTTCGAAGGCAGGCAGGGACCGGGCGGACGCACGCACCTTGTCAGCCCGGCGATGGCCGCTGCTGCCGCCGTTTCCGGCCACCTTGCCGATGTAAGGACATTTGCCTGATGCCCGCGCAACCCTTCACCACCGTATCGGGCCGCGCCGCCGCGATGCGCGAGGACAATATCGATACCGACATCATCTTCCCCGCGCGCTTCCTGCTGATCACCGCGCGCGCAGGGCTGGGCGATTATGCCTTTCACGACCGCCGCTTTGCCGCCGATGGAAGCGAAATTGCGGGCTATGTGCTGAACGATCCGCGCTTTGCCGATGCGCCGGTCATCGTGGCGGGCACCAACTTCGGTTCGGGATCGAGCCGCGAACAGGCCGTCTGGGCGCTGCTGGGCCTTGGCACGCGGGCCGTGATTTCAGCCAGCTTTGGCGAGATTTTCCAGTCCAACTGTATGCGCAACGGCATCGTACCGATTGTCCTGCCGGAAGCGCAGATTGCCACGCTGATGGACATGGCCGAACAGGGCACGACCTTCACCGTGGATCTGGAAGCGCAGGAACTGCGGGTCGAGGGCTTGCAGCCTATCGCCTTCACGATACCAGCGGAACGCCGCCTCGCCCTGCTCAACGGGTGGGACGAGACGGACCAGATCGTCAACCAATACAGCGCGGACATCGACACGTTCGAAGTTCGCCAGCGCCAGACACAGCCCTGGCTTTACAACGAAGAAAGCGCCGCATGAGCACCGAAGAAGATCTGCTGGCCAACTACAAGAAGGCCTATGATAACCGCGTCGGCTTTGGTTCGCGGCCTGCGCTGCTGCTGATCGATTTCTGCCAGGCCTATTTCGAACCGGGCAACGCGCTCTATTCCGAAGTGGACGATGCCATCGCATCGGCCCTGCGCGTGCGCGCGGCAGCGCGGGCGGCGGGCGTGCCGGTGATCCTGACCAATGTGGTCTATCACCCCACGGGCTTCAACGGTGGGCGCTTCTTCGAAAAGGCCATGCCGCTGAAGAACTTCGTGCAGGGCAGTCCGATGGGCGCATGGGGTCCGGGGCTGGAGCCGTTCGACGACGAACTGGTCGTGTCCAAGCAATACCCAAGCGCGTTCTTCGGCACCTCGCTCGCCTCAACACTGACGGCTGCTGGCGTGGACAGCGTGATCCTGACCGGCCTCACCACATCGGGTTGCGTCCGCGCAAGCTGCGTCGATGCGATGAGCCACGGCTTCCGCACCGCCGTTGTGGCCGAAGCCTGCGGCGATCGCCACGCCGGGCCGCACGAGGCGAACCTGTTCGATATGAACGCCAAGTATGCCGATGTTGTCAGCGAGGCCGAGACGGTGGCATTTCTGGAAACGCTGAAGGCCTGAACCTCAGATCGGGCGCAGCGCTTCGAAACGGGCACCCCAGGGCGTGATCGCGGCCACCGCCTCGACCGCGCCATAAGGTGCCCATTCGAATGTGTGCCGCGCGGAAACTTCGCACTCGGCTGCGGCCATCGCTCGGACGAAGGCATCAAGATCGCTCACCGGAAAGCGCAGTCCCGCCCATCCGCGCTGCGGCGGGCGAGCGGCAGCAAAATCGTTGCCGCCACAGCCGAAGCTGATCACTTCGACCGAACCTTCCATCCGGCCCTGCGCCTGATAGATGCCGATGCGCATCGGGATGGTTGCGGCCAGCGATGGCGGCAGGCCCATGCAGTTGGCCCCGCCCGCGTTCCCCGCAAAGCCTTCGGTTTCCTGCACGGGAACCCAGCCCAGATGATCGACGAACAGTGCGCGTGCCGCCGCGAAATCGGGCACGACCTGTGTTGAGTTGAACACCCATGAGGCATTTCCGCCAATGCCGTCGTACCCGGCAAGCGGCGGATGCACGCGCTGCATCAGTGCAATGCACAGGCCGTCGGCATCAGTCTCAACCACTTCACGCACGGAAAGCGTTCCGAAATCCCAATCGGTGATCGGGGCGTGCGCCCGGTATCCTGCCGTACCGAGCCCGTGATGCAGCGCGGCGATATCGGTCAACGCGCGGATATTGATATCGAAGATGCCGCCACTGTCCCACGCCTGTGCGCCATCGCGCATCAGCGGGGCGGGCGCCCCCTCCACCGAGATCATGCGGATAGACCCACGCGCCGCATCGGGATGGGCGATCAAGACCTCTCTGGCACCGGCATCTGGCGCCATCCCCGTCAGTGCCAAGGCCCCGGGCGGCACTGCGCCTGCATGGCATTGAACATAGCCCAGCGCACCGATCAGGCGCGATGCTGCGGCATCCGCGTCAGCCACAAGGCCGACGACTTCGTGAAATCCGTTGTCCGTTGCGATCATGTCCTTGCCGTTAACGCGATCGGTATCGCCCTGGCCTGCGCAAATCACGACAATCCGCCGTGCGGACAGGAACTTGGCCTGCTTTACATCGCGCTGCGCCGCGGCATAGAGCCAGCCGCTCAAACCCCGAAGCGGAGCGGCGACCACCCAAAACCATCCGACAGACGGACACGCCGCAGATTCGCCGCATGATACCGCCTGTCTGGGTCACACTTCACATCGGACAGAAATGGCATTCCCGTTGCTGTCCATGATCTCGATCAAAGTTCTCCTGACGTAACCGGCTGTCGGACAGGAGGATAAGAATCAAAATGTAGCCGGATCGCAGGAATAAAACATCGAACTGGACCATGATGACGCCGCACCAGTGGCGTAAAAAATCATGTCTTGTCTTGGGGAACACACCGATCCCGCCTTCCGGCGACTTCAAAGTGAGGGGTTTTATGAAAATCAATCTTCGCCACATCCGAAATGCCATGCCGATCTCGTCGATCGCCATCGCCTGTTCGCTCCTTTATTCAGCACCAGCAGCCGCACAGGCCGAACCGCAGGCCGAAGAAGCCGCTGTAACCGGCGACATCGTGGTTACCGCGCGCAAGCGTGAGGAATCGCTGCTCAGCACCCCGATCGCCATCGCCGCCATGCCTGCCGAAGAAATCGGCCAGCGCGGGATCATCTCGCTGACCGACCTGATCGACGCTACGCCGGGCATCAACGTCACGGGCAACAACTCCGGCCGCAACGACCGTTCGTTCCAGCAGATCTCGCTGCGCGGCTTCACGCCTTCGACCACGGACTCCACGCTGACCGCGACCTTCATCGATGGCGTGCCGGTTTCCTCGGCTTCCGCGATGAACTCGATCACCGATCCTGCCCGCGTCGAAGTGCTGAAAGGCCCGCAGAACGCCTATTTCGGCCGCAACGCCTTTGCTGGTGCGGTCAACGTGGTGAACAAGACCCCCAAGGATGAATTCGGTGGCAACATGAGCGCCGCGATTTTCAACCGCGATGGTTATGACGTGCAGGCCGCAATCGAAGGTCCGATCGCTCCCGGCATCCTCAGCTTCCGCCTTTCGGGCCGTGCGATGCAGCGTGGCGGTTCCTACCGCAACGGCGCCAACCCGAACGAACGCCTGGGCGATCAGAGCACCCGCACCGCGACCGGCATGTTGCTGTTCACGCCGTCGGAAAGCCTGACGATCAAGGCTTTCGGCCTTTACAGCAAGGACAATGACGGCGCTTCGGCACAGGGTATGCTCTCTGCCTATGAAGTCCGTTCGAACAACGGCGCGACCAATATCCCGGCGTTGAGCGGCAATACCAATGGCAAGATCATCGTGCCCGGCCTGTCGAACTGCACGCTGAACGGCGTCAACCCGTTCATCTGCGGCGCGGCCCCTGGGCTTCCCGCCGGCTTCTCGCCCGCGCAGAACACCTACATCGATCCGAAGACCACCGCCGTGCTGGCCGATGGCCGCTTCCGCCCGGTTTCCGCCAGCGACGGTGTGCAGGGCTATGGCCTGAAGCGTGAATATATCCACGCCCACGTCAACATCGACTACGAAGTTGGCGATACCGGCCTGACGCTTTCGTCGCTGACCGGCGTCAACCATGAAAAGTGGTCGCAGATGGCCGAGCTGGACAACTACGACAGCTCGTCGTTGATCAACACTGCTGCAACGCCCACCAACGGGTTGCTGCCGTACTACAACTTCCCCTTCGCCATCGAACGCGACAACAAGGACTTCTCGCAGGAACTGCGCGCGTCGTTCGACAATGGCGGGATGTTCTCGGCCATGATCGGTGCCAACTATATGGACACCAAGGTCAAGCGCGACCTGCTCAACGTCTTTGGTGAAGCAGTGCTTGGTCTTGCCCGTTCGGCTGGCACGGCATCGGCGCCGCAGCGTGTTCAAACCAAGGGTATTTTCGGCAGCGTCAACATCGAGCCGACCGATGCCCTGGAAATCAGCCTCGAAGGCCGTTATCAGCAGGACAAGGTGTTCGGCTATACCGGTGGCCTTGGCGCCACAATCACCCCTGCTTCTGCCGCCGAGAATGGCGTGCCTGCGGGCACATATGCGCCCCTCACGCAGTTCTTCTCGAAGAAGTACAACAACTTCATGCCGCGCGTGATCGTCAACTACAAGATCACGCCCGATATCATGGCCTATGCTTCGTGGGCAAAGGCTGCGAACGTCAGCATCGCTTCGTTCAACGCACGCCTGTTCTCGGGTTCTGCCGGCGAAATCGCGGCCTCGCAGTCCCTCGGCCTGCGCGGTGTGACCGAGCCTGAAAAGCTGACGAACTACGAAATCGGCGTCAAGGGCAAGGCCTTTGACAACAAGCTGATCTTCGCGCTCGCGGCCTACTATGGCGAATGGAAGAACCAGTACAATTCGCGCAGCGTGTTCTTCACCGATACGTCGCTCAATCCGCCGCTGACCTCCACCGTCACCGGCATCGCGAACTCTGGCCAGACGAACCTCAAGGGCGTCGAACTGGATGCAACGATCCTGCCGTATGATGGTGTGTCGCTCACCTTCTCGGGCGCATATAACGACACCAACATTCGCGCTTTCGCCGATCCGGCGATCACGCGCCTGACCGGGATCACGGGCGACGGGTTCAAGGGCAACAAGCTGCCGCTGACCTCGCAGTATTCGTTCGCGATCACGCCTGAATTTTCAGGCGACATTCCGGGTCGTGACAATGCAACGTGGTTCATCCGCAGCGACGTGAACTACAAGTCGCGTCAGTTCCTGGATGCGGCAAACCTGACGTGGATTCAGGGCCGTACCGTGGTCAACGGCCGCGTCGGCGTGAAGCTCGATAACATCGGCATCGAAATCTTCGCGACCAACCTGCTGAACAACCGCCGTTACACCTCGATCCAGCAGAACACCGTGCAGACCCCTGCCACGCCGTTCGGTTCGCTCGCAACGCGGCCCTACAACTACCTGATCGTAGGCCTGCCTGAACTGCGCACCTTCGGCATCAAGGGTTCGGTCACGTTCTGACCTGCCCGACATAGCTGAAATGGCAAAGGCCGGGCAATCGCCCGGCCTTTCGCTTTGGCGATTGTATCGTTTCCAAACACATATCGTCATTGCGAGAAGGCGAAGCCGACGAAGCAATCCAGAGTTGGCTTAAACCGCTCTGGATTGCTTCTCCTCGCGATGCGAGGCTCGCAATGACGATTGCAAAAAGTGCGCGTTTGCAGACGCGGGCGTCGCAAACCCATCCCCACCCCCAGCCCCTCCCTTTTGGGAAGGGAGCGAGACTTATTGAGCGATAGCGAAATTAGTCGCAGCGGGGAGGGTTTCCGAAGCTGCCCGGTCTGACCGCTGTTACTGATGGAAAGGCCGCCTCAATCCAGCGGTGGATCAATCGCATCTGCCGCCGAATTGGCCCGTGCCGAGGCACGCACGCGATCAATCAGCGTGATCAGCCGCGCCGCATCGTGCCCGGTGGGCATCCGATGTGTCTGCCCGCGCACCGCGCGCGCGAATTCGGCGATCTGGTCCCTGAAGTAATGCTCCAGCGTGCGCCCGCCCAGACGGCGAGGATCGATCAGCACACCTGCGGGCGGCGAAACGATCACCTCGTCGTTCCAGCGCAATATCTCACCATGTTCGATTTCCAGCACGCCGGTATCGAAATAGAGGGTCTTGCGATCCTGCACCGTGGGCTGGTTATAGGAGATATGCACGCTGGCCATGCGGCGGCCCGGATAGGCCAGCAGGATCATCGCCTCGTCCTCTCCCTGCCAGCCCGATTGCAGGCGCGCGGCTTCGGCGTGGACGCGCACGGGATCGTCATCGCCCATCACCAGTTGCACGAAATCAAGCGCGTGCGGCGCGAACAGCGACAGGATCAGCCCGTCCTCTGCCTTGCGCTCTGCCCACCACGGCGCCTGCGGCCCGTCCCAGCGCACGCAGAGGGAAACTTCGACCGAGAGCAGGCGTCCCAGCGTGGGCAGCCGCGCTTCGACTTGCCGCACCGCCTCATTGTGGCGAAAGGTATGGCCAACCGCCAGCACCAGCCCACGCGCTGCCGCTTCCTGCGCCAGCGATCGCGCTTGCGCGCCGGTTTCTGCGGCAGGCTTTTCCACCAACACATGTTTGCCCGCGCGCAGGGCCGCCATCGCCTGCGTAAAGTGGACATGGTTCGGCGTGGCAATCAGCACGGCATCGACATCGGGCAGCGCCAGCGCTTCTTCCAACGAGGCAAAGGCCTGCGCGCCCAGCCCATCTGCCACACCTGTTGCCAGCGCAAGATCGCGGTCCACCACGGCCACGACCCGCGCATCGCCCGCTTGCGCCTTCATGGCATCGATATGCGAGGCAGAAATGCGGCCGCAGCCGATCACCGCGAAGTTTATCGGGCTTTCAGACATTGATGATGGTTCCCTGACTTATGAAAGGCGCGGTTCGCGCACGAATTTCCAGATCATTGCCGCCGCGATCAGCTTGGCCACGCCGGGCAGGAAGGAATAGCAGAATAGGATGCCGAACAGCGCGCGATCCGTCTGCGGCAGGCCCGCCTTGGCCGCAGCGGAATCGAACCCGAATTGCGACAGCAGCAGACCCACGATCAGCGTGCCGCCCAGCGCGATCCCCGCCTTTTCGATGGCAGACCAGATTGCTGAATAAGACCCTGCGCGGTTCTCTCCGAATTCCTTACGCGCCTGCGCGATGCAATCGGACAGCAGCGAAAGCACGATCGTGCCCCAGCCCGCGTTGCACACGGCAAGCAAGGCCGACAGCGCATATGCCACCCCGACCGGTGCATGGGGCACAAGGCCCCAGACGAACACTACCGCCCCATGCCCTGCGGCCGCCAGGACATAGGCAGGAACCTTGCCGATCCGGCCTGCGATCATCACCCACAGCGGCGATCCGAAGATCACGGCCACGCCCATGATCGCCGCCATCACCCCCAGATCGTGCAACGGCGCGGCCCTGCCCATCGAATACTTCACGAAGAACGGGAAGCTGGCATAGCCGATGCCCGCCGATACCGTCATCACCACGGCAGACAGGCACAGGATCACAAAGCGCCGGTCGCCAAAAGCGCGCGCCAGCCCCGCAAGCGCGGACCGTCCTGCGGCACCATCGCCCGCAACAGGGGCCATGCGCGGAATCCGCGCGGCCACGCGCCAGGCGATCAGCATGAAGGCAAGGCAGGCAAAGCCCACGGTGCCCATCACGATCAGGTGCGCCCGCTGGTCTGCCCCCAGCGCGCTCACCGCCATCGGCGCGACCGAGGAACTGAGCAGCAGCCCGATGCCACCGAAGCTGTGTTTCCAGCCCATCAGTTCGGTCCGTTCGCGCGGGTTCGATGTCATCTCGGCCAGCATCGCAAGATAGGGCACCGAAAAACTGGAATAGACCGCCATATAGAAGCCGAACGTCACCATGACCCAGGCCACCTGAAACGTCAGCGAGGCCTGCGGCACGGAAAAGACGCCCAGCATCGCCACGGGCGAGGCAAGGGCCGCGATTACGAACCAGTTGCGCCGTGGCATCCGATCGACAAACTTGTCGGACGCAGCGCCGATGCCCAGATCGAACAGCGCACCCAGCACCACCTTCGGGATAAAGATCGCCGTGCCTGCGATGGCCGGGGATATGCCCATCACGTTGGTCAGGAAGAACAGCAGCAAAAGCGAAGGCGTATCGCGGAAAAGCTGCCCTGCGATCTGGCCGATGCCATAACCGGCCTTGATCGATGTGGCGATGCGTGCCGGATGGGCCGAAGCGGCTGACGTCATGCAATTTCCCCGGGGGCATCCCGGTTGCCGGAGAATGCCTGCGCAAACTTGTTTGTCATTTGGTCAGCCGTTTTCAGACTTGCCCAGCATTCGCCGCAAAACGCCATCGTGATCGATGAAATGGTGCTTCAGCGCGCCTGCAATGTGCAGGGCCAACACTGCGCCACCCACCCAGACCAGATAGACGTGCGTCTTGGCAAACAGGCTGTAACCGATCAACCCCGGCGCGTTCCACGGGCGCGGCTCCACGATGTGCGGGATCAGCCCACCGGGGCCAAAGCCATCGTGGGTAAAGAACCACAATTGCGGCGCTGGATAACCGGCCCCCGCCCCCAGCGCAGAAAGCGCCGCCCACCCCGTCAGCGGCAGGCACAGCAACAGGCCATAAAGCAGTGCCTGAACGGCCCGCGCGGCAAAGGCCGCCCGGCACGATGTCTGCAGCGGCAAGGCGGGCGCACGATGGCCAAAACGCCACCACAGCCGCACCAGCACGGTCAGCAACAGCAGCAGACCCAGTGTATGATGCACCTGCCCGGCCCGAAGATGCACGCCTGCCAGCGGCCCGCCGCGCGCGCCATCAAGATAAGTCCACGCCATCACGAACCCGACCGGCACTTCGACCAATATGGCCAATGCCGTGCCCCAGTGCAGCCAGCGGGCAGTGCGGGTCCAGCTAGCGGGCTTTGCGGCGGGTTCGGGATTCTGCTCCATCATGCGCGCAGCCTGCCGCAAACCCGATTATGCCCAAGTGTAACCGCGCCATTGGCCACTGGCCGGATAGAGGCCGCTGCGCTATCGAACCCAAGCTGCCCGCCCGGCACAGACCGGACATCTGGCGCCAGCCTCTCATTTCCATAACGAGTTCACGCATGGCCACGAAGGCACAGGAAAATCCGGTTCTCGCTCTCCTTTGCAACGCGCTTGGCGATGCCGCCGTCGAGACTTCGGCCGACAGGCTAGCCTACTTCGCGAACGACGTTTACCGCGGCGGCGCGCAACCGCTGGCTGTCATCCGGCCTGCAACGGTAGAAGCATTGCAGGAAGCCGTGCGGATCTGCGCTGATGCGGGCGTGGCAATGGTCCCGCGCGGCGGCGGCGCTTCCTATACCGACGCCTATCTTACGCAGCAGGCGGGGCATGTCCTGTTCGATACCGGCGCGCTCGATACGATAGAGATCGACGAATTCGGCGCTGTCGTCACCTGCGGCGCGGGCGTCACCTGGGCCGCGCTGAAAACCGCGCTTGATGCCAAGGGATTGCGCACGCCATTCTGGGGACCGTTCTCTGGCATCGCGGCCACCGTGGGCGGCAGCATGAGCCAGAACAGCGTCAGCCACGGCGGCACCGCGCACGGCATTTCGGCTCAGTCGGCGCTTTCGATGGACGTGGTGCTGGCAAATGGCGAACTGCTCAACACATCGTCATCGCGCGCGATGCGGTTCTATGGGCCAGATCTGACCGGTCTTTTCACTGGCGACTGCGGCATTTTCGGCATCAAGGCGCGGGTGCGCCTGCCACTGCTGCCCATCCTTCCGCGTTTCGAATGCGTCAGCTTCGCGTTTGACAGTTTTGCCGATTATCACGCCGCTTCGCGCAAGGCGGCGATGGCCAAGCTGGAAGAAAGCCACTTCGGGCTGGACCTCGCGCTTTCGCAGGGCCAGATCGGACGGCAGGAAGGCATGGGCGCGCGCCTGAAAATCGCCGCCGACGTGCTGCGCCGCGCGCCCAACAAGCTGAAAGGTGTGGCGCAACTGGTGCAGATGGCGCTGGCGGGTGAAAGCGCCATGCGCGCGGGCGCCTATATGTGCCACTTCATCATCGAAGGGTTCGATCAGGAAGAAGCCGCGCACAAGGCCCGCCTGCTGCGCCGCCTGCTGGATGGGCTGGGGCGCGAAATCGCCAATTCGATCCCGACCTTCGTCCAGTCGATGCCCTTTGCGCCGCTCTACAACGTGCTTGGCCCCGGCGGCGAACGCTGGGTGCCGATCCACGGCGTGTTTCCGCACGATCAGGTCGTGCCATTCGACACTGCGTTCAAGGCATTGGTCGCAACACGGCAGGCGGAGATGGACAAGCACGGCGTGTGGCTGGGCACCATGTTCTCACCCGTCGGCCCATCGGGCTTCCTCTATGAAATCGCGATGTACTGGCCCGATGCCCGGACGCCCTATCACGTCACCACGCTGGGCGAAGACTATCTGGCAGGTCAGCCAAACTTCCCCGCAAACCCTGAATCGCGCGCTTTCGTCGATCAGTTCAAGCGTGAGATGATCGACCTGATGCAGCATCACGAGGCTGCACACTTCCAGCTTGGCCGCGCCTACCCCTATCAGCCGCGCCTGTCCGATCAGCAAAAGGCGCTGCTTGGCGCGATCAAGGCGCAGCTCGATCCCAAGGGCCTGATGAACCCCGGGGCATTGGGGTTCTGAAAGACCGTTAAAAGGGCCGGGCCGGGTCAGGCCCGATACCGGCCCAGCGTGGCGATCAGCACCACGACGCCCAGCAACACGGCGGCAGAGGACACCAGCGCCAGATCATAGCCGCCAAATGCGTCATAGGCCTTGCCGAACAGCATTGGCCCAATTGCAGCCCCCAAACAGAATACGCCCAGAACACCGCCATACGTCGCGCCGTAGTTCGACAGGGCAGAATATCGCCCGGTGAAATAGGCCAGCATGTCTACCTCTGCGCCAGCAGCAAGGCCCAGCATCAGCGCCGCGACGATCACCGGCCCCCCGCTCCACAGCATCAACGCGGCGACCACAGGCGACAGCAGGAACAGCGCGGCGACATAAGGCGCGTGATACCGGTCGAACAGATAGCCGACGACAAGACGGGCGACGAGCACCGCCACCCCAACGCCAGCGGCCACTTGCGCCGCCGCAGTCGGGTTCATGCCGCGGTCTACCAGCATGGGCACCAGATGCACGATCAGCCCCGCCACGATCAGCCCCAATAGAAAGGCGATCAGCAGAAGAACCAGCGTCTGACGATTGGCCTCGAACCGTCCCCTTTGCCGCGCGCCGTCCGTCGGCCTGTCGGATGTTCCTACCATCAGGCTCGCCGGCAGTCCTATGACCAGCGTCGTGATCGCCATGATCGTGATCGCCGCACGCCATCCGTCCTGTGCCAGAACCTTGCCCAGCAGGGCCGGCGCCAGAATTGCTGCCACGCCCGTGCCCATCAGCATGAGGCCCAGCGCCAGCCCCCGCGCGGCATCGAACCGCAATGAAACTATCCGCGCCCAGATCGCCGGCGTGGTGCCAGCCCCCGCAATCGCAACCAGCAACCACAGCGCGGCCCACGCCACGACCGAAGGCCCCGTGCGCGCAAGCAACAGCAGCGCCAGTGGCATGGCAACGAAACTGGTAACCGCGATGGCACGGGCGCCCCACCGGTCGGCCAGCCAGCCGACCAGCGGGGCCGAAAGGAATATGCCGAATTGCTGGAACGTTGCCGCGCCCGAAACCTCGGCCCGCGTCCAGCCGAATTCGGCCTGAAGGGGCTTCACGAACAGGCCCAGCGAATAGAAGCCGATGCCCATCGCGCCCACGCCAATGGCCAAGGCCGCCGCCAGAACGATCAACCATCCCGCTTTCAGTTCCGCTTTGCCTTGCGGCCCGACGATCATGCGCACTTCCCCTGGAAACGGTATAAACGGCGCGCAGCCTTAGCGGTGCACGACAGGCCTGCAACCTTCAGATGGCATCATTGCCCAGCCTCCGCAGTTCCGGCCCGATCTGCGTGCCGATGCGATGCGTATCGGCCAGCCAGTCGAACCCGGTGATCAGGAAGTTGTCGATCCCTACCGCGCGATAGCGCAGCAGCGCCTGCACCAGCGTGGCGGGCGATCCCACCAGACACATCACCTGCAAGCGGCCCCCGGTCGCCTTGATCAGTCCCGTCCACAGGCACGGATCGGCAGCGGCATCATCGGCCTGCGCGGCGCTGTCGGTTACCGCTTCTGCAGCCTTGCCCAGATCGCGGCCCAGCGCGCCATGCGCCGCCTGCCGCGCCACGATGCCGCGCAGCAGATCGTCCGCCCGCGCCCACGCCGCTTCATCGGTATCGGCCACGACCAGCCGCATCGACATGGAAAAGCGCGGGTTCCGGCCATGCTTTGCCGCCTCGGCCCGCACCATGTTCACCTGCTGCGCGATCTGATCGACACTGCCGGGGCCAAAGGCATAGACATCGGCCAGTTCCGCACCGAATTGCAGAGCCAGCGACGATGTGCCCGCCCAGAACACCGGCACGCCGCCTGCCACCGGATGCACTTCGGAACCTGCGTTTTCAAAGCGATACCAATCGCCCTCATGATCGCACGGCGCCTCGCCCGCCCAGACGCGGCGCATGATCCGCACATATTCGTTGCTGCGGCGATAGCGTTCGTCCTTGGTCAGATAATCGCCATCGCACCGCGTCTCGATATCCGAAAACGCCGTGATAACGTGAACCCCGGCCCGCCCGCCAGAGAACTGATCAAGCGTGGCAAAGGCGCGTGCGGCCATCGTCGGTGCGATGAAGCCGGGGCGGTGCGCCACCATCAGCTTCAGCCGCGTGGTTGCCGCCGCCACCCATGTTGCCGTGACCAGACTGTCAGCCGACTTGGCATTCTGCCCCACCAGCACCCGGTCATACCCCGCCGCTTCATAGGCGCGCGCGATCTCGGCCACAAAGGTCGGGTCATACGGCCCCGGCGTCTCGCTCGCCTCGCTGGTGCGATAGGGCGAGATGAGGCCCACGATTTCGATATCATGCCGTTTCATCGTTTATTCCTGATTGGCCATCTGTTCCGCCGCTTCCACGGTGGCGGCATCAAGCCGGTAGAACGCCATCGCTGCCATCGCCGCCAGCATCGACACCGCCGGGATGACCGATACGCACAGCAGCACCGCCAGCCGTGCATTCGGCCCCTGCTCTGCCGCCATGCCGCTGGCCGAAGGGACATAGCCCATCGCCGAAAGGAACACGCCCATCGCGGCAAGCGCGGCGGCGGACGAAAGCTTGTCAAACAGCGTGGTGAACCCGGCAAACGCGCCCTCGCGCCTCTCGCCACTGGTCACATAGTCATAGCGCACCGCATCGGACAGCAGCGAATAGGCGCACAGGATCATCCCCGCGCCCGCAAGGCCGCTCAACGCGCCACGCACCGAAATCAGCAGCATGGATTCGCCCGGCACGGCCAGCAGCCAGCTTGCCTGCACCAGCGCATAAAGCGCCAGCGCGCCGATATAGCAGGTCTTCTTGCCCAGCCGGTTGGAAAGCCACACCCACCCGGTCATGCTCACCAGCATGGCCACCGTGGCGAGCATGAAGTAGGTGCCCAGCACGTTGTCCTTCTGCCCCAGCCCGATGCGCGTGAAGAACGCCAGCGCCGCCGATCCGATGGCCGTGCCGAACAGCAGGAACACATGCGCAATGGCAAGAATGCGGAACGGAACGTTCTTCCATGCCAGCAGGATCTGCCGCCAAAGCGCCACCAGCGGATTGACCCGCGCAGCCGCCGCGCGTTCCGGCGGCGCGGTTCGCGGAGCATTGGTCAGCAGACGCACCGCCATCACTGTCGCCACAAACACCACCGCGCTAACGATCAGCGCAATCAGCAGATGCCCTTCGCGCGTCGGCCCGGTCTGGCTCAGCACCCATGTCGGCAGCGTGGACCCCAGCATCGTGCCAATGGCATTGCCATAGGACCGCCACCCCATCAGCCGCGTGCGTTCGCGCGGATCGGCAGAGCTTTCCACCAGCATGGCAAAGCCCGGAATCGTCAGCAGCGTATACCCAGTGGCATGGATCATCAGCGCGATGGTGACGAACAGTTGCGCCAGAAGGATCGATCCGAACGACGGCGCGCCGAACAGCAGCGCCAGTCCCAGCGGCATGGCGATCCCGCCCGCGAACAGGAACGGCAACCGCCGCCCCCAGCGCGTTTTTGCCCGGTCGCTCCATGCGCCAACGGCAGGATCGGCAAACCCGTCATAGATCTTCACGAACGCGAATATCGCGCCCGCCGCGCCTGCCGAAATCGCAAGGCTATCGGTCATGAACCGCAGGCCCAGCACGGTGACAAGGTTCTGCCCCGCCGCATGGGCCAGCGGGATGAGCAGCGATCCCAAACGGATGGCCCACACGCTGGCCTGCCGCCCTGCTGGCGCAATAGTATCTATAC
Source organism: Novosphingobium sp. (assembly GCF_049240505.1). Taxonomy (GTDB): domain Bacteria; phylum Pseudomonadota; class Alphaproteobacteria; order Sphingomonadales; family Sphingomonadaceae; genus Novosphingobium. The sequence continues at coordinate 16,511 of NZ_JBMLSM010000199.1, forward strand.
CGACGGCTGATCCCGACACGGCGTTCTCCCGGCGGTGCAAGGCCCCACGCCGATGCACCGAGTTGCGGAAGGTGCCCTAGCTTGGGGGCAACGCCCAGTCATTGTCATCAGTCTCCGCTTGGCGGAGACGGCGGGCGTTCAGCGCATGCAACGCATTGCAAAAACGACGGATTTGGAAACCCACCCCGCTGCGACTAATTTCGCTGACGCTCAATAAGTCTCGCTCCCCTCCCTTAAGGGAGGGGTTGGGGGTGGGTTTACAACGGCTGCGTAGCCAACGAAGTCCGGGGCGTCCAAGCGTATGGGATAAAGCACCCCTTACCGAATGAGCGCCGCTTCCTTGAGGCTCTGGAACATCGCCTGCCGCATCAGATAGGCCCGGCGCTTTTCGTCGTTGTCGCGAATTTCGGTCAGCTCCTTGCGGCGGGCCGAATGGGCATCGTCTCGCTTGCCGCCGATCAGCGCCATGTTCGCCTTGGTCTGCGTCTGGGTGAAGCTGTGCGTCACTTCGCGGCGCTGGCGATCATAGAGCGAAAGGTTGGTATCCAGATCAGCCTTGCCGTGGATTACCGGCAGCAACTTTTCAAACAGGTTGAAGGCATCGTGAATGCCCGAATTCATGCCGAAGCCGCCCAGCGGGTTGTTGAGGTGCGACGCATCGCCCACCAGCGCAACGCGCCCCTGACGGAACGATTTGGCCACGCGCTGATGCACGCGATAGAGCGTGCGGTGGTGCGTCTTCACATCCACGCCTTCGCCCAGCAGGCGTGCAAAAATGCCGTTCTTGTTGGCTTCGGACAGCAGATCAGCTTCGTCCACCGAACCGTTCACCGGCACCAGCACGCGCCACACCGATGGCACGCGCAGCAGCACCAGCCATTCTTCGGGGTCGGAAACATAGTTCACCAGCGCCAAATTGGGCAGGTAATCCGCCAGTTCCACATCGGTGGAAAGCGTCAGGAACCGCTCGGGATAGGTGAACCCGTCAAATTCCGTGCCCAGCCATTTGCGCACGATGGAATTGGCGCCATCGGCCCCGATCAGGAAATCGGCGCGGATGCGCTCGATCCCGGTCATCGTCTCTACCGAAAGGTTCACGCCCGCATCGTCCTGCTCGAACGTCAGCAACCGGCTGTTGAATCGCAGATCGGCGTTGGGATAGGCCTCAAGCCCTTCGGCCAGCGCGCGCGAAAGGTGGTATTGTTCGCACTGGATGCGGAACGGATACCGCGTCACGTCCGCAAGTTCGGCCATGTCGAATGCGATCGCTTCGCCCGATTGCCGGTCGCGCCAGTGATAGACGGGCGCTTTCAAACCCTTTTCCAGCAGCATCTTCGTGATGCCGATTTCATCCAGCATTTCCAGCGTGGGCGGGTGGAACGTGGATGCGCGCAAATCCTGTGCGCAATCGGCCCCGGCTTCCAGCAGGATTACCGAAACACCCGCTTTTGCCAGCAAGGTGGCAATGGTGGTGCCAACCGGCCCTGCACCTGCCACCACCACCTGGCAGCGGTCTACTCCTGTCTTGGTCAAGACGAAACTCCAATCATATTGCCAGTGTGCCTATGGATGGCGCGCGCTCACGGCTGCGGCGGAGCGCACATTATCCGCCAACCGGTCAGTCTTTCTCGCCAGTCGGAACGGCATCGGCCTGCGCGGCTGCCGTCCGGTCCAGCCAGACACGCAGATCGCGGGTGAACTTCTCCGGCTTCTCCCACATCGGGAAATGCCCAAGATCCGGGTATTCGATCAGATCGACCTTGGTGTTGGTGAACCGCTTGACCGATGCAGCCGCGCTTTGCGAAATCACATCGTCATAGGAACACCACTGCAACAGCACCGGCACGCGCACGCTTTGCGCCACTGCGCCCACATCGCTGGACTGGAACGCCTTGACGTTGGCCTGAATATATTGCGCCTGCCGTTGCAGCGCGCCGGGCAGATTGTTCATCTCGGTGATCTGGTCGACCATGCGATCTGTCGGCACGAATTCAGGCGGCGTGGTGTCTTCCAGCATGATCCGCCAGAATTCGCGGTGTCGCCAATCGGGCAGGATCGCCTTGTGCGTGGCCAGCATCCAGCGCAGCCGCCAGTCCACCTCCCGCGTCTGGCTGGGGCGTTCCAGCGGCAGCATCGAAAACGCCATCGCCGTAACGTGCCCCGGATAGGCGCGGTTGTATTCCAGCCCCACGTTCGATCCGTTCGACGTGGCGACAAGCGCGAACTTGTCGTGCCCCAGCGCCTTCATCAGCCCGTCCATCAACTGCGCCGAACGCGGGGTCGAATAGACGCCACTGGGATCGGGTCCGGTAAGGCCATAAGGGGACCAATCGAACCGCACCACGCGATACTTGTCGGCCAGCAGCGGCGCCACGCCATCCCATTCGTGCAGGTTCACGATGGAACCGTGCAGCAGGACCACCACCGGCCCATCCTGCCGACCTTCTTCGCGAACGTGCATCCGCACGCCATCCACGGTCACGAACCGCGAGGGCGCATCGGCCCAGCGCTTTTCCAGCTCCGCCCGGTCGGTTTCCCCCGCACCTGCGCGCAAGGCCAGAACCGTGCCGCCCAGCCCCAGCGCCAGCGCGCCGACCAGGCCCAGCGCGATGCGCCCGGCCTTCACGCCGCCACTTTCAGGCGCGCAGGCAGGCCCAGCGTTTCACGCAAGGTGGTGCCGGGATATTCGGTGCGCAACCGCCCGCGCTTCTGCAGCACCGGCACCACCTGCTCGGCAAAGTCCTCAAGCCCACCGGGCATATAGCTTGGCTGGAGCGTGAAGCCATCGCACGCGCCGCTGTCGCGCCATTCGATCATCATCTCGGCCATCTGCTCGCCGGTGCCGATGAATACGTTGTGTCCGCGCGGATGGCGCATGAAATTGGCCGCAAAATCGCCCAGCGGCGTGCCTTTTTCGGCAGCGGGCTTTACCGATTTGGCAACGTCGGCAGGTGGCAACAGCGTCTTGGCAAGGATATCGTCCACCGGGATCGCAGCGTCGGGATCATACGCCGTCAGATCGCAGCACAGCGATTCCGAAAGGTATTCGATCGCCAGCGGCACATCGCCCATGTCGAGGATGGCGGCATGATTGGCCCGCGCTTCCTCTTCGGTGCCGCCCAGCACGCACGAAAGCCCCGGCATCACCCGCACGCCATCGGGATTGCCGCCCACGCCCGCAATGCGGTGGCGCATGTCATTGCGGAAATCGATGCCCGCTTCGATATTGGCGGCGGGGCAGAAGATCGCTTCAGCCGTGCGCGCAGCAAAATCGCGGCCTTCGGGCGATTGGCCTGCCTGCACCAGCACGGGCCGCCCCTGCGGCAGTTCCGGCCCGGCGCGGTCCATCGCGGCCCACAGTTCACACGCCTTGGCCACCACATCCACCGCGTTGCGATAGCGCTGATCCTTGGGCGGCAGTTCCGCTTCGCCAAAGTTGGGCGCGGTATCGGGGTGCGCGGTGGTCACGATGTTCCACCCGGCGCGCCCGCCGCTGATCCGGTCCATCGCGGCAAAGCGTTCGGCCAGCATTTCAGGCGTGTTGTAGGTGGTGGAAACCGTGGCGACCAGACCGACCCGTTCCGTCACCGCCGCCATTGCCATCAGCAGGCTGACCGGATCGAGCGTCGGCATCGCCAGCCGTCCCGGTGTGCGTCCGCCCGCCCCGCGCGATTGCAACTGATCGCCAAACACGATGGCGTCAAAGCAGGCGTCCTCGGCCATCTTTGCCACGCGGGCATAGTATTCCATCGAAAAGACGCCCTCTGGCCGCGCGCGCGGATGGCGCCAGCCGGTGGGGAAAAAGCCGATGCCCTGAAGGAAGGCCCAGAGATGGATCTGCTTGCTCATGCGACATACTCCGGCACGCGCGCGCCCTTGGCCTGCGTCGATGCTGTTTCGGGAAGCGCGAGGCAAAGCCGTTCGCGCAGGGTTCCGGTGGTGGGCGGCGGCGTGCCGGGCCGGTCGGCCAGCAAGGCACCTATCGCCGCGATGGCGGCAGGCAGGGCGGCGGCCTGTTCGGACAGAACGAAATGCACGCCGTCGATTTCCCCGGCTTTAAACGATGCCGCCAGCGCCGATGCGTCCACGGTTGCACCCGGCGCGATCTTCAGCAGACGGCGCGCTGATCGCGTTGCGGTATCCGGCGCATCGACCAGCACCACGTCGGCATCGTCGATCCCGATAGGTGCCGTTTCATCCAGCACCAGCACCGGCTGGCCCTGCAACGGGCGCATCGCGTTGACCGGGCCAGCCGTATCGAAAAACGGTCCGCGATAGTTCGGACGCACGACCTGATCGGGGTCAAGATAGACGCCGCTGTCCTTGTCGATCACCAGCGTATCGGCGCCCCAGCCATCCCACAGCGCGCGGGCGGCGCGCACCATGTCGGCTGCGACAGCAGGTTCGGCGTCTTCCGCAACGACCGACCAGCCGGTGCGGCCATCGGCCAGAAAGTCCACAGCCGAAAGCGCGCGCGCCACATGGAACGGATGCGCATTCGATGCGGGAACCGTCGCGACGATGGCGGTGCGCGATGTCAGCGGCGCGGCCCATGCGGCCAGCACTTGCGCATCGAACGGACGCTCGCCCGCACGGCCCAGCATCAGCAGATCAAGGCCCGCCGCTTCCGCCGCAGCAATTACGGGGCGCGCCAATGCGGGCACGGCAAGATCGGCGTCTGTGACACAGGCCGAGACGATAAAGGATCGGGTCATACGATTATCACCGGTTCATGTAGGGGATGGATCGGCTCAGCGCCGGATTGTGTAATGAGAACAAGGTCTTCGCAGTGCGCCGAACCGCCGATGCCGGTGTCCAGCGTCGGGCAATCGACCGACAGGATCATGCCCGGCTCCAACACGAAATCGGGCTTGCGCCAGAACCCGCCGTGGACCTCGCCCGGCTCGTCGGTATGCGCCAGACCCACGCTGTGCGGGCCGAAGCCGATAACCGCCTGATATCCGGCGGCGCGCACGGCTGCGCTGCCCAGCGCCACGATTTCGGAAAAGCGCAGGCCGGGCCGCAGCTTTTCGCGCACGGCACTCCAGGCAAAAGCGCTCGCCTCAGCCGCAAGGCGCGCGGGCCGCGTCGGCTCGCCAACAAAGACGGTGCGCGCAAAATCGCCGTGATAGCCCAGAAAGCTGCTCACCCCATCAAGCATCAGCGTCTGCCCATCGGCCACCTTGATGCGTGAAAGGTCGGACGAGACGCGATCAACGTTCAGAAAAACCGAAGTGTTTCCGCGCGCTGCGCATTCCTGCCGGTAAAGCACCTGCAATTCGTGATGCGTCGCGCCCGCCCGGATCGCGTGGCCCACCGCGTTCAGCGCATCCACATTGGCGCGGGCCGCGCGGGCCATCAAAGCCTGTTCGAGCGGCGATTTGATCAGGCGGATTTCGCGCAGGATGTTTTCGGCCTGCACCATGCTGCCGGGGTGATCGTGATGGGTGGCAACCTGCCCGATAACCGCGTGATCGAAGCCGATCCGGCCTTGCCACAACCCCATCCCGCGCATCGCCGCCACGATCGCGCCGCCTGCGTCCGCAGCCATGCGTTCGGTGCCTGCCAAGGTGGCAGAAACATGCTCCCGGTGCGCTTCTGTGTCGGTTAGGTGCATCTTGGTGCACTTCGGAAGCACAGGCCCATCGGGCACGATTCCGAGCGTTTCGTAACCACAATCGCCAAGGTCGTTATAGAGCCAGACCGCCACATCGGCCCGGTCACGCCCATCGGCCCAGCTATAGTGATGCAGGAAACGGCTGGTCACCAGACCCGGCATTTCGGGCCGCACCCGCGCGATCAGCGCAAAAGTGCCCGGCGGCTGTCCGGGCCGCGTCCGCCCGATCTGCGGCCAGTGGCCCAGCGCGTGATAGACGTTGATCGGATCGCCCAGCACCAGCCCGTCCAGCCCGTGCCGCTCCATCACTTCGATGGCGCGCGCCATGTTCATCGGCCCGCCGCGCTCCAGCGCAGCCAGCAGATCATCGTCAGAGGGATTCAAACGCCAGTCCATGCCCAACAGCATGATCCTGTGGCGCGGTTCCCGAACATCGCTGCCAGACCTCTCCGCCAGACGGTTAATGCACAAGCGGGCGCAAGACATGCGGGCAGTGAGCATACGCTGCCGTCCCATGACCCAGATCCCCACTCCTTCCATTGAGCGCGCTTTCGTCAAACTGGACGAAGGCCAGGTCCATCTGCGCCGCCTGCCCGCAGCTGATGCCGATGCAACGCCGTTGCTGCTGCTCCACGCATCGCCCGCATCTTCGTGGTTCATGCAGGACTTCATGCTGGCCCTGCGCACGGCGGGCTGCATGGGCGAGATCATTGCGCCCGATACGCTGGGCAATGGCGATTCGGTGGCCCCGGCAGAGGCGGACCCCGAAATCGGATACTTCGCAGGATCAATGGACCGCCTGTGCGCCGAGCTGGGGCTGGAACAGGTGGACGTTTATGGCACGCACACCGGCGCGCGCATCGCCTGCGAACTGGCCGCCGCATATCCTGACCGGGTGCGCGCGGTGATCCTTGATGGCATCACCGAATATGACGACGAGCTGCGCGATGCGGTGATCGCCAACTATGCGCCATCGGTGGAGCCAGACGAATATGGCCGCCACCTGGTCTGGGCGTTCAATTTCTGCCGTGATCAAGCGCTGTTCTTCCCGCACTTCATGAAAGTGCCCGACCGCCGCCTTGCCGTGCCCATGCCGCCGCCGCAGATCCTGCACCGCATCACGCTGGACGTGCTGAAAGCGCTGGACACCTATCACAAGCCCTATGTCGCGGCGTTCCGCTATCGTAGCTTTAAACGGATGGAGCGGGTGAAGGCCCCCACCCTGCTGCTGAAGCCCGAAACCGAACTGGCGCTGCTGAACGCATCGGTGGCGACCGCGCTGGAACGGCTGGACAACGGACACGCGCTGGCCACCCCCGGCGATCCCGTAACGAAAGCTGCCGCGATCATGGGCTTCCTGAAGGAGCACGCAGCATGACCGCCGCCACAGCTTCAACCAAGGATACCCGCCTTTCCATCGGCGTCTGTCTGGGCTTCAGCGTGGGCACGGTGGGCGTTTCGATCATGCTCAACACCGTGACCAGCTTCTATCCGGCGTTCATGTCGACGGTGCTGGGCCAATCGCCTGAAATCGCCGGTTATCTGCTGATGATTTCCAAGCTGGCCGATGCGGTGATCGACGTGGCCGTGGGTTCCATGTCCGATAATGCGCGCACCCGCTGGGGGCGGCGCAAGCCGTTCCTGATGGCGGGCGCGCTGCTGTCTGCCGTTTCGTTCCTGATGCTTTTTGCGCCGCCGGTGCTGGGACAAGGCGCGCTGATGGCGTGGATGATCGCGGCGTTGCTGATCTATTCGACCGCCTATTCGCTGTTCAACGTGCCCTATATGGCGCTGCCTTCGGAACTGACCGATGGCTTCCACGAACGCACCCGACTGATATCCTTCCGCACCGTGTTCGTTTCCATCGGGCAGGTGCTGGCGCTGGCGGGCACGGCGGCACTCGTGCAGAGCGGCGGCGCGGGGCGCGGCGGCTATGCCACGATGGGTCTGGTCATGGCGCTGATCATCGGCGGCGCGATGACGGCCACGGCGCTGTCCATCCCGGTGCGCCACGCGCCCGAAGGGATGCGGCGCGCCACTTCACACATGCCCAACATGGCGCAATTGCGCGCCATCGTGCGCAACCGTCCATTCATGATGCTGCTGGGGGCCAAGGTCTTCCAGTTCCTCTCGTTCGCATCCGTGGCATCGACGATGCTGCTGTTCATGCTGAACGTGGTGGGCATCGGATATGACGGGCAGATCGTGCTGGCGATGACGCAGAACCTTGTCACCGCGCTGGCCATGCCGCTGTGGGTGTGGACCGGAAAGCGCATCGGCAAGCGCCGGACCTACCTGATCGGCGTGGTGCTGTTCTGCGCGGCGGCGCTAAGCTGGCTGGTGGCGGATCAATCGATCAGCACGGTGGGAATCGTGGCGCGCGGCATCGTCAGCGGCCTTGGGTCAGGGGCGCTGATCCTGATGTCGATCTCGATGCTGGGCGATACGCAGGCCTATGACCGCTTCCTGACCGGAGAAGCACGCGAAGGCCTGCTTTCCAGCGCCATCGCCGTGGTCGAAAAGGTCAGCTTCGCGCTGGGCGTGGCCGTGCTGGGCGTGTTCCTTCGCTGGCTGAACTATGTGCCCACCACCGGCGGCCAGATCATCGAACAGCCGGCCAGCGCGATCCTTGCGCTGAAGCTGGGTTTTGCGGTGATCCCGGCGGTGATGTTCGCGATCAACGGGTTGTTCCTGTGGTGCTATGATCTGGACGAGGACAAGATGGAAGCGGCGCGGGTTAGGGCACTGGGGGCGTGAGGCGGGCATAAAGCGGCGATATTCGTTGCTCGTCATCCTGAACTTGTTTCAGGATCCATTTCGCCAATCCGCCCACCGCTCTCGACCGCAAAATGGACCCTGAAACAAGTTCAGGGTGACGGTTGTCGGAGGTTGCGCAGCCTTTAGGAATAGCCCACCCATCACCGCTTGGCGGACAATCGAACCAATTCAATCACAACCATCAGATGCCGGATCATACTGCCGCCATGCCCAGATATCCTTCGATCACCCGCGCCTATACCCGCTGCCGTCACGGACAGATGCACTACCGCGTGGCTGGTCCTGCCGATTCCGCAAAAGTGCCGGTGGTTCTGCTGCACCAGAACCCTTCGTCGGGTTATGAATACGAAGCGCTGATCGATGCGCTGGCGGCAGACCGCCGCGTGTTCGCGTTCGACACGCCGGGCTATGGCATGTCGGATGCGCCACCATCGCCGCCGGGCATGGCGGGCTATGCCGCCGCGTTTTCCGATGCGCTGGACGCGCTTGAAGCGGACGAGCTGCTGGCTGGCCCGATTGACATCTATGGCTTTCACACCGGCACGCTGTTGTGCAGCGAACTGGCGATTGCCCAGCCCGACCGGGTGCGCCGCCTTGCGCTGACCGGCATTCCGATGTTCCCCGCCGATGTTGCCGCCAAAAAGCTGGATGAGGCGCTGACCTATCCTGCGCCGGAAGAGAGCGGCGATTCCACGCTGACGCTGCTGCGCAACTTGTGGAACTATGTCGTCACCAGCCGCGATCCGGCGGTGCCGCTGCAAAAGGCGGTGTTCAACTTTGCCGACAAGGCGCGCGTGCTGGACCGCTTCACATGGGCATACCAAGGCGTGTGGTCATGGGATTTTGCGCGCCTGCGCCTTGTTAGCCAACCTGCATTGCTGCTGCAATCCGCCGAAGACCTGCTTGATGTGTCGAAGGCCGCTGCGGCACTTATGCCCTCCTGCTCCATTGTCGAAATGCTCGATCTTGATCGCGACATCTTTGACGTAGCCCCTGAACGGATTGCCAATGAACTCCGCAGTTTCTTCGATCACGCCTGATATGGCGGATGACCTGCCTGTTGCGCAGGTTTCGCACTCCGTCCTGCACCCCGCATTCATCGCGCGCGAGGTTGCACGCCGTTATCCGACCAAGGGCGAGATTACCTGTTTCCTGCTCTATCGCGGGATGAACGACGTTTATCTGGTAGAAGACGAAACCACCAAGTACGCCCTGCGCGTGTGGCGCAAGACGTACCGCGACGTTGATGACGTGGCCTATGAACTGGACTTCCTCGCCTATCTTCAGGCGCAGGGTTATCCGGCTTCGGTAGCCGTACCGCAGCACGATGGCCGTCTCTATTTCAAGGTTGCCTCGCCCGAAGGGCCGCGCGCGCTGGCCATGTATGACTGGGCGCCGGGCGTGAAGTTTGGCGAACGGCTTTCGAACGAAACCGCGTTCCGCATTGGCGCCGCGATGGCGCAGATGCACCTGCACGGCTTTGCCTGGGCGGGGAAGGACCACGCCTTTTCCACAAAGACGGCCAAGGACTACAACATCTGTATGCCTGCGCTGGTCGCGTTCGTGAACGACCGGCCTGATGATCTGCGCGACTATCCGCTGATCGCTGCGGCGCTTGATGCACGCCTCGATGAACTGGCCGCCAGCGGCGAAGTGCCGCTGGGTGTGTGCCACCGCGATTTCCATCCCAGCAACGTGCATGTGGACGAGGATGGCGCGATCACCTTCCTCGATTTCGATGCGGCGGGCGAAGACTTCCTGATGCAGGACGTGCAGAACTTCGTCTGGGGCAACCTGTTCTACGGCTTCGATCCCGCCATCGGCGAAGCATTCGAAGCGGGTTACGAATCTGTTCGCCCGTTCACGCAGGCCGAAAAGGACAACCGCGAACTGTTCCTGATGGCCAAGGCTTTCCGCCTTGTCGCGGGCATGGCGGAAAGCTCCACCGCCGTTGGCCGGGGCACGCTGCGGTTCCGCAACCTTGACTGGCTGGGCGACTATATCAAGACGCGCGCCCGCGCCTGCGGGTTGCTGTAACGATGGCGAGTGCCGCCGAGGGCATGATGCCGCCCACCCGCCAGCCCTTCGCAAGGCGGGCGTGGATGACGGTGGGCATCCTGTTCCTTGCCGGCATTCTATCGGTGATAGACCGGTCTGCCATCAATCTGCTGGTCGATCCGCTGAAAGCCGATCTGGGCGTTACCGACGAACAGATCGGCCTGTTGCAGGGGCTGGCTTTCGGGCTGTTCTATGCCTGCATGGGCGTGCCGATGGGCATGGCGGCAGACCGCTTTTCGCGGCGCAAACTGATCGCCTTCGGCATTACGGTGTGGAGCCTTGCCACGATCTGGAGCGGGTTTGCCCACTCGTTTGGCGAACTGTTCACCGCGCGCCTGCTGGTGGGATTTGGCGAAGCGGCATTAAGCCCTGCCGCGATCTCGCTCATCGCGGACCTCTTCGTGCCCGAACGACGCGGGCGGCCTATTGCGGTGTTCATGACCGGGCAAGGGCTGGCCAATGGCATCGCCATTTCCGTTACCGGCGTTATCCTGACGGCGGCCGCCGCCGGTGCTTTTGTCGGCCTGCCGCTGATCGGCGGCCTTGCTGCATGGCGGCTGGCGTTCCTGTTGTTCGGCTCTGCCGGGCTGATCGTGGCGGCAATGCTGCTGGTTCTGGCGCGCGAACCTGCGCGGCAAACGCTGGCGACAACCGGTCCGCGTCGTGCGCCGGGGGCGGATGAGGCGCGCTATTTCTGGCGCAACCGGGCGGTGTTGCTGCCGCTCTATTTCGGCTTCGCCGTGTGTTTTACCGTGGCCTATGGCGCATCGGCCTGGGCGCCGACCATGCTGATGCGCGGCTATGGTGTAAATCCCGCCTTCCTTGCCGCGTGGCTTGGGCCGATGGCGATGGCGTTTTCGGCCATTGGCCCGTTGATCGGCGGCACCTTGCTCGACCGGTCGATGCGTGCCGGAAAGCCGATGGCGCGGTTTGCGATCCTGACTTTCGGCCCGCTGTTTGCCATTCCATCGGTGCTGGCCGTGCTGGCGGGCGAAAAGCATCTTGCGGCGCTGCTGGTAGCATCATCCGCGGCGGTCTTCTCGGTCGTCGGCACAGTGATGCTGGCCACGCTGCAATCGGTGGTGCCGCCGCAGATGCGCGGCAGCGCGGTTTCGCTCACGCTGGTGCTGAACACGCTGCTGGGTGCGGCGCTGGGGCCATTGCTCGTCGCCAGCCTGACGCAGCGCGTGCTGGGCGACGATGCGCTGGTGGGCTGGGCCATCGCCGCAGTGTGCCTGCCCTGCCTGTTGGCAGCGAGCGGGCTTTACGCCCTCGCCCGGCGGCGGATGCGCAGTGCGCTTGATATCGAACAGGGCGAATGCGCCCGATTGCTGGCCGCTGAAGCACGCGAACGCGGCTGAACCAATCACAGGGGAGTTTTGGACATGAAGTTTGTGCGGATGTTCGGCTTCATGGCGGCTGTCGCCATCGGGCTGGTCGCGTTGATCCTGCTGACGATGCGGCTGGGCTGGTGGAACCCGTCCTATGAATCGGTGGTAGAGGCGCAGGCCACCGCGCCTTCCACCTTCGAGACATATGGCACCGCGCGCATTCACATGCGCGACGAAGGCCCGCGCGATGGGCCGGTTGTGGTCATGCTGCACTCTTCGATGACGAACCTGCGCGAATGGGACGTCTGGGCCGATGCGCTGACCGACCGCTACCGCGTGATCCGGTTTGACTGGCCGCCCTATGGTCTGTCGACCGACAGCGCGCCGTCCACCGGGATGCCCGGCGTGGTGAAGCTGCTGGAACAGATCGTCGAAGCGAAGAAAGTAGACAAGTTCGCCATCGTCGGCACATCGAGCGGGGCGACGATCGCCACGCTCTATGCCTCGGCCCATCCTGAAAAGGTAACCGCGCTGGCGCTGTCCACCCTGCCGCTGAAGGCACCGCCGCCAAGCGAATTCAGCCGCCTTATGATGGCGATGGTGTGGACGCACGAAAACGTCGTGCCCAACTACTACCCGCGCTTCTATTACCGGCGCTCGCTGGGCGAACTTTATGGCAAGCCCGAACGGCTGACCGATGAAACCGTGGAATGGTCTTACCAGACCAACAACATCCCCGGCGGTTTCGAACGGGTGCGCCAGTATTATCAGGCCAATCTCAAGGCCGTATGGTCAAAAGGTGCGGGCGATGATGCGGCAAAGGTGAAAGCGCCGATCCTGCTGCAATGGGGTGACGCCGATCCGGTGCTGCCTGCCTATCTGGCCGACGATGCGGTTAAGCAGTTTTCGGGCACCAAGGTCGATCTGATCCGCTACCCCGATCTGGGCCACTACCCCATGCTGGAACTGCCGAAGGAAACGGCTAAGGATCTGCGCGCGTGGTTTGACCGCACGCTGGTTCCGGCACCTGCGGTAGCAGCACAATGAGCGCGCCCGATCTGGCAGGCGCATGGGCGCTTCATGGCGCGACGTTGGGTGGCGATGGCGAAGTTCTGTATGAATGGGACGCTGACCTTGCGATCAGCCAGTCGGGCGAAAGCATTGCCGTGGCCATCGAAACCAGCGGCTTCAAGTCATCGCGCGCGGTGAGTTTTGCGGAAAAACTCACCGCGCTGCCCTCGGGCGAATGGCACCTGCGTTATGGCTATGAGGCCGATGGCGATCATGCGGACACGAAGCCGGGGCAGTTCTTCGGGCTTTCCCAACTGACCTTCGCGCCCGATCTGCAAAGCGCGGAAGGATCATCGTGCAATTACAATGGCCGCTATGTGGTGATCCGCCTGGCCGCCACACGAAAGGCTGCGGCATGAAGGTTCGGCACCTTATCGCGGCGCTGGCCTTCTGCATGGCGACAGCCGGAGCGGCACAGACCCCCGATCCCGATGCCGTGATCCCGACCGATGCCGTGATGCGCCAGCGCCATGCGCTGCCCAAGTCACAATTAGCCACCATCGCGGGCGAGACGGTGCATTACGTGGACGAAGGCAAAGGCGCGGCGATCCTTCTGCTGCACGGCTCCTTCGCCAGCCTGCGCCAGTGGGACGACATGGCGCGGGTGCTTGCAAAGCATTATCGCGTGGTGCGCTATGACCAGTCGCCATCGGGACTTTCCGGCCCCAACCCGGCAGGTGTCTATTCGCTGGATCAGCGCATGGCGGTGATCGACGGGCTGATGGACAAGCTGAAGATCGACCGCTTCGTGATCGTCGGGACATCGAGCGCGGGCGTGCCGACCACGGCCTATGCCGCGACCCGGCCCGACCGGATCATCGGCATGGTGGCCATCAACATCGCCATCGCGCGCTTCCCGTTCGACATTTCGACGATGCCCAAGGCATTGCAGGAGGCCGCTGCAGAGGACCGCACGCACCCCACGTTCCACCGCCCCGAATACTGGCGACAGATCCTGCTGGCCAACATGGAAGACAAGGCGCGCGTGACGCCCGAACTGGTGCGGCAGTGGACCGATCTGAACCATCGCGCGATGCGTGATCCGCAAGTGGGCAAGGCCGCCTATGCGCAGTTCACGCCGTTCTCACGCTCTGCCGAAGACCTGCCGAAGATCACCGCGCCCACACTGATCCTGTGGGGCCGCGACGATCACGAAACGCCGGTGGATGCGCACGGCGTACCTGCCTTTGCCGCATCGGGGGCCATCGACAAGACGCTGGAACTGGTGCCCAACTGCGGCCACATGGCCCCACAGGATTGCCCGGTGCGTCTGCTGGAGCGCACGCTGCCGTTTTTGAAGCGGGTGACGGGGAAGTAAACCCAACCCCTCTTCGTCATTCCCGCGCAGGCGGGAATCCAGTCAAACAAGAATGCCGTCGCATGGCGACGATTCTGCCTTGTCGCTGGATTCCCGCCTGCGCGGGAATGACGACGGTTTGGGCCAGCCTTACCCCGCGGCGTCCCGCACCGCCACGGCAGCGCGCACCAGCGGGATCAGGTCGCGGCCGATGCCGATCACGTCTTCCACCGGATCGAAGCCGCGCAAGATGAACTTGTTCACGCCAGCGTCGTAATAGTCCATCAGCGCATCTGCGACCTGAGCAGGCGTGCCGACCAGCGCGCCCGAATTGCTCTGCCCGCCGCGCAACTGGTTGATGCCGTTCCAGAAGCACTTTTCCAGCCGATCGCCGCGCGCGGCCAGTTCCGCCGTGCGCTTGAAGCCATCGGCCTTTACCGCTGCCGTGTTCTTATCGAGCTTGCCCATGTTGGCGGCCACCGTTTCGCGGATGGCATCGGCGCGTGCCCATGCGGCTTCTTCGGTTTCACCAAGGATCACGCGCATCGAACACAGGAAGGCCGGGCTGCGATCGAAGGGCGCCGCCGCTTCGCGCACTTTGGCCACCACCTCGGTCATGCCCGCAACCGTATCTGACAAGGTGGCGAAGGTATCGCAGTATTGCCCCGCCACTTCGAGCGCGGCGGGACTCATGCCGCCGAAATAGACCGGCACATCGCGGTTGGCGGGCTTGATCGCGGCAAAGCCGCCGGTGAAGCGGAACCATTTTCCGTCGTGCGTGATCGGCGCTTCGCTGGTCCACATCGCGCGCAGGATCTCGATATATTCCTTCGCCCGGTCATAGCGTTCGACCTTGGTCAGGTAATCGCCATCAGCCTGCGTTTCCTCGTCGCTGGCGGCGGTGATGATGTGGACGCCCAGCCTGCCCGGCATCAGCCGGTCCAGCGTGGCCAACATGCGCGCGGCCATCGTCGGCGGGATGAAGCCGGGGCGATGGGCCAGCATCACGCCAAGGCGCGTGGTGTGGGCCGCGATCGTGGCAGCAATCGTGAAGTTATCCGGCATGACAGCCGCATTGGCGACCAGCACCTTGTCATAGCCCCAGGCATCGTGCAGCCGCGCCATGCGGGCGATGCCTTCGGGGTCGAACGTCTCGAACGGCAGCGGTGCTGTCTCGCTCGATATGTTGTGGTTTATCAGTCCGTTGATTTCGACAGGCATCGTGCTTTCCCTCAAACGCGGTTCAGTCTCTATGGGCCAAGACTATGCCTGCTGGCCGATCAGCGTAGCTGCGCCGCGCTGCTCTCCGCCTGTCGGAATCGGGGGCTGATACCGGGGATGGAGACTTTTCGATAGGTTCCGAAGCCCACCCCGCTGCGACTAACTTCGCGTGCCGCTCAGCAAGTCTCGCTCCCCTCCCGCAAGCGGGAGGGGTTGGGGGTGGGCTTGCCCTCGCTTGCGCTTACAAAAGATACAATCGCCAAAGAAAAAGGCCCGCCGGAATTGCTCCGACGGGCCGTTTCGCATCTTGGGCAAAGCGCCTTATTCGCCGCCGCGCTGCAGGGCCTTGGCCACCGGCGGCGGCTTGGGCGGGGTCCAGCCTGCGGGAACCGGGGCCGGGGTCTGTTCGCGGGCATAGTTTTCAAGGCTCGACAGCGACGGGCCATAATCTTCGGTCGGCGCGTGCATCCACTTTTCGTCCATCGCGCGGGCCGCAGCCACCAGATCGGCGGGCAGGCCCTTTTCACCTTCGGGGATGGTCTGGAAGTGGGTGAAGTAGTTCACGTGGCCTTCGGCCTGCCCCATCAGCATCCACGGCAGCCACGGCGTGATACGGCTCCACGCACCGATGTGCGGGATGTGCGTGACCTTCGGGTTTTCAACATCGGCGCGCTTCACGGTGTAGATAAAGTGTTCCGAAACGCGATTCATCGGACCAGACGATTCCCGCACCCACTTTTCGGGATTGAGCGCATTGGGATATTGCATGTCGATGTCGCTGCGCAGGATCATCGTGCCTTCGGGGCCGAATTCCCAGTCCTGCAGGAACGGCTTGCGCGGCGGCTTGTCCTTGTTCATCCCGCCGTATGACGGCGGTTCGGGGGCGAATGCGCCAATCGTGAAGTTGAACGGATCGTTGGCAATCGGGACCACCTTCACCGTTTCATTGGTATAGGGGTTGTGCCACGTCTTCAGCAGTTCGCCCGTTTCAAGATCGCGGTAGAACACGATTTCGCGCAGCATCCGGCGATAGGAGCCATCCTCAAGCCGCTTGGTACGGGTGAAGCTGAAGCCTTCGACACCGAACAACTGGCGCACCGGCTCGTTCGGGCGCACGCCATAGGCCTTGCCCTTCAGCCAGCCGCACTTTTCCTTGGTCGGATCGATATCACCATCGATGCGGACATAGGTATCGCGCGTCCATTCGGGATCCTTGAAGTCGATCTTCGTCTTGAATGCCGGGGTCAGCTTGCTTGGCCCCTTCGCAGCTTTGGCGGCATTCGCCACGCCGGGCGCGATTGCCAGCCCGGCGGCAAGACCTGCCAGCCCAAGGCTGCCACGGCGAGTCATCTTCAAGTCATCCATCTTGTCTGCATCCATCGCTGGTGGTTGACGGTCATATCTCGGTCAGGCCCGCTTACCCTCTCCGCTTGATTGAATCGGAGCCAGCCTGTCGATGCGCATGTTTCCGTCTTCCTCGATCAGACCGCAGTGCGCTACACAAGGGTGTTCGCTGTGCGGATAGCAAGGTCCGGCACGGTTTGACGCAAGGGGGAGGAAAAGCAAGAAACGGGCGCGGTCAGCATGACTGATGCCCATCTATCGGAGTCGCACGATGCTCAACACTTTCCAGCAGGCCGATCATCCGATCCTTCCGAAAGCGAGCGCTGATGAAGCATCGCGGCAGGAATTTGCAAAAAGCTTCAAGGGCTTCATTCAGTCCACCCTGCTGCCGGGCCTCACCCCCATCTATCAGGGCCGCGTTGCCCGCAGTTTTGAGAAGGCCAATGGCCGCGCCCCTGCCGATCGCCGCGACATTCGGGCAGGCATGGTCGATGACATCTATTTTCAGCACTATGCCTCGGCCAATCGCGTGGCGCAGGAACTGCTGTGGGAATCGGTCGCCTCATCGGTCGACCGCCAGCTGCCGGAAATGAACGCGAAGGCGGCGCAGCTTTCCGGCGCGGCCAAGGCTGTGCTCGACATTCCCGAAGGTTTTGCCCCGCCACGCTACGTCACCGCGCTGGACATTCACTGTATGCCAGGCGGCTATTGCAGCGAAGTGTGCGAAGCCGACATTTCGGTCGGCGCGCTCTATGATCGCGGGGTCTATCTCTATTCGATGGGCTATACCGGCCCGAACAACGATGACATGGGCCGTTCGGTGGTGAATTACCTGAAGCGCCACATGCCCGATTTCCAGCCGCGCCGCATCCTCGACATGGGTTGCACCGTGGGCCATTCCACCCTGCCCTACAAGGAACTGTTCCCCGAAGCAGAAGTGTGGGGCATCGACGTGGGTGGCCCGTGCGTGCGCTATGCCCATGCCCGCGCTGCCGGGATGGGGCTGGACGTGAACTTCGCGCAGATGAATGCCGAGGAAACGTCATTCCCCGATGGCCACTTCGATCTGGTCGTCAGCCATATCCTGCTGCACGAAACCAGCGGCAAGGCCATGCCGCGCGTCTTTGCCGAAGCGCATCGCGTGCTGGCACCGGGCGGGCTGATGATCCACGCCGATCTTCCGCCGTTTGATCTGATGGACCCGTTCACCCAGTTCATTCTCGATAACGAGACATGGTACAATAACGAGCCGTTCTGGGGCGCGATGCGCGACATGGACCAGATCGCCCTTGCCGAAAAGGCCGGGTTCGACCGTTCGCAAGTGCGCTTCGATACCGCGCCGATGGCGGTCATGGAATTCGCCGCCGCTGCCGAAGGTTACAGCCAGGAAGCCAGCGAACATGTGGCCGAGCGTGAATTCACCGCAGGCGAATTTGCGCCCGGCGGCGGCTGGGAAGTGCTGATCGCCCGTAAGGCAGATGCTTCCGCGCTCGCTGCCTGACCCTCTGATACGAAAAGAAAATCCCAGCATGACCGAAGCTGAAAACCGCCCGCACGTTATCCGTTATGCCAAGGGCAAGCGCCCGCAGTTCTATGAAGCGCCGGGCATGGACGCGGCCATGTCGATGATCATGGTGCTGGCCAGCGAACTGTCGGTTCTGCGCGACCGGCTCGATTCAGCAGAGCGCGTGGCCAAGGCCAGCGGCCTTGATCTGGCCGCCGGGATCGAGACGCTGGAACTGGATCAAGCCGCACTGGAGCAGCGCGAAGCGGCGCGGCAGGACTTCATGACCCGCCTGTTTCATGTCCAGTTGAAAGACGCCGACGAAGCCGGGCAAGCCCAAACGGATGACGCTTTCAAGGCGACGATCCACGAGATCGCGCAGCAGTAAGACGCCTGCGCCGCTGCTGCGCTATTTGTGGCGCAGCGCGGCGGGGTAGCGGTCGGTCACGCGCTGGTTCAGTGCATTTAAGGCCGCGCTGTCGCCACTTCCGAACGCTGCCAGAAACAGCCCGGCATAGCGGTTGGCCAGATCGATCTGCGCCAGTTGCGCCGGGCCGGGGCGCGACATATCGCAGATGGTGCCGCCAAAGTAATGGTCCGCGCCTTCAAGCACGAGGCCATAGCGCTGCCCACCGGCAGGCGCGGCTTCGAACGGGGCAAGGTGGCCTTTCCAGCCATCTTCGGGGCCGCCGGGGATCAGATCGCGCGTGCCGGTCTGGATCAGGGCGGGCACTTTGAGCGCGCCATATCCTTCGGCAGTGACCAGCACCGGGACTGGCGCGGGCGGGGAAAAGGCGATAACCGCCTGGGCCAGCGCAGGCACCAGTGGCAGGGCCAGCCCTTCGGGTGGGACCGGCTGCGAACCACCCAGCGTCAGCGCGACCAGCCCGCCATAGGAATGACCCGCCGCGACAAAAGGCTTGCCCTTCATCCCGGCCACCAGCAGCCGCACGTCCTCTATCCGGGCTTTCCAGCTGGCAAGGCCGGGGAACTGCGCGGTTTGCGGGTGTTCGCGCGAATCCACATGGAGGGGGGCCAGCACCCGCCAGCCCGCCTCTACCCAGGGCAGCACGATCAGATCATAGTGCCACGGGGCCGAGCCTGCGCCGTGCGAAAACAGGATCGTGCCGCGCGCGCGGCCTTGCGGCTTCCATTCGGTGATCGCCACGGCACGGCGAGCAGGCGTGCGCATGGTGTGCTGGCGGTGTGGCGGCGTGCGCGCTGCAGCGACGTCCGGCAGAGCCAGTGCCGCCATGCCCACACCCAGGCCGGAAACCAGTCCGCGTCGTGAAATCGCCATGTTTGCGGTCCCTTACTTGTCCAGCCGATAGCGCGAGAAGATCAGCAGGCTAATCAGTTGCGTGCCCACCGGGATCAGGCTGTAGAGCAGGACGATGCCGTGGATCGCCTGCGGCGTCTGCGCCACCGCGCCGCCGGTGGACGATACGAAGCCGAACGCGCTCATCACCAGCCCGGCCAGCACGGGGCCAAGCGCGAACGACAGCTTTTCTATTGCGGAGAAAAGCCCCGCAAAGACGCCTTCGTTGGCCACGCCCTTGTGGCGGCGCTGATAGTCGATCGTATCGGTCAGCATCGACAGCGAAAGCATGACGAAGGCGGAGTTGACCACGCCGATGATCCCGCCGCGCACCAGCACCAGCACATGCTGCGTGCCCAGCGCGCCAAGGCCGGGGAGCGTGACCAGCACATCGTCAGCCGGGTGGATGAAATACCACGTTGCCGTGACTGCTGCCCAACCGAGCGAGGCGACGACATAAGCGCGCTCCTTGCCCCAGGTGCGCGAAAGGCGCAGCCACATCGGTTGGGCGGCGATCCCGCAGATCGACATGATCAGGATGAACGCGGGCACGATCCACACCGCCTGCAGCGCGTAAAGGTAGATGAAGCCGATCACGGTATAGCCCGCCGCCTGTCCCACGTTCTGCACGAGGCAGGTGGTGAGCAGCACCAGATAGGGCCGGTTGCCCGCAATAGCGCCCAACTGGCTGCGAAGGGTGCCGGGCGCGGTCTGGTCAACGATCATCGGCACGCGCATCAGGCCCAGCGCCGTCACCAGCATCGTGGCCATCGAGGCAAGCCCCAGCACCACCGCCATCACCGTCCAGCCGAAATCGCCGCCACCCAGCCCATAGACCAGCGGTTGCGCCACGCCGACGCCGACCAGCACGCCCAGCGTAGAGAACACCATGCGGAACACCATGATCCGCGTGCGTTCGTGCGCGTCGTGCGAAAGCGCCGCCGCAATGGCCAGATAAGGCACCGAGAACATCGAGAATGCAGTGGACGCAAGGAAGAACAGACCGCACGTGATCGCTGCCGACAGCAACGGACTGCCGCTTTTGGTCAAGGTGAACAGCGCCACGAAGCCCAGCCCGGTCAACACCGCGCCTGCCACCAGAAACGGCGTGCGGCCGAACCGGCCCCGTGCACGATCAGACCACGCGCCCACCAGCGGATCGCACACGATCAGCCACAGCTTGGGGACCAGCACGACCAGCCCGGCCAGCCATGCCTCAACGCCCAGCATCGTCGTCATGAACAGTGGCAGCAGAACCGCAGGCGTATCGCGGAAAACCTGCGCGCCCAGTTGCCCGATGCCATAGCGGGCCAGTCCCGAGGTGGCGATCCGGTCTTCGTGCGGTGACAGATCAGCCTGC
>NZ_JBMLSM010000200.1:0-35740 GCF_049240505.1 Novosphingobium sp.
TGCGCACGCCGAACTTCGGCCGCAAGTCGCTCAACGAGATCAAGGAAGTCCTCTCATCGATGGGCCTGCGCCTCGGCATGGACATCCCTGGCTGGCCGCCGGAAAACATCGAAGAAATGGCCAAGAAGCTCGAACAAGAGCTGCTTGGTTAAGGAAATTCAGGGCGTCCCTCGGGACGCCCTGCTTTCAAGGGCGATTTGGCGGCAGCCCTTAACAGCCGCCTGGATCGGGGTACCTCGCACGGCCCCCCTACGAACGGAAAGGTAATACCATGCGTCATAAGCTGGGCCAGCGTAAGCTGGGTCGTACATCTGCTCACCGCATCGCAATGCTGCGCAACATGGCAGCCGCGCTGATCAAGCACGAACAGATCACCACCACCCTTCCCAAGGCGCGCGAACTGCGCCCCTACCTCGAAAAGCTGATCACGCTGGGCAAGAAGGGCGGTCTTTCGAACCGTCGTCTCGCACACGCCCGTCTGCTTGACGAAGTGCAGGAACAGAAGCTGTTCGGCGCTCTGGCCGAACGCTATGCCGATCGCAACGGCGGCTATACCCGCATCATCAAGGCTGGCTACCGAGGTTCGGACGCTGCGCCGATGGCTGTCATCGAACTGGTTGACCGCGATACCTCGGCCAAGGGTCAGGATTCGGGTCCGGTGATGACCGCTGACGAAGACGAATACGAAGCCGCGTAATTTCGCGCTTCGGTTCGCCGGAAAAGATCAACGGGCGGGGCTTCGGCTCCGCCCGTTTTTCTTTGTGCGGGAGGGCTTCCGCCATGTTTCTCTGGACTGTGTAAACAGTGTAAACCTGTTCAGCTTTGCTTGCATCGCGCTGAACGATCCCTAGTTTCACTGGCAACCGAAATGAATCGCACGAAAGCCCCCCATGACCTTGAACCGTCACCTCCTTGCCGCCGCGTCTGCGGTTGCCTTTGCCGTGCCCGCAATTGCCGCTGAACCTGCCTTGACCTACCCACAGACCGAACGGGGGAGCGTGACGGAACCTGCATTTGGGGAGCAGGTGGCCGATCCCTACCGCTGGCTGGAGGCCGACGTGCGGGTTGATCCGAAGGTTGCGGCCTGGGTCGATGGACAGAGCAAGTTCACGGATGCTTATCTGAAGGCCCTGCCAGAGCGTGCGGCATTCGAAGCAAAGCTGAAAGGCCTGTTCGACTACCCGCGCTGGGGCGTCCCGCAGGAAGAGGGTGGGCGGCTGTTCCATACCTTCAACTCCGGGCTGATGAATCAGGCGCAGCTGATCGTGCGCGACAAGGCGTCGCCTGAAGGTCGCGTGCTGCTCGATCCCAATGGCTGGGCCAAGGATGGCGCAACCGCGCTCGATGCGTGGGAGCCTTCGCCCGATGGGGCGACACTGGCCTATACCGTACAGGACGGCGGGTCTGACTGGCGGACGATGAAGTTTGTGGCGACTGCTGATGGCAAGGCGCTGTCCGATGAACTGAAGTGGGTAAAGTTCAGCGGCATCGCGTGGGTCGGTACAGACGGCGTGCTCTATTCGCGGTTCGAAGCGCCGAAAGAGGGTGAGGCGTTTCAGGCGCTGAACTACAACCAGACCGTGTGGTATCACAAGCTGGGCACGCCGCAGTCTGCCGATCGCCCGGTGTTCGCTACGCCTGACAAGCCGAAGTGGGGCCACAATGCGCAAGTGACCAGCGATGCGCGGTGGATGGTGGTGACCAGCCACGAAGGCACCGATCCGCTGGCGGCGGTGGCCATCGCGCCAATTGGCAAGGGCGATTGGACCACGCGCCCGCTGATCGCGGATATGACCGCGCAGTGGGATCTGATCGACGGTATCGGCGATACGCTGTGGTTCGTCAGCAGCAAGGACGCGCCGCTCAAGAAGGTGGTGAAGGTCGATCTGTCCGGCGCAGAGCCGATCTTTACGACTATCGTGGCAGAAAGTGATGCCAACCTTGAAGGCGCGCGGATCATCGGGGATCGCCTGTTCGTGGAGTATCTGCGCGATGTGAAGTCGCAGGTGCAGACCTTCACACTCGATGGCAAACCGCTGGGCGCGGTGGAACTGCCCGGCATTGGTTCGCTGGCGGGGCTTTCGGGCAAGCCGGGGCATGATACCGGCTATTTCGGCTTTACCAGCTTCACCACGCCGGGCACCGTTTACAAGATCAGCGCCAGGACCGCAAAATCTGACGTGTGGCAGAAAGTGCCGCTGAACTTCGCGCCGGATGACTACAAGGTCGAGCAGGTGTTCTATCCTTCCAAGGATGGCACGAAAATCCCGATGTTCGTGGTGCGGCGCAAGGATGCAACCGGGCCGGTGCCCACGATCCTCTATGGCTATGGCGGCTTCAACATCTCGCTGCCGCCGAGCTATTCGGCTGCGCGCATGGCGTGGCTGGCGAGCGGCGGGGCCTATGCTGTGGCGAACCTGCGCGGGGGCGGGGAGTATGGCGATGCGTGGCACGATGCCGGACGGCGGGCGCGCAAGCAGAACGTGTTCGACGATTTCATCGCTGCGGGCGAATGGCTGATTGCCAACGGCAAGACGCCAAAGACGGGTCTTGCCGTCGAAGGTGGATCGAACGGTGGTTTGCTGGTCGGCGCCGTGGTCAACCAGCGGCCAGACCTGTTTGCAGCCGCGCATCCGGCAGTTGGTGTGATGGACATGCTGCGCTTTGATCGCTTCACGGCGGGCCGGTATTGGACGGATGATTACGGCAAGCCGGACGTCGAGGCGGATTGGCGCGTGCTGCGGGCCTATTCGCCCTACCATAACGTGAAGGCGGGCACGCCCTATCCGGCGGTGCTGGTGACCACGGCTGACACGGATGACCGCGTGGTGCCGGGGCACAGCTTCAAATATGCCGCGGCCCTGCAGGCGGCAGGGCTGGGGCCAAAGCCGCAATTGATCCGCATCGAAACGCGCGCCGGGCACGGTTCGGGCAAGCCGGTTTCGAAGCTGATCGAGGAAACCGCAGACGTTTATGCGTTTCTGGCGCATTGGACGGGCCTGAAACCGAACGAATGACAGCCGTTCAGACCATCTCCCTTTGAACGGTCAGGTGTGCTAAACTCCTGACAACGATGATGTGGGAGCAGGACAGGAAAGGTGCGCGCCTTTTGGGCGTGCTGGCTGCGACGGCGCTTTTCGCGTCGGCACCAGCACGCTCTAACGACAGGGCCGATGCAGACACGGCGGGCGAGGCGGTGTTGCCTGCTGCTGTTGCCACGGCAGTCAGTGCCGGGGTTGCGACAGCTCCGCCTGCGCCCACTCGCCTTGTCCTGCCGCGCAGCGCCTATCCTGAAACACATAACGACGGTCTGGTGGAGCAGGTGTTCGGCCAGCGTGTTGCCGATCCATTCCGCTGGCTTGAGGCCGATCCGCGCAGCCAGCCTCAGGTGGCGGGCTGGATGGCGCGGCAGAACGCGCTTTCGGCTGATTACCTGGCCAAGCTGCCGCAGCGTGACCGCTTTGCCGCGCGCATCCGCAGTCTGTTCGATTTCGAACGCTATGGCCTGCCCCGCAAGGCCGGGAGCCGCTATTTCTATACGCGGAACAGCGGTTTGCAGAACCAGTCTGCATTGTGGGTGCGCAAGGGCTTTGCAGGTCAGCAGAGACTGTTGATCGATCCGAATGCGTGGAGCGCGGACGGATCGCTGGCGATGGCGCAGTGGGAGCCTTCACCCAGCGGCAGGTTCGTGGCCTTTGCCGAACAGGAAGCCGGAAGCGACTGGCGCACATTGCGCGTGGTCGAAGTGGCGAGCGGGCGATTGCTGGACGAGCAGGTGCGCTGGGCCAATGATACCGAGATTGCGTGGATCGGGGACGAAGGTTTCCTCTATTCGCGCTTTCCCGAACCGAAGGCAGGCGAAGATCCACGCGCGCCGCGCTTTGACAAGGCGGTGTGGTTTCATCGCGTGGGTAGTGCGCAAGAGCAGGACGAACAGGTCTATGCGACGCCGGATCACCCTGAATGGAGCCACAAGGCACAGGTGACCGCCGATGGGCGCTGGGCCTTGATCGTGAGCGAGGTCAGCACCGATCGGCGCAACGCCGTCCACCTCATCCAGTTGGAGGGGCGGCGCGCGGGGCAGTGGAAGGCCGAGCCGCTGGTGCCCGAAATCGTCGATCACTGGCGGCTGGTCGCGGGGATCGGCAACCGGTTATGGTTCCTGACCGATCGGGGTGCGGCAAACTATCACCTCGTCAGCCTTGATCTGGCACAGCCGAAGGATGGCTGGAGGGTGGTGGTGCCAGAACGTGGCAACGTGCTGGAAGGTGTGCGCATGATCGGCGACCGCTTCCTGTTGTCCTACCTGAAGGATGGGCAGAGCGTGGCGGTGATGGCCGACCGGAAAGGGCGGCCGGGCAAGGCGATCACGCTGAACGGCGTCGGCACGGCCAGCGGATTTGGTGGGCGGCCGGGCGATGCCGAGACGTTTTACCAGTTCACCAGCTTCAACATGCCGCCCGCGATCTATCGCATGGACCTGCGCAGTGGAGAGGTGACGCCTTTTGCCGTGCCCAAGGCAGGCTTCGATCCGGCGGACTACAGCGTGGAGCAGCGTGAGTTCGCGTCGAAGGACGGAACCAAAGTGCCGCTTTATGTGGTGCGCAAGAAGGTGCTGGCGCAGGCTGGGAAGCCTCTGCCCACGCTGCTTTACGGCTATGGCGGTTTCGATATCTCGCTGACGCCCAGCTATTCGCCTGTGCGCATGGCTTGGTTGGAAGCGGGAGGGGCTTTTGCGCTGGCGAATATTCGCGGGGGCGGGGAGTTCGGCAAGACCTGGCACGAGGCGGGGCGGCGCGAAAAGAAGCAGAACAGCTTCGACGATTTCATCGCGGCGGGTGAATACCTTATTGCAGAAGGCATTGCCGCAAAGGGCGGGCTGGCGGTGCAAGGATCATCCAATGGCGGGTTGCTGGTTGGGGCAGTGGTCAACCAGCGACCCGATCTGTTCGCTGCGGCCAATCCTGATGTTGGCGTGATGGACATGCTGCGTTTCGACAGGTTCACGTCGGGCCGCTTCTGGGTCGACGACTATGGCCGACCGGATCGGGAGGAAGACTGGCGCACGCTGCGCAGCTATTCACCCTATCACAACATTGCCGAGGGCAGGGGCTATCCCGCCATTCTGGTCACCACGGGCGAGAACGACGATCGCGTGGTTCCGGCGCACAGCTTCAAATATGTTGCTGCGTTGCAGGCCGCGCAGATTGGTGATCGTCCGCATTTGTTGCGGGTGGAGCCACGTGCCGGGCATGGCGCGGGCAAGCCGGTGGAGAAAGTGATCGCCAGCGGCGCTGATGTGCTGGCGTTTCTGGCCTATTGGACCGGGCTTGAGCAGGCTGCTGCCCAACAATAGAATTGTTCATATAAATCCCTATTTTTATGAACAATGCCTGTCATGGCGGTTCAGCGCCGTCTCAGCGCGAATCAGGCAAACCTTCATCTGTGGCGGGAAAGGCTCGCCGAATATGAAGGATCAAAGCCATGAAGACATTCTCCAAGGCCCTGGTCGGAACTGCCGCCGCCGCAGCGGTTGCGGTGTCTTCGGCCACTCCGGCGATGGCCCGTGATCGCGGCGGCATCGACGGCGGCGATATCATTGCGGGCGCGCTGGTGATCGGCGGGATTGCCGCCATTGCTGCCACGGCAGGAAGCAACAATGATCGCTACGACTATGACCGCATCGGTTATGGCGGCGATGACTGGCGCGGACGTGATGGCTGGAACGATGGCCGCAACGGCAACTGGGGCAACAACAACTGGGGCCGCAGCAATCCGCGAATGGCGGTGGAGCAGTGCGTGAACGCTGCCGAACGCAACGCCGGGCGCGTGAGCTGGGGCCGGGCAGACGTGACGGATATCCGCGACGTGCGCAATACCCGCTGGGGCTATGAAGTGCGTGGTCGGATCGCGGTGAACACGCAGGGCCGCGACTGGCGCAATGGCGATGCGCGCTATGGCCGGGGCTGGAATAACGACTATCGCGGCTGGAACTCTTCGCTGCGCGGCTATGACAGCGGCTCGTTCAAGTGCAGGATCGAGCGCGGCCGGGTGGTCGACATCGATTACAGCGGCATCCGTGGGCTGTAAGCCTGCGTTGACATGACGCTGCGGGGCGGGCGGTTCAGGCATCGGAAAGCCTGAACCGCCTAGCCTTGGCTACAGGATGGGACGCAGGCTTGCCGCCGGGGATCAACGCGGCAACCGGCAGGACGGGATTTCGGATCATGGCAGGACGCATTACCAAATTCGCATTGGCCGCCGCCGGTATGGCGACGGCACTTTTGCCACTCGCGGCAGAGGCGCGGCCCGGTTGGAACGGCGGGGGCTGGGGCGGGCGCGGCTGGCACCGGGATCGCGGGATCGATGGCGGCGATGTTCTGGCCGGTATCCTGATCATTGGTGGCATTGCCGCGATTGCCAGCGCGGCAAGCAACGCCAGCAAGAACCGCGAACGCAGCGTCCCGCAGGACGATGGCTATCGCTATCGCCCCGAAGATGCGCCGCGCAATGACGATTGGCGCAGCGAAGGCCGTGTACAGGACTGGCAGGGCAGCGGTCAGGTCGGGCAGGGTGATGGTGACCGCTATGGACAGGGCAGCGTCACGCGCGGGCTGGATCAGGCGGTCGACAATTGCGCAACTGAAGCATCGCGCGGAGGCGAGGTGGACGAGATTTACGACGCCACGCGCAACGGCAACGGTTATCGCGTGTCAGGCAGGCTGCGCAATGGTGACAGCTTTTCATGCGATGTGAACGGTCAGGGCGGCGTGTTGCTCGATATCCGTCGCGGAGCGCGCTAAGCGGCATTGTCGAAAGGGGCTACGCCAACGTTTCTTTTTGTGGTCCCTTGCCGTGGGCGCTCTGGCTGATTATCGGCTGAGAAAGGCTTTCAACAAGGACTATCGGCTGATGACCACTTTCGACGACCGCGAGAAGGCATTCGAAGCCAAGTTTGCCCGCGACGAGGAAATGATGTTTCGCGTTCACGCCCGCCGCAACCGTCTGTTGGGCGTGTGGGCAGCTGAGCGTATGGGTCTGGATGCGGCAGAGACCGAGGCTTATGCCAAGTCTGTGGTGCAGGCCGATTTCGAGGAAGCGGGCGACGAAGACGTGATCCGCAAGTTGCTGGGCGATCTGGTTTCTGCCGGGATCGAAACCGACGAAGCGGAAATCCGCGCGGCGATGGAAGCCAAGCAGATCGATGCGCGCCGCCAGCTGATCGGCGAAGTCTGATGGCGATGCCCGCTGCCGAGATTGAGGCGATGATCCGGGCTGCCTTGCCCGACGCCGAGGTTGAGATTACCGATCTGGCGGGCGATGGCGATCACTATGCCGCGCGTGTCGTTTCGGCCAGCTTTGCCGGGATGCCCCGCGTGAAGCAGCACAAGCTTGTGTACGAAGCGCTTGGCGGGCGTATGGGCGGCGAACTGCACGCCTTGCAACTGACCACTGCCGTTCCCAATTGAGAGCGGAAAGGAACACCAAATCCCATGTCGACCGACCAGCGCATTTCCGAGATCGTCAACGGCAATGACGTCGTACTGTTCATGAAGGGTACGCCGCTGTTTCCGCAGTGCGGCTTTTCGAGCAAGGCGGTGGCCATTCTCGAACATCTGGGCGTGGAATATGCCACTGTAGATGTTTTGCAGGACATGGAGATCCGTCAGGGCATCAAATCCTTTTCTGACTGGCCGACGATTCCCCAGCTTTACGTGAAGGGTGAATTCGTGGGCGGATCGGACATCATGATGGAAATGTTCCAGGCTGGCGAACTGCAGCAGGTGATGGACGACGCGGGCGTGAAAGCGGCCTGATTCTATAATCACGGCGGTGGCAGGAAACTGCCGCCCTCGGAAAGAACTTGCACCAGAAACGGGGCGCGGTCGGCAATTGCCGGTCGCGTCTTTTTTGTGGGTTCAATCTGTCGAGAAGTCCCGGGAGAGGCGGAGCCAAGGGAGACCGGGGGGACTGGCTCCGCCTCGAGAAGAAATTACTCTTCGGGACGGCCAACACTATGCAGGCACCGTGCCAGAATTGTCAAGGCATTATGAATAAAGGATTTTGCCTGTTTTGCGGAAATCTATCAAGCGCTGGTTGTAAAGCGATCCGACAAGATCGACGGGCTTGGCAAGCGATCCGCGCCGCAGCATGATGCGGGCGTGATGGAAACGCATGATATCGAGCCGGAACACTGGCTGGCAAAGACAACTCCGGCGGCAACGATCGTCATCTTCCGGCGTGATCCCGAAGGCGGCGCTGCGCAGATCCTGATGGTTGAGCGTAACGCGAGCCTGAAATTCGCTGGAGGCGCGACGGTATTTCCGGGCGGCAAGGTCGATCCGGCGGATCGTGAGCTTGCCGCCCGGATAGCGGGCGATGGTGCCGATATCGAAGACCTGGCGGCGCGCGTGGCTGCAGTGCGCGAAACGCTGGAAGAGACGGGCCTTGTCGTCGGGATCGAAGGTGTCGTCGATGGCACGATCGCCGCCGAAGCGCGGCGGATGCTGATATCGGTGGGCGATCTGGCGCAAGTGCTTGATGCCTATGGCTGGAGGCTTGCACCGGAAAGGCTCGTATCGTTCGCGCGGTGGTGGCCAAAACACCGGACTGAAAGAATCTTCGACACTCGCTTCTATCTGGCCGATCTAGGCACCGGGGCGGTGGATATCGAAGTGGATGCGACCGAGAACCGGCACCTGTTCTGGGCCAGCGCGCAAGGTGCGCTGGATTTGGCGGCGCAAGGGCTGATCAAGATCATCTTCCCGACGCGCCGCAATCTTGAACGGTTGGCCCAATTCGCCTCGTTCGAGGATACCCGTATCCATGCCGAAGCGACTCCGGTCGATACGATCAGCCCCTTCATGGAGCAGCGCGATGGCGCGGCGTGGCTGATGATCCCCGATGGCCTTGGTTATCCGGTGCGTGGCGAGCCGCTGGAATCGGCACAACGCGGCTGATCCGCAAAACCACGTAGGCTGGTGTGCGGCAGGCGTTGAGGCTGGTCCTGCAATGGTGGGCAAGTGCTCTCAGCAAAGCGCGGCGCCATGTCCCGAACACCTGTCCCGTCCCCATTATCTCATCCGCAGCAGGCTTCCTGCCCCGATAGCGAGGTGCTGGCACCCCGTCCGGTGGATGCGGCGCAGCGCCCTGTTGATTCGCCCGTTCATGCCTTGCAGCGGGAACTGGCGCGGCTCGGCCCGCAGCAGGATTTGGGTGATTCGGGGGAGGACAAGCCGCCGGGCTGGCTCAGACTTGCACTGCCGCTCGCCATGTCGATGGGGTTATGGTTTGTAATTATTCGGTTTATCGGTGCGATCTGGACCAAGTAGTTTTACGTAACGAATTGTTGACCGTCGGCCCGATATCCAACGTTTCATGCAAAGCCCACTCGACAAGCTGACACCCGATCAGATCCTCCGTCTTGCGCGCATCGTGGCGATTGTCACCGCGGTTGCGCTTGGCTTTGGTTATGTCACCGATCTGTTGACGCCGATGTCGGCGGGCATCGGGTCATTCGTGTTGACCTGCTCGCTGCTGCTTGCCGCGCCGCGCCAGAGGGCCACCGAATTGCTGGGCGCAGTCGCGGTGTGGCAATGCTTTGCCGAGTTTCTTTCGACGCTGGAAAGCAACGAATTCCAGCTTTGGCGGCTGGCTGTGTCGGTCGCAACGCTGGGGATGGCGATGGCTGTGATCCGCGTACAGCACTTGCGTGCGCTGATGCGGAGCCATCCTGAAACGGTGCTGGCAGACCTTGATCGTCGCACCGTTGGCGGCATTGGCGTGTTGCCGCCAACGGACGCCGAACTGGTGCAATTGCGCAAGATCGAAGCTACGGGCCTGTAAGCGCGGCTACGCGTGCTTAAGGGTTATCCTTCTGGCTGACCTTCGGCTCTACCAGCATGGCATCGGCCAACGCCTTGTAATCCGCGCAGTCTGATGTGCCCTGCAGCCTTGCCTGCAAGGCCCTGTAGTGGCCAAGTATCGCGGCACCCAACGCAGTCAGCCGTGCCCCGCCGCCCTTGGCACTGCCGGGTGAGGTTTCCACCAGCGGTTCGCGCCAGCATCGGTTCATCGCATCAACGAGCAGCCAGGCGCGGCGATAGCTCATGTCCATCGTGCGTGCAGCGGCGGAGATCGAACCTTCGCGCGCAATGGCATCAAGCAGGTCTGCCTTGCCCGGTCCCATCGCGATTTCATCGCCGCAATAAAGCTGGATCTTGAGTTTCAGGCGCTGCATCGCCGCCAGATTACCGGGTCGCAAGCCAGTCTTGCAACTTGTTTCGGCGGCAACTAGCACGCTGCGATGATCGCCCAAGTCGAACCGTTCCACGCCATCGCCGTCAGCCGCCTCGCGCATGATATGGAGGCTGCGGGGCAGAGTGTGATCCACATGGAGTTCGGCCAGCCTTCCACCGGGGCACCGGCGCGCGCCATCGCGCTGGCGCATGAGGTGCTTGATAGCGAGGCGATGGGTTACTGGGAAAGCGTTCCACTGAAAGAGCGGATCGCCGGCAGCTATGCCGAAAACTATGGTGTGCAGGTGGAACGCGAGCAGGTCATTCTGACCTGTGGTGCCTCTCCGGCCTTCGTCATGGCGCTGTCTTGCCTGTTCAGACCGGGAGCGCGCGTGGCTTTGGCACGGCCGGGATATGTGGCTTATCGCAACACGTTGAAGGCGATGTATCTCGAACCGGTCGAGATGGAATGCGGGCCGGAAGAGCGGTTTCAGGTGACGGCGGCGGCACTCGATGCGCTCGATCCCGTGCCTGAAGGCCTGATCGTGGCCAGCCCGGCCAACCCCACCGGCACGATCATCGCGCCTGCGGAAATGGCGGCGATTGCGCAAGTCTGCCGCCGCAAGGGCATCAAGGTTGTTTCGGACGAAATCTACCACGGCCTTGCCTACGGCGCGCAAGCGGCATCGATGCTGGAGCATCTGCCCGAAGCTGTGATCGTCAATTCGTTTTCCAAGTATTTCAGCATGGCGGGCTGGCGGTTGGGCTGGCTGGTGGTTCCGCCTGCGCTGATCGATGCGGCGCGGGCGCGGATGGGCAACCTGTTCCTGACGCCGCCTGTGCTGGCGCAAAAAGCAGGCTTGATGGCCTTCGAATGCCGCGACGAACTGGATGGCCATGTCGAAACCTATGCCCGCAACCGTGCGATCTTG
Organism: Novosphingobium sp.; assembly: GCF_049240505.1. Classification (GTDB taxonomy): domain Bacteria; phylum Pseudomonadota; class Alphaproteobacteria; order Sphingomonadales; family Sphingomonadaceae; genus Novosphingobium. The sequence continues at coordinate 11,171 of NZ_JBMLSM010000200.1, forward strand.
CTGGAAGCGCTGCCGCAGATGGGGCTGGGTCGCATCGCCCCGCCCGACGGCGCCTTCTATATCTATGCCGATGCCAGCGAGTTTACCGACGACAGTCTGGCCATGTGCACAGCCCTGCTGCGCGACACCGGCGTGGCGACGGCACCGGGCATCGATTTCGATCCGGCAAACGGCAGGCGCTTCATCCGGTTCAGCTTTGCGGTTTCGACGCCACTGGTAGAGGAAGCCGTGCGCCGGATCGGGCCTTGGTTCGCGGCGCGGCGGGCGATCAATCCGGCGTCAGCACCATCTTGAGCGCGCCTGCTTGGCGCGCTTCGAACAGGCGATAGGCCTCTGCCCCTTGAGACAGCGGCAGTCGGTGGCTGATGTAGCGTTCTGGTTTCAGCCGTCCCGATGCGACCAGCGGGAACAGCGCGGGCAGTTCTTCCGGCACGGAACAGGTGCCAACGCGGAAGGTCAGTCCACCCGCAAAGGCGCGCTCCAGCGGGAAGGGGAAGCGGCGTGATTGCTGGACGCCGATGACCGAAACCGTGCCGCGCACGCGGACAAGCCGCAACGCCATTTCGACGGTAGCGTCCGAGCCGACCACTTCGACCACGCAATCGAGGCGCCTGCCATGCGTGTCCTCCTTGATCCGTGCAGAGGCTTCATCGGGATGGAGCGCGATGGCGCCAAGCGTTTCGGCCACGGCGCGGCGTTCGGGCACCGGATCGATCGCGTAGACGACATGCGCGCCCATCACGAACGCGCTTTCCACGGCCATCAGGCCGATGGGGCCAAGCCCGATCACGCCGACAGACGCGCCGGGACGGATATCGGCCTGCCGGGCGCCGAACCACGCGGTTGCCAGCGCATCGGTCATCATCAGGGCCTGATCGCTGCTGACGCCGTCGGGGATCGGCACTGCATTCATGTCAGCCGCTGGAACGCGCACGGCTTCGGCCTGAGAGCCTTGCAGCTTTGCCGATAGGCCATAGCAGCCAAAGGCATTGTTCTCGCACGTGTTGACCACGCCCGAAAGGCACGAGCGGCAGGCACCGCAGCCGACGGCAGCGGGGATCATCACCTTCTGGCCCACTTTCAGGCGATGAACGCCGCGCCCCACTTCGACCACTTCGCCCACCGCTTCATGCCCGACGCAAAAGCCGGTATCTTCAGAAAAGCCGTGGCCGTGATAGATGTGCAGGTCCGATCCGCAGATCGAGCAGGCATCGACCTTTACGATGGCGTCCCGATCGGCCTGCGGCGTCGGATCGTCCATGCTTTCGTGGCGGATGTCGCGCGCGCCATAGTAGCGGAGGGCCTTCACAGCGTAAGCCCTCCGTCGACGACGAGGGTGTGGCCGGTAACATACGAAGCCAGCGGCGATGCGAGGAAGATCGCCGCGCCTGCCATGTCGGCCGGGGTGCCCATGCGGCCCTGGGGGATATTGGCCAGCGCGCCTTCAAGGCGCTGCGGATTGGCGGTGGTGACTTTGGTCAGCTTGGTATCGACAAGGCCGGGGGCAAGGCCGTTGACGCGGATGCCGTCAGCCGCAAGGGCCTGGCCAAGTGTCTTGGTCAGGCTGATCGCGCCTGCTTTTGACGCGGCATAGGCAGGGTTGCCGATGTTCGCCTTGAGGCCTGAAACCGAACTGACGATCACGATGGAACCTTGGCTTTCAGCCAGTTGCGGGCGGAACTTCATGGCGCAGTGCATCACGCTGTCTAGGTTGACCGCCATGACGCGATCCCAGCCTTCGCGTGCAAATTCGCCGCGCTTGTAAACCACGGTGCCCTGGCAAAGAACAAGCACGTCGAGCGCCGGAAACGGCAGCGGTGCGGCTTCGACCGCATCGGGATTGCCCACATCCACGCAAGCGTAACCAAGGCCGGAAAGGTCTGAGCCATCGGCGGCATCGTAGTCTGCGGCAGAGGCACGGGTGCCCCAGACGTGAACCTCGGCCCCGCGCAGGCGAAAGGCATGGGCGACGCCATTCCCGATACCGCTTGAGCCGCCCACGACCAGCACGCGCTTGCCGGTGAAATCGGTGTCGTCGATCATCGCTCTCCCTTTCGGCCTCTCGTGGCTCTTGGATGCAGACTAGTCACAATGTTGAAATGCGAAAGGCCCCCGCCTTCGGATGAGGACGGGGGCCATTGCTGTCATGCTTTCAGCCTTCAGAAGTTCGCGCGGACGCGGATGCCGTATGTGCGGGGGCTGCCCGGATAGGCATTACGGTCACCGGTTTGCAGCGGGGTGGGGAAGGTCTGGGTGAACCATGTCTTGTCGAACAGGTTCTGCACCCACCCTTCGATCAGAACGCCGGTCTGCGGCAGCTTGAAGCCGAGGTTGGCGTTGACCAGCGCTACCGGCCCTTGTTCATCCAGCGTGGCAGTGCTGATCAACTGGCGGCTGGTATACTGTGCCTGCACGCGGGCGAGCAGGTTCAGATTGTCACCCAGCGGCTGATCGAGGTTAAGCGTGGCATTGCCCGAAAACTTCGGCGTGAAGCGAAAGCGCGAGCCGGACAGCACGGGATCGATCTTGGCGTCGCGGCCATATTGCGCGTGCGGAATCCATGTGCCGTCCAGGCCCAGGGTCAGCCCGTCGGTCAACTGGAACATGTTTTCGATTTCGACGCCGTAATCCTTGGCCGATTGGGCGTTGAGCACGGTGAAGCGCAGACCGATGAACTGCGCGATCTGCAAATCGGACAGGTCATAATAGAAGAACGCGATATTGGTGCGGGCGCGGCCATCCATATACTGGAACTTGCCGCCGACTTCGAAGGCGTTGACCTTTTCCGGTTTGTAGCGCGGATCGAGCGGAGCCTGCGCAGGGGCGTTGCCAAAGAAGGCCGCGCGGATCGGAGCGGGCAGGGCGTTATAGACCGCAGCGTTGTTGATCAGCGTGCCCGCCGCGTTCACATCCATGTTGACGCCGCCCGCCTTGAAGCCACGGTTGTAGGTGGCATAGAGCATCACGTCGTTGGTCGGCCGGTATTGCAGGCCAAGCGTGCCCGAAAGCGCCTTGTTGGTGGACGTTTCATCATAGGCGGGCGACGGCGCGATGCCGAGCAGGGTGAACACGTCTGTCGGGATCGGGCGGTAGAACGCATTGTTGAAGAAGCCGCTCTTCTTCTCGACCGAATAGCGCAGGCCGGTGATGACATTGAACGTGTCGTCCACCGCGAAATCGAGATGCGCGAACCCGGCATAGGATTTGGCCGTGCCGCCCATACGTTCGGTCGTCCATGTGCCGGGCGCGGCAAAGGCGGTGCCGGGAGCCACGCCAAGGCTTGCGAAGATCGCATCCCAATAGAACTGCGCCTGATTACCCCAGGGCAGGCTGCGGCCCATACGCAGCTTTTCGTCCGAGAAGAATGCACCGATCACGGCCTCGGCATTCAGCGAAGGAATCTTGGTGTTGTAGACCAGTTCCTGCGAAATGAAGCGGCTGGAGAAGCTCTCGTTATAGCGGAAGATGTCTGCGCCCGAGAAATCGGGATCGAGATCGCGCTGGTCCACCGAGAACTTGCGCACCGATGTGATCGATTTGAGCGTGCCTTCACCGATCTGCGCATCGATTAGCAGCGTGCCGCCATAATCTTCGATCTCCTGATTGCCGTCGCCGTTTAGAGTCTGCTCAAACTTCGACGGATCGCGCGCCGGAAGCACACGACCTGTTGGCGTCATCGCGGTTGCGGGGATCAGTCCGGCCAGAACGCCGAGGAACTGCTGGCTGCTGGACGGCTGGAAGCGGGTGAGGAGGTCGATAATCGGCTGCGTGGGGCCATCGACGAACGCCGAAGTCGCATAGCAGCAGTTGCCATCGCTGAATGAGTAGTCGCCAATCAGGCGGACGGTCAGGTTCTCGTCCGGTTCGAACAGAAGCTGGCCCTTGACCGCGCGGGTCTTTGTGCCGTTCAGATCCTTGCCGGTCGTGCTGTCGGTAAAGAATCCGTCCTGACGCGAAAACAGCCCGGCAAGACGGACGGCAACCTTGTCAGATAGCGGCGCGGTTACGGCGCCGCGTGCGATCAGGGTATCGTAATTGGCGTAAGTCACTTCGGCCACGCCGCTGGCTTCATTAAGCGATGGTGCGGCGGAACTCAGGAGCAGGGCACCTGCCGTGGTGTTCTTGCCGAACAGCGTGCCCTGCGGGCCACGCAGCACCTGCAGGTTTTCGATATCGAGGAAGTTCTGCAGGGCCGCTGCAGCACGGGTGCGATAGACGCCGTCGATGAAAACGCCGACCGAGCCTTCGAACGAGCGGCTGTTGCCCGTGGTGCCAAGGCCGCGAATGATCAGGTTGGCGCTCGACGTGGCGATGTTGGTCACGCGGAAGCTGATCGAGGGGCTGATCGCCTGAATGTTCGCCACGTTTTCAACGCGCGCCTGCGCCAGCGTTTCGGAATTGGCGGCAGTAATCGCGATTGGCACGTCCTGCAGATTCTCGGTGCGGCGCTGGGCCGTCACGATGATTTCGGCAAGGCCGGTTGATGTCGGCTGATCTGCAGTCTGCTGGGCCAGCGCGATGCCGGGCATGACCGTTGCGGCGATCACTGCGCCAAGAGCCGTGCCGCGTGAATAAAGCGTTTTCATCCTACCTCCCGATGCCGACCTTGCTGGCGGCTTATGATGGAATGGCCCGCGTTGCTGTTTCAGACCGGCTTTCCAGACTGGACAGGCGCAGGGCACGGAGGCATTGTGCGTTTAATCGCTTAATTGATCTTGACGGATCATGCCGCAGTATTGTCAAATCACCTCATGAACGATTCAGACACCGGTCTTGCGCACGCCAGTGCGATGCGCCAGTTTTCGCAGTTCGCGGAAGTTGCGGGGCTTGACCTGCGCCGTATCTGCCCGCCCGAACTCTACACCTATGTCGAACAGGGCCGCGATGCGGAATGGCTGCCGGCCAGTGCGCATGTCGATGTCTTGCAGGTAGCCTCCATCGCGTCATGCAGGCCCGATCTGGGCGTGGCTTTCGCGATGTGGTGCAACGTGCGCGGGTTCGGCCCGGTCAGCCTGTTGTGGGACCATTGCTCCACTCTGGACGAAGCAACCCGTCTGACGCGCCGCTACATGCACCTGGAAAGCGCGGCGATGCGTTCAAACACCGATATCACCGGTCATGAAGCCGCAATCCGGCATGTGCTGATGGTGCCTGCGCAGTATGGCGGCTCGCAATTCCTCCAGGCAACGCTGACCCTGCAACTGCGAATCACCCGGATGATGCTGGGTGAGGAATGGACTCCGATCCGGCTTGAACTGGATCATCCCGCCCCTGCCAGCCATCGCTATCATCAGGCGGTGTTCCGCTGCCCGGTGGAATTCAACGCTGATCGTTGCGCGCTGGTCTTCCGCAAATCCGACCTTCATCGCACGTCACCTCGCAGCAATCCCAACATGCGCCAGTATCTTGAGCGGCAGTTGGCGCAGGCAGACAGCCAGTGGCCTGGCGATCTGATGCAGCAGGTGCGCTATTTCATCGCCAGCAACCTGACAGAGCGGCGCGCCAATCTGCCCCATGTGGCCAGCCTTGTGGGACTTTCGCCGCAAAGCCTGCAGCGCCGTCTGGCAGAGCGGGACACGACCTTTGCGACCATCCTTGAAGAAGTGCGCAAACGGACTGCCGACGAATATTTCCGCACCGCCCGCCGCCCGAACCTGACCGAGCTTTCGCACCGGCTGGGCTATACCGATGCCAGCGCGGCCAGCCGCTTTCTGCGCCAGCACATGTCAACGGGCGCACGTGCGCTGATGGCGCAGACGAGAGCCAGCAAATCGATGCCGACCGAGCGGCTAATCGCCTGATTTTTCGGGAACGAGCGTGGCACCGATTGCCCATAGGCGGTCTTCTGCCGGAGCACGCAGTTTGCGGTTGCTGCGCAGGATCGCAAGCTCTGTGCGGACATCAAGCCCGGTGACGGGACGGTAGACCACGTTGCCGCGATCGCGCGGGCGAAATTGCGCTACGGAGATCGCGGGGATGCGGTATTCGCGGCAATAGCGTTCCAGCGCGAATGCGTGTGCTTCCGGGGGAAGGAAGCCGGTGGCGCCCGCCGCAGTTAACCATGCCGAGATCGGTCCGTAGAGGCTCCGGCCATGCAGGGGAGCGAGCATTGCTATCACGCAGCCAGCCAGGGCGCTGGCCGGGATCACATCGAAGCGGGCGAGGGGATGCTCTTCGGGAATGGCAAGACCAATCGGCTCGTTGCTGATCGTAAGTCGGGGAAGGCCATCGGGCATTTCAAGCTCCCCCGCACCTTCGGCTGCCATGTCTGCCAGATAACGTTGATGAGGGACGGCGGCGGCCACGATCATCGCCATGTCGATAGATCCATCGATCAGACCCGCACACAGCGAGTTGGCGAAGCCGTTGTCCACTTTGAGCGCGATATCCGGCATTTCGCGGGCAATGGCCGAAAGCAAGGCGGCGTGTTCGGGCAGTTCGAACGTATAGATCGGCGCGCCGAGGACGATGCGCCGATCAGGCCGTGCCCGCCATGAAGCAAGTTGCGCGGCGAAGGCATCGGTCTGCGCCATGAATGCCCGCGCTTCACCCAGAAGAGCCTTGCCGACAGGCGAGAGTACGACCGCCCGTGTGGTTCGGTCGAACAGGCGATGGCCGACTTGCAGTTCGAGTTTGCGGATCTGCGCCGAAAGGCTCGGCTGCGTCAGATTCATGCGCTTTGCGGCGCGACCGAAGCTGAGTTCCTGCGCAAGGGCGAGGAAACAGCGTAGCGCCTTGATATCGACATCGACCTGCATGACGTCGATATATTGAGGTATCCTATAAATCGAAAGATTAAATTTATTGGACGCTGTGCGGGCGGGCCTTTAGCCTTCGGGCCAAGCTGCCAAACGAGCGGGAGAGACGCGAATGCAGGTGCCCGATACCACGCCGGTTATCGTCGGCGTTGGCCAGTATGTCGAACGGATCGATGCACCGGATTATGTCGGGCTGTCCTTTGCCGAGCTGTCGGCACGGGCTGCGGCGGCGGCATTGATCGATTGCGGGGCGATGGCTGAGGTAGCCACGCAGATCAAAGCGGTCGGCGCGGTCCGCACGTTCGAGGAATCGGGCGCGATGCAGGTGCCATTCGGGCGCGCCGAATACATGCCGCTGGCCGTGGCCCGGCGGCTGGGGATCACGCCTGCGGTCGCCATTCTCGAGAAGGTCGGCGGGCAATCGCCGCTGGCGCTCATGGCCGACCTTGGGAATCGCATCGCGCGCGGAGAGGTGCCCGCTGCCCTGATGTTCGGCAGCGAGGCGATCTCCACCGTTCGGCACCTGACATCCAAGGATGAGAGCCGCGATTGGGCTGAACGTGATGATCCAAACGCGATCGGATGCGAATGGATCGACAAGGGCATGGGCTTTGAAGGCACGCTGTCAGCCCTGAGCATAGCGCACGGCATTCGCGCCCCCGTTACCGCCTATGCCCTGTGCGAGAATGCCCGGCGGGCGCGGCTTGGCCTGTCACGCGGCGACTATGCAATGGAGATGGGCCGCCTATTCGCGCCGTTCACGCAGGTAGCTGCCGACAACCCATATAGCTCGGCCCAGATCGTGCCCATGAGCGCCGAGGAAATCGCCACGCCGTCCGAACGCAACCGCATGATTGCAGACCCATATCCGTTGAAGCTCGTGTCGCGCGATCAGGTGAATCAGGCGGCAGCGGTCGTCCTCATGTCGGTTCAGGCGGCACGAGCGGCTAGCGTGCCAGAGGACAGGTGGGTCTATCTGCACGGCGCAGCGCTGGCGAATGAGCGGGAAATTCTCGATCGTCCCGACATCGGCGGGTATCCTGCTGCAAATGCCGCCATCGCTTCTGCGTTCGCAACGGCGGGCAAGCAAGCCGCAGATATGCAGGCGTTCGACTTCTACTCCTGCTTCCCCGTGCCCGTATTCAACGCCGCCATCGATGGGCTTGGCCTTGCGCCGGACGATCCGCGCGGCCTGACCGTTACCGGCGGGCTGCCCTATTTCGGCGGGGCCGGTAACAACTATTCCATGCACGCTTTCGCCACGATGGCAGAGCTACTGCGGAAAGCGCCGGGCAGCTTCGGTATGGTCGGGCTTAACGGGGGCTTCCAGTCGAAATACGGGGCTGCGGTGCTGTCCACCACGCCGCACGACTGGCCGGGTTGCGAAAGCGCCGGGATACAGGCCACACTCGACGCCGCACCCAAAGCCGCGCTGGCTGCAGTTTCCGAAGGCTGCGGGCGTATTGGCACCTACACCGTGACCTATGCCAAGGGAGTGCCGGAACAGGTAATCGTCATCGGTGAACTGGAAACTGGTGGCCGGTTCATCGCGACCAGCCGCGACGCTGATGTCCTTGCCGCAGCCCTTTCAGACGATCCGCTGGGGCGCGCGGTCAGCGTCGTTCCGGGCGAGAAGCGCAACCGGTTCACTTTTGCCTGAGGATGATGTGATGAGCGAAAAGCCGGTCATGCTGGAAGGCGTGCGCGTGGTCGATCTGACCACTGTGGTCTTCGGCCCCTATGCCACGCAGATTCTGGCCGATCTGGGCGCGGATGTGATCAAGGTGGAATCGCCGGGCATCGGCGATGCATTTCGCTGGTCCGGCAAGGCTGCTGTTACGCCGGGCATGGCCCCTGCTTGGATGGCGCTGAACCGGGGCAAGAAATCCATCGCGCTCGATCTCAAGACCGATGCTGACCGGAACGTAATGCTGGATTTGCTGCGCGAGGCGGACATCTTCGTCGTCAATGTGCGGGGCAAGGCGCTGGAACGTATCGGGCTGGACTATGCCAGCCTCAAGGCGATCAATCCGGGGCTGATATATGTCCATTGCGTCGGCTTTGGGCAGGATGGGCCTTATGCCGATCTTCAGGCCTACGACGATGTGATTCAGGCGGCGACCGGCACGACGACCCTGTTGCCGCGTGTCGATGGCGATCCACGTCCACGTTACCTGCCATCGCTGATTGCCGACAAGGTGGCCGGGCTTCACGCCGCTTATGCCGCACTTGCCGCAGTGGTTCACAGGCAACGCACGGGCGAAGGACAGCATGTGGAAGTGCCGATGTTCGAGGTGTTCTCCAGTTTTATGCTGCTCGAACACCTTGGCGGGTTGAGCTTCGACCCACCCAATGCGCCCGCAGGATATTTCCGCCAGATCGACCCGGACCGACAGCCTTTTCCTACGGCAGACGGACACATAAGTATCGTTACTTATGATGATGGTGCGGTTCAGCGCATATTCGCCCTGCTGGAACAGCCCGATTTTCTGGCTGACAACGGTCTGGGGTCGCCACAGGAGCGGTTGCGGGGGATGGCCGCGATCTATCAGGGCATCGCGCGGTTCACGCCGGGCTTCAGCACCGCCGAACTCTTGCGCCGCTGCAACGAGGCGCAAATCCCCGCGCAGGCCGTGCGCGATCTGGGCGATGTGATGGCCGATCCGCACTTGCGCGATGTCGGCTTTTTTCAGCGTAGAGAGCATCCGGTTGAAGGCGAATGGTTTCAGCAATCGGCCCCTGTCCGATTCTCGGTTGCCGAACATGGTAAACAGATTGCACCGCCTCCGTTGCACTCTGAGCATGAAGAAAGCGTCAGAAAACAACGCTGGAAGGCTTTTGACGGCAGGGCATGAGGTTAATTCGGCCCAAGATGGGACGTTAGGACTTTTGCGTATTAAAAATAAATGACATTTAAGTGAATTTTATATAACATTAGGACTCTGGAAACCGCTAGGGTCGCTTCTGGCACAGTTGTCAGTACCAGAAGGCAGACTGAGCGAGATGTCAGGGTTCCTAACACGTCTTCGGACCAGCACGAGCGGCAGCGTTCTGCCGATCGCCGCCGTGAGCGTGCCCGTTATCATCGCCCTGATCGGTGGTGGGCTTGATATCAATCGCGTTTACAAGGCGCGCAACCGGCTGCAATCCGCGTGTGACGCCGGAACGCTGGCCGGGCGCCGTGCCGTGACGACGAATGGCTATCAGAATCCCGAAAAGGCGCAGGCCGCCACCTATTTCAACACCAACTTTGTTGAAGATGATATCGGCGCGACCGATACGACATTCACAACCGCTTCTGCCGACAGTGGCAACATGATCGAAGGCGTGGCGACCACCAAGGTCGAGACGGCGGTCATGAACCTGCTGGGCTATGACACCATCGACATTTCGGTTTCGTGCAAGGCCACGATGGGCGTGGGCAACAGCGACATCACGATGGTGCTCGATAACACCGGGTCGATGGACTACCAGTTGGGCGATACCGGCGAAACACGCATTCAGGCGCTGCGCCGCGCGATGAAGAACTTCTATACGACGGTTGCCACCGCCACGACCAGTTCGAACGCGCGCATCCGCTATTCCTTCGTTCCTTATAGTTCATCGATCAATGTCGGTCGGTTGATCTACGCACTCGACCCGAATTTCCTTGTTAACACCTGGTCGATCCAATCGCGCGAACCGGTGTTCAACACGATCACCGAGCAGGTCTTTGTTGGCTGGGACGATCCGGTATATTCGACCGCTGAAGATTACAGTGGCGAAAGTAGCGGTTCGACAACGCAGTATAGCAACACGAACTATTCCTCGCAGGACAATTGCAATTCGAACAGGCCGGCGGATACGGCGTGGGCCAATAACGGCAGCAGCACCGTTACCACCAGCACGACAACCAATGGCAACGGCCAGCAGGTTACAACCAACCGCACCAACCAGCCGCAGTTGCGCACGCGCTACACCTGTCAGCGCGTCAGCAACCGCTGGCGTGTGTTCTCGTATCCGGTTACGCGCACCTACTACACCTACAGCTACGCGACTTCGGACCCGATTTACGAAACCCGCACGCGGCAGGAATTCAGCCGCTGGGCCTATAAGCGCGTCACCTATGATACCAGCGTCTACAAGACGTTTGCGCAGGCGACCGTGAACAACGGGAGCAATGGCACTGCGGTCAACTATACGTGGGGTGGCTGCATCGAGGAGCGTGAAACCGAAGCCGACAGCACTTTTACCTACAACAGTTCCAGCGGCAAGATCACGCCGAAGGACGCGCAGGATCTTGATGTCGATGCCGTGCCTAAGGACGATGATTCAAGTTCGAAGTGGGCGCCGATGTGGCCGGAAGTCGCCTATTATCGTGTGAACAGCTACGGCAATCTCACCAGTTCGGCGGAATCGAGCCGAGGCGGCAAGGCTGGCTCCTATTGCCCGCAGCAGGCCAAATTGCTCACCACGATGAATCAGTCGGACTTCAACAGCTATGCAGATTCGCTGACGGCTACCGGATCGACCTATCACGATATCGGCATGATCTGGGGCTTGCGTCTCAGCTCGCCCGAAGGCCCGTGGCAGAACACCGTAAACATCGCGCCGAGCAATGGCGGCAAGGTGTCCCGGCACATCATCTTCATGACCGACGGTGAAATGGCACCCAGCTATTCTATCCAGTCGGCCTATGGCGTGGAGTGGCATGACCGTCGCGTGACGACCGATGGTTACACTGGTCAGGCAGAGCGGCACACCACGCGCTTCCGCACGATGTGCGAAGTAGCCAAGGCCAAGGGTTTCCGTGTGTGGGTGATCGCCTTCGCATCCTCGCTGACCGAAGACCTGAGCGGTTGCGCATCAAGCAACAGTGCGTTCCTGGCAACCAATGCCACCGAACTGAACGAGAAGTTCCAGGAAATCGCCAAGAGCGTTGGCGAGTTGCGGATCTATCAGTGATGCGCCGCCTTCCTCTTTTCCCCACGGTCTGCGGAAAGGCAACGCGTCGGCTGCTGGCCGACCGGCGCGGTGTGACAACCATTGAGTTCGTCATTGTCGCGCCGATGTTCCTGATGCTGGTGATCGGCTGCCTCGATGTTGGTCAGCTGGTCTATGCCAAAGGCGTGCTTGATGGCGCGGTTGAAAAGGCGGCCCGCGATTCATCGCTTGAAACCGGGGATACGAGTCTTGCCGACGATCTTGTTGAAAAGACGATCAAGAAAGTTCTGCCGCGCGCTACTGTGGCGTCAAAGCGTAAAAGCTATTTTGACTTCGTGAACGCGAACAAGGGCGAGAAACTGGACGATGCCAACGGCGATGGAGAATGTTCGCCCGGTGAAAGTTATACAGACCGCAACGGCAACCAGCGCTGGGATGATGATCTGGGCAAGGACGGCAACGGCGGGGCGAACGACGTTATCGTCTATACCGTCACCGTGACTTATGATCCGACTTTTCAGGTCCCCTTGGTGCCGGTTGACTGGTCCCGTCGCGAGATCACGTCCACCGCTGTGAAGCGTAACCAGCCCTTCGCGCTTCAGACCGGCAGCTATTCCTCTCAGCCGAGGACATGTTGATCATGCACGTCAGGTCGCAGAAATCGCAGCTCATCAAGCATTTGTGGCGCGACACATCGGGCGTTTCGGTCATCGAAGCGGCGATCATCGCGCCGTTCGTGCTGGGGCTGGCGCTCTATGGCGTCGAAGTGGTTTATCTCACTACCGTTGATATGAAGATGAGCGAGATCGCGCTTTCGCTGGCGGACAACGCATCGCGTATCGGCCAGACCGACAACAGCGTGATTACGCCAACCGTCAACGAAACCGATATCAACGAGGTCATGCGCGGTGCACAGGAACAGGCCGCCGGCCTTGATTTCAACGTGCGTGGCCGCGTGATCCTGTCCAGTCTCGAACGCGATAGTGCGACTGGCAAGCAATACATTCACTGGCAGCGGTGCTATGGCAATCTTGATCGCGATAGCGCCTATGGCAACGATAGCGACAAGAATGGCCTGAACGGACCAGTGCTGAACGGGATGGGGGATGGACCAACTCAGATAACAGCTCTCGCCAATAGCGCGGTTATGTTTGTCGAAGTATATTACAGTTACAGAGGCTTGTTCGGGAATACCTATGTCAGCAATCGGACCTTGCGCAAGGAGGGGGCATTCATGATCCGCGACCAGCGTAATCTGACTCCGGGCGTAACCGGCACCGGCGGCACATATCCCTGTACCTGATACCTAGAGCACTTTCCGACCGTTCTGGTTCACCGTGACGGAGCCGAATTTGTTTCAGGGCAAGGCGCGAGGAAGAAGCAATGCTGAGGCATTGTGACTGACGAGCAACGCTGCGCTGGAGCAAATTCGGCCCGCCGCTTTACGGTTGCGATAGGAGGCTCGCTGGACAGCGTTGCATCGCTTGCAGGGCAACCAGCCCCTGCCGCACGCTGCGCCTTGCCAGCGAGCTTCCTATCGCAATCACGATGATCCAGATCGGTCGGAAAGTGCTCTATTGCGCGCCATCAATTTATTTGCGCCCAAGGTTGGGATAGACTGCTCCTGACGGATTGGCCCTTGCGCCGAGTCCGGGCCGAACAGGGAGACGGTTCGATGAGGAAGGCAATTTCAACGCTCGCGATGGCAGCTTTTGTGCTGACCGCCCCTCATGCGCAGGCAAAACCCGCCACGCTTACAGCGGCACTCACCGGCGCGGCAGAAACTGGCGGTGGAGATGCGGATGGAACTGGCGGGTTCAAGGCCGAGGCCGACGACGACACGGGCGATTTCTGTTTCACGCTATGGGCGGAAAATACTGCGAAGCCGACAATGGCGCACGTCCACGAAGGCGCTGCCGGAGCCGATGGAAAGCCGGTGGCGACACTTGAGGTGACCGGCAAGGACAGCGATAGCTGCATCGCGATGGAGCCGGAACTGGTGAAGAAGATCATCGCTGCGCCAAAGGACTATTACGTCAACGTCCACACCGCCGATTTTCCCAAGGGCGCGGTGCGGGGGCAGCTTGAGGTGAAGTAGCCGCCATACGCACAGTAAATGGGGGCCAGCATTGCTGCCGGCCCCCACTCTACGTCCGTTTCGTACTTTTCCGCATCGCGTTGCTCCGGCTGCCTTGTCTTCCGCGCACCGTTTCCGGGTTGCTTCAGGCGCTTCAGCCATTGCTATGCCAAGCGTTCGACGCTGATGGCGTTCGTTCGGATGCCGTCCGGGGCGCGAAGCCCCTGGGCTGCTGCCGATCCGTGCGTTTGCCCGGTTCGCGCCGCTCTCCTTTCGTCCGCCGCATTGCATCGCTGGCAAGCCTTGGCTTGCCGTGCTTCGCATTTCGCCGCTGCTTTTGACTGCCTTTTCAAGCGGTCATCAAAAGCCGTTATCGGGCGTTGCCTCCACTCCTCGGCCTCGCTCCCGTTCGTGCTCGCACACGTTCGGACGAATTTCCGCAAGGGAGGGATGGAATGCCTGTCGTCGTCTTTCCTTTGCTGCTTCCGCGCTGGTGGCAGATCCCGGAGGTCGAGGTCCTTGCCGCGCTTCGTACATCTGAAAAGGTGCCGACTGACACCCCGCTTCCGAACATGATGGCCACAGTTTTGCACAGCCGCAGATCAACCCGAAGGCAACTGCTGGTTGGTTACGCTGTAAACTATCCTTGTTCGGGTCGATGTGTAAAATTCTTTTGAAAATCAGATAGTTAAATCCAAACTTTCCAAGTTTTCCACACTCTCGACAGGCAAAAGCTGCGCCTCATCAGTGAGTCGCGCAAGCAAAAAATGCGGGAGTTATCCACAACCCCCGCACCTTTCGGTGGATAGTTTCTGAACTGCACCTAGATGCACCTAGGCGCACCTATGCTGCGTTTAACGACCGCGCTGTGCCAGCAAGCGCAGCCGAAGGGCGTTCAACTTGATGAAGCCCGCCGCATCCTTCTGATCATAGGCACCCGCATCGTCTTCAAACGTGACGTGGCGTTCGGAATAGAGGCTGTCGGGAGACTTGCGGCCGACGACATATGCGCCGCCCTTGTAGAGCTTGAGCCGCACCGTACCGTTCACGCGCGCCTGGCTGTGATCGATCGCCGCCTGCAGCATTTCCCGCTCAGGGCTGAACCAGAAACCGTTGTAAATCAGTTCCGCATACTTCGGCATCAACTCATCCTTGAGATGGGCTGCGCCGCGATCGAGCGTGATGCTTTCGATCCCGCGATGGGCACGTGCATAGATTTCGCCGCCCGGCGTTTCATACATGCCCCGGCTTTTCATGCCGACGAAGCGGTTCTCAACCAGATCGAGACGGCCGATGCCGTGCTTGCGGCCAAGATCGTTGAGCGCGGCGAGCAGCGTGGCGGGCGACATCGCTTCACCGTTCAGCGCGACGCCATCACCCTTTTCGAAATCGATGGTGATGTATTCCGGTGCGTCAGGCGCGTCTTCCGGGTTCACCGTGCGCGAATAGACATAATCCGGGGTTTCCTGCCACGGATCTTCCAGCACTTTGCCTTCGGACGAGGTGTGCAGCAGGTTGGCGTCGGTCGAGAAGGGGCTTTCGCCGCGCTTGTCCTTGGGGACCGGGATCTGGTGCTGTTCGGCCCAGGCGATAAGCGCCGTGCGGCTGGTCAGATCCCATTCGCGCCAGGGAGCGATGACCTTGATGCCGGGTTCGAGCGCATAGGCGCCGAGTTCGAAACGAACCTGATCGTTGCCCTTGCCGGTCGCGCCGTGGGAAACGGCATCGGCCCCGGTTTCACGCGCGATTTCGATCAGGCGCTTGGAAATGAGCGGGCGCGCGATCGACGTGCCCAGCAGATAATCGCCTTCGTAGCGGGCGTTGGCGCGCATCATCGGGAACACGAAATCGCGCACGAATTCCTCGCGCAGATCGTCGATATAGATGTTCTCGTCCGGCACGCCCATCAGCTTCGCCTTGGCGCGCGCGGGTTCCAGTTCTTCACCCTGGCCGAGGTCGGCGGTGAAGGTCACCACTTCGCAATTGTAGGTGACTTGCAGCCACTTGAGGATGACGGAGGTGTCGAGGCCGCCAGAGTAGGCGAGTACGACCTTCTTGATATCGGACATGAGTGCGGCGACTCCCGTGAAATACGCGCCGCGCGCCTAACAGGCAGGGGGAAATATCGCAACCATTGCCGGTTCTGCCAGATCATGTGGTTCGTATCACAGCGGCGGGGCTGGCTGGCGGGTATGGGATGATCAAGGGCGCAGGGCAGCACCTGCGGTTTCGTTTGGGGAATGATCTTATGCCGATCAGTTCGACGATCAGAATTCAGGGCAGTGTGGGCGCCGGTGGCCGCAACACGGCTGCGGACGTGAAGATAGTGCAGCAGCGGCTGAACGATCTGATGCGCGCGCCGCGCGTGAAACTGACGGTCGATGGTCTGGTCGGGCCGAAGACCAAGGGCATGATTGCCGATTTCCAGACCAATGTGGTCGGGCTGCGGCCTGCCGATTCCCGCGTCGATCCCAATGGGCGCACGCTGGCGGCGCTGAACAATGCGCAGTCCGAGAACATCTGGGCCGGGCCGAGTTCTGCCGCGCCGCCTGCTGCCGGCACGCTGCCGGGTATGCCGGGAGCGGGCAACGGACTGGACAAGGTTTCAGGCATTTCGCCTTATGAGCAGGGGCGGCTGGACGCATTGCGGGCGCAATTGAAAATGCAGCCCGATAATGGTCCGGCGATGGATTTCCTGGCCTATCTGGCCAGTAACGAAATCCAGACGCTGAAGATGATCCTCAACGCGCAGGGCGGGGCACAATATGCCGTGGAAGCGCTGATGGGGATAAGGAGCGCGATCAGGGTCGGTTTCAGCGCCCGCGATATCGCCACGATCCTTACCAGCCGGGCCATCCGGCTGGACGCCGCGCTGGACATGATGCGGTCGTGGGGGAAAGCCACGAAGGTGGTAACCGTGCTGAAGTCGCTCGGTTCGATCGCGTTGGTGGTGCAGGTGATGGCAACGGCGGTCGTGGTGATCGACCATTTCCGCGCCGGAAGGTTCGGCCCCGGATTTTCGGAAATCTATGCCACCGCAATGGGCGCAGCCGTGCCTTGGGGCGGATTCCTGAACGCGATGCAGGAAATGCTCTATGCGGCCAATCCCGCTGCTGCCAACGATCCGCGCTTTGGCACGGCGTTCCGCTATCTGCTGGCAATCGACCCGATCGGTGCTGGCAAGACGGCGGTGGATACTGCCGCCACCTTTATCGAACTGGCGATGAAGGGCCTGTTCGGGGGCAAGATCAAGGGCAACGAGATTGACGAACTGATCGACCGGATGCGCGCCAGCCCGATGAAGTTCTGGGTGGATATCGGGGAATCATCAGGCAACTGGATGGGCGACCGGTTTGGCGACTGGTGGTATCGCAACGTGCTGTCGTGATCAGGGACAGGCGCTCCTCTGGCGCCGTATCGTTTGCAGATCAGGCGTCGTAAACCCACCCCCGACCCCTCCCTTAAGGGAGGGGAGCGAGACTTATTGAGCGATTAGCGAAATTAGTCGCAGCGGGGAGGGTTTCCGACCTGCCGGGGGTGCAAGATGCCGGTCAGCCGCAAATCAGATGTGGCGATAGACCGCGCGTTCGTGGCTGAAGCACTTGAAGCCGAACACGCCGTGATAGCTGCCCATGCCGCTGGTGTTCACACCGCCGAAGGGCAGGTTGTTTTCAAGATAGTGCGAAAACACGCCGTTCACGGTAACGCCGCCTGAAGAGGTGCGCGAAAGCACTTTCTCCACGTTCGCTTCGTCCTTGCTGTAGACATAGAGTGCCAGCGGCTTGTCGCGCGCTTCGATGTATCCGATGGCCTGATCCAGCGTTTCGTAGGTCATCACCGGGATCACCGGGGCGAAGATCTCGTTCTGCAGGATGGTCATCTGCGGGGTGACATCGGTCAGCATCGTGGGATGCACGGTCAGGTCTTCGGCATCGAACGTGCCGCCTGCCGCCACCGTTGCGCCCTGGGCCACGGCGTCGTCAAACATCGCCTTCACGCGGTCGAAGTTGGCCTTGTTGACGATCTGCGCGATGCCTTCCTTCTTGATCTGGCCGGCATCGTCATAAAGATTCTTCTGCACGTTCGTGCGGAAACCTTCGACCAGCGCGGCCTTCTTGTCTTCCTTCACGAAAACATAGTCCGGGCTGATGCAGGCCTGACCGCCGTTGAACTGCTTGGCCGAGGCAAGCTGCGCAGCGACCTGATCGATATCGGCACTGTCATCGACGATGACAGGCGACTTTCCGCCAAGTTCGAGCGTGACACTGGTGAGGTGCTTTGCCGCAGCGCCCATCACGATCTTGCCGACGCGCGGGCTGCCGGTGAAGAAGATGTGATTGAACGGCAGGTCGAGCAGGGCGGTTGCCACCGAGACATCGCCTTCAAATAGGGCGACGTCCTTTTCATCGAAGGCTTCCTTGATGATGACTGAGGCGATCTGGGCGGTTGCCGGGCACAGATCGGTCAGCTTGACGATGCAGGTGTTGCCTGCCGCAATGGCGGCCGCGACAGGACCGAGCGCGAGGCCCAGCGGGAAGTTCCACGGCCCAAGGATCAGGCAAACGCCGCGTGCTTCGTGGATGATCTGTGCGCGATCAGCGGGATTCATCGAAGTGGCCACTTCGACCGGCTTCATCCATTCATCGAGATTGTCGATGTTGCGTTGTACGTTGCCGACGACGTTCAGCACTTCCGTTACGCGGATTTCGCCCACCGGCTTGCGTGTGTCTTCCAGAACCGCAGCGACGATATCATCGGCATGGGCTTCGACCGCAGCTTTCAGTCGGGCAAGCTTCTCCTTACGTTGCGCTGCCGACGAAGCCTTGGCCTCCCACATATGCGCCTGCTGCAGCGCGAATACGCGAGCAATGTCGGCGGAAAGATCTGCGGCGGTGGGTACGGGGTTAGTCATTGCTCGGGCATCCTGCATCACGGCTTGTTCGTTAGTATAACTAACGACTGTGATGCGGGATGGCAACGGCGAGCAAAGGTATGGAGCGACCTTTCCGCTGCGTGGAATGCCGGGGCATGTTCTATTCAGCCGCTTTGCGTTCCAGATGCCATTCGGGCGCTTCTTCAAGCGCGGCAAGCCTTGTCCATTCCTGCTGCATGTAGTCGCGCGTCATGGGCAGGGCGCTGCGGCGTTTCACGCTCTGAATGTGGAAGTTGACCATGTTGCCGTGACGGAAGCTCTGTTCTGCGCCTGCCAGATAGAACTGCCACATGCGGAACAGGCGTTCGTCATAAAGCGCGACGATCTCTTCACGGTGGAGGGTGGCGCGGCGATACCATTCGGCCAGTGTGCAGGCGTAGTGGTAGCGCAGGACTTCCACGTCGCCCACTTCCCAGCCTGTCTTTTCAAGCGCGGAGACCAGCTCGCTCATCGCCGGGATGTATCCGCCGGGGAAGATGTATTTGCGCGTCCACTTGTCGGTGGTGCCCGGTGCGCCCTTGCGACCGATGGTGTGGGTGAGCATGATGCCGTCGGGATCGAGAAGGTCGTTGGTCTTGGCGAAATATTCGCCGAAATTGGGTGCGCCGACGTGTTCGATCATGCCGACGCTGGTGATGCGATCGAACTGGCCCTGAACATCGCGGTAATCGATCAGCTGGAACTTCACCTTGTCGGCCACGCCTGCGGCTTCGGCCCGCTCGTTGGCGAAGCGGACCTGATCGGGGGCGAGGGATACGCCCAGCACTTCGCAGCCGTAATGACGGTTGAGATACAGCCCCAGTCCGCCCCAGCCGCAGCCTATGTCGAGCACGCGCATTCCGGTGCTTTCGCCCGGCTGAAGCCGCAATTTGGAGGCGATGAGAGCTTTCTTGTCGACCTGCGCGCGTTCCAGTGAATTGGCCGGATCGCGGAAATAGGCCATCGTGTATTGCCGGTCTTCATCGAGGAAGAGTTCGTAGAACTGGCGGGTCAGATCATAGTGGTGGACGACGTTCTTCGATGCGCGGGCGCGTTCGTTGATCTGGTCTATGCGTGAAAGCGCTTTGCTGGCCAGTTTGCGGAAAAGGCCCTTGCGATCGATGCCGCCCGCGTTGTTTGCGTTGCTCATCACGAACAGCACGAAATCGCGGATGTCGTGCGGTGGCTGAACAACCATGCGCCCGTCCATATAGGCCTCTCCGGCACCGACGCGCGGGTCTTTCGCGATGTGCATCGCGGCACCCTTGTCGGTAAAGCGGATGGTCAGCGGATCGGCAGAGGCTTCGCCATAGGCGTACTCGCTGCCGTCATGGTCGATGATGATCAGGCGACCCTTGCGGATCAGCCGGGTGAGCATTTTGTTTAGCAACCACATGGCCCAAGACTATGCCAAGGGCATTCTGTCGCAAGGATTAATTGGTTTCTGCATGGTGTCGGAAGTGCGCGGATTGTAATGTTGTATCTTTCCAGAGTCATTGTCCTGTGCCAGAGGGGGTGATTGCAACTGAAACCGTCTGGACTCCTGTCATGCATACGTTCCGCTTCTTCGCTTCCGCAGCGATTGCTTCACTGGCGCTTAATGCT
Source organism: Novosphingobium sp. (assembly GCF_049240505.1). Classification (GTDB taxonomy): domain Bacteria; phylum Pseudomonadota; class Alphaproteobacteria; order Sphingomonadales; family Sphingomonadaceae; genus Novosphingobium. The sequence goes on from NZ_JBMLSM010000200.1 coordinate 31,446, forward strand.
GCCCCTGCCTTTGCCGATGAAGGCATGTGGACATTCGATGCTTTCCCCACGGCGAAGATGCAGGCTGATTATGGCTGGGCACCGGATGGGCAGTGGTTGGGACGGGTGCAGGCTGCGGCGGTGCGGCTTACCGGGGGGTGTTCGGCCAGCTTCGTTTCGCCCGAAGGCCTGATCCTGACCAACCATCACTGCGTGGTGGAATGCGCGCAGGACAATTCCACCGACCAGCGTGATCTGTTGAAGCAGGGATTCGTTCCGGCGCGGCGCGAAGAGGAACTCAAGTGTCCCGGTCAGCAGGCCGAAGTGGTTACCGCAATTGCCGACGTGACCCAGCGCGTTAAGGCCGCGATCGGATCATCGACGGGCGAGGCGCTGGTCAAGGCGCGCGATGCCGAAGTGGCGCGGATCGAGAAAGAGGGCTGCAAGGACGCCAAGATCAACCGATGCCAGGTTGTGACGCTGTTCGGCGGCGGGCAGTACAAGCTCTATACCTACCGCAAGTATTCCGACGTGCGGCTGGCCTGGGCACCGGAATTTCAGGCGGCGTTTTTCGGGGGTGATCCCGACAATTTCAACTTCCCACGCTATGCTCTCGATGCGGCTTTCCTGCGGGCTTATGAGAATGGCAAGCCGGTGAAGGTGAAGTCATTTCTCAAGTGGAATCCGCGCGCGCCAAAGGCGGGTGAGGCGACGTTCGTGGTGGGCAATCCCGGTTCGACGCAGCGGCTGATCACGGGCGAGCAACTTGCGTTTCAGCGCGAAGTTTCGCTGCCTTTGACCAACACCGTGCTTTCGGAACTGCGCGGGCGGCTGATCACGGCGATGGCGCAAAGCGCGCAGGCCAAGCGTGAAGGCGCGGACCAGTTGTTCGGGATCGAGAACAGCCTGAAGGTCTATATCGGGCGTCAGCAGGCGCTCAATGATCCCACATTCGTCAAGATGCTGGCCGATGCCGAGGCTGATCTGAAGGACAAGACGCTGGGCAAACCGGGGATTGGTGATCCCTGGGGCGATACGGCCAAGGCGGTGAAGGCTTATCGGGATGTCTATGTGTCGTGGCGCTTCATCGTTCCGTCGGGCACGCTGATGGAACATGCGCTGACGCTGGTGCAAGCGGCGGAGGAGCGCGCGAAGCCGAACGAGGAACGGCTTCCGGGCTACACCGAAAGCGCCTTGGAACTGACGGAGAAAACGCTGCTGGATCAGGCGCCGGTCTATCCGTGGCTTGAGCAGCTGATGATGACGTGGAGCCTTTCGAAAGCGCGCGAGTATCTGGGCGCGGACGATGCGGATACCAAGCTGCTGCTAGGCAAGGAATCGCCTGAGGGGTTGGCGGAAAAGCTGGTGGGCGGATCGACGCTTGCGGATCCGGCGGTGCGCAAGGCTTTGTGGGATGGGGGGCAGAAGGCAGTTGAGGCTTCGACCGACCCGCTGATCGTATTTGCGCGCAGGATCGACGCGCGGGAGCGGGAGCTGAAGAAGCTGGTCGACGAACGTTACACGGGGCCGCTGGCGGAAGCGGGGGCGAAGCTCGCTGATGCGCGGTTCATGGCATATGGCGACAAGGTGTACCCGGACGCCACGTTCACGCTGCGCATCAGCTATGGCAAGGTGCAAGGCTGGAAGGAGCGGGGGCAGGACGTAAACCCGGTGACCACGCTGGGCGGGGCGTTCGAGCGGGCAACCGGGGCGGAGCCTTTCGATCTGGCGAAGGGGTTCGAGGCTTCTGCCGCGAAGATCGACAGGTCGGTACCCTATGACTTCGTGACGACTAACGACATCATCGGCGGCAATTCGGGATCGCCAGTGATCGACAAGGCGGGCACGGTAATTGGTGCTGCCTTTGACGGGAACATCCATTCGCTGGGTGGCAACTATGGCTATCAGGGTGAGATCAATCGGACCGTGGTGGTGAGTGCAGCAGCAGTGCAGCACGCGCTGGAAGTGATCTATCCCGCGCCTGCGCTGGTCAGGGAACTGGGCGCGAAGTAACGAAAAAGGGCGGGGCCTTTCGGCTCCGCCCTTCCGTTGCGACCCTTTCGAAGGGCTTGTTATAGCTTAGCGGCAGCGACCTCCGCTCCGTTCGATTTCGCGACCGAGCAGCGCGCCACCTGCGGCACCGATGATGGTGCCAAGCGCGCGGTCACCTTGCGTATCGATGGTACGTCCCAGCAGTGCGCCGCCGGCGGCGCCGATGATGAGACCGGTCGTGCCGTTGTTGCGCTTGCAGTAGTAACGACCATCCCGACCGCGCCAGACCTGATCGTTGCGCGAGATGCGGCGTGGTTCGATGTAGCGGCCACGGTTGTCATACAGGCGGTCCTGCTTCACCTTGTAATAGCCGTGCGCCGGGGCATGGCGCGGCGGATCTGCCAGCGCCGGAGCGGCGGGGATGGCGATGGCAGCGAGCGCTGCGGCGAGGATCGTCTTCTTCATGGGTTGCTCCCTTGGAAATCTGTGGTCCTACCATGCGGACTTGATGCGATAACGCCGAGCTTTCAGCCTTGATCCACAACGCCAGATGAACGCGCCGTTAGATTGACGATTTCGCGATGAGCCGCCGCGTGCGAGCGGCCAAACGATTGGAATTGCCGGAAACAATCCGTTTTCCTACATGAACCGTTATGGTTATCTATCTCGGTCGATTGTTCCAGAAGAGATGGAGAAATCGATGTCAAATCCCGAAGTCACATTTCCCGCGCGCTACACGCCTGTCAGCGCACTCGCCTTTGCCGGACCGGATGGTGCTGCCGAGGTGGTCGCAGTTGATAAGCCGCTGCCGGTTACGGCTGGCGCTACAGCATTCGCCTTGCCCGACGGATCGTTGCGGACGGTGAGCAGCACATCACCTTTGCCGGTTGCGACCGGCGCTGCCGCATATGCACTGCCCGATGGTTCGACCCAGTACGTTGCCAGTGCTTCACCGCTGCCGGTGACTTGCGCGCCGCTCCCAGCCAGCGCGGCGCATATCGGCAACGTCTTTATCGATGATGTGCCGGATGGGCCGGTTCTTTCGGGGAGCGTCACAGCGGCCGGAACGGTCGTTTCCAGCGCGCTCAACGGATATGCGGGAGGGGCGTTTCAGGTGCTGAGCAGCGGATCGGGCTGTACGATCGCCTATGAGCATTCCGTGGATGGGACGACCTGGCTCGCTCTGCCCGTGCTTGTCAGCAATATCGCCACGGGCACGCCCTCGGCAACATCGACCAGCAATGGCATCTATTCCTTTGGATCGAGCGCTGCCTTCGTGCGGGCGCGTGTTTCGGTGTACGGGTCTGGAACCGTGTCAGTCGCGTTGGTGCTGAAGCGTCGTCCGCTAAACGTGATGGGAACATCGCTGGCGGGGGGCAACGCTGCCATCGGCACTGTGGGCGTTTCCGGGACGGTCAGTGTTTCGGGCACGGTCAACACGAACACCGGTTATACCGATAGCAGTACGGCACTGGCGGCACTGGCGACATTTACCGGCACGGGCAGGGCCAATTCATCCGCGCAGAACTGCTTCTTCAATGCCACCGCATTTGCCGACGCTGGGGGCACCCTGTTGGTCGAGCAATCGCTGGACACCGGGGCGACGTACCAGCCTGTAGCATCCATTCCACTGGTTGCAGGCGGCGCGGCACAATTGTCGGTGCGTGTCACCGGGGCCTATGCCGCTGCCACGCTATACCGCGTCCGCTTTGTTAACGGGGCGCTGGCGCAAGGAGTATTCCGCCTGTCCAGCGCCTTTTCGGCTCGGTGATGCCTGACCGTTAATAGTTCCACTGCACTTGCGCGCGGACCACGTCGCCCTTGGCGCGTCCGGTCCGCCGCTCGTCAGCTTCCAGCTTGTTCACGTTGGAATAGCTGAGGACGATTTCGAGTTCCTTCGTTGGCTGCCACTCGACGCCAGCTTCATATTCTTCACCATCCAGGCGGGGCGTATTCACTGCAGCCTTCCAGCCGCCACGGTACTTTTGCCAGCGCGCGAACGGGATGATCTGGCCGATGCCCGTGTGCGGCATCCGGTACATCGTCATCACATAGCCGCCGGTCGAATCATCAGACTTGATTGCGCCTGCGACCGGATCCCAAACAGGGCTTTTGCCCCATTTCCATTCGGCCTGAATGCCGAACGGGCGAGGGTAGATCATGGCGTGGATGCCGACGTGATTATCGGTGTATTCGGTAGTTGAAACGCCGCCACTGCGCAGTTCGGGCTTGAACTTGTTGAGCATTCCCGATGCGCCAAATTCTGCGACCTGGCCTTCGAAAATCCCGCCCAAGCCATCGATCCTGACCGGCATGGTGTCCAG
>NZ_JBMLSM010000201.1:0-21711 GCF_049240505.1 Novosphingobium sp.
TGTGATTGGCGGGATTGTGGCTGCCGGTTACGTGAACGCCGCCCTGCACCTCTGGAAATAGCGCTTTGGCGGCAGGCGTCGCCGCGAAATAGAGCATGGGGCTTGGCCCAAGTCCGATCCGCACCACGTCAACGCCGCTGGCCGTAAGTCCTTCCACCAGCGCATGTTCCAGCACGGGTGAACTGAGCCGCCCGTCATAGCCCACGGCCACACGGGCACCGCCGCGCTGCCGCACCACCGTGCCGAAGCTGTGCCCCACGGCGTGGGCATCCTCAACCGTCAGCGTTTCGCCAAAGACGCCGCGAATGTCGTATTCGCGCAGGATCGAGGGGTGGAACCTATGCCCCGTCATGCCCGATCAGGAACCGCGACGGTCCGAAAGACGGGCCAGCAAAAGGTCGCGCGCCGCGTTTGCTTCGTGAACGGCTTCGTTGGTGCCACCACGATCGGGGTGGACTTTCTGGATCAGGCGGCGGTGCGCTTCGATCACGTCTTCATAGCCGGCATCGGCATTCAGGCCGAGGAGGCTGCGCGCCTTTTTCTCGTTCCGGTCGCGCGGATCGCCTGCCAGAAGTTCCCACGGCCAGCGCCCGGCGAGCAGCTTGCAGGCAACGCTCGCCAAGGCGATGATCGTGAGCAGTTTGATCATCAGGCAGCGCTCTCAAGTGCGGTCCTGGTGCTGCTAGGTGCATCTAGGTGCAGTTCAGGATTGACCTTCGGCAGGTTCAATCCGCCGACCAGTGTGCGCAGTTCCTGCCGGGCGACGAGGTGGCTGGTGCCCAGTTCACCCAGATGGCCTTTATCAAGCAAAGTCAGTCCGCTAGGGAACAGTTCGCGATAGATCACGCGCTCTGACAACCCGCTGGCAACGCGAAAGCCGACGCGCTTGGAAAGCTCGGTCAGCGCCTGATCGATACGCTTCTGGTTGCGCGCTTCGGTAAAGCCGGTGCGGTTGCGCACCACCACCCAATCCATCTCGCGACGCTGTTCGGTGATCGTCGTCATCGCGCGCTTCTTGCGCGCTTCCCAGATCAGTTCGGCGTAGAATGACAGGCGGCGGACCTTGAACGTTTCAGCGTCCACCTGCCCGATGAGGTCGAAGTCCACGAAACTGTCGTTCAACGGTGTGACCAGCGTGTCGGCGCGGGTGGCGACGTGACGGGCCAGTGGATCATCACGGCCCGGTGTATCGAAAATCAGGAAATCGTGCGCTTCGGCGAGGCGCGCGGTGAGCGCATCGAGTTCTTCTGCATTGTCGCCGCCATAGACTTCGAACGTGGCGGTGGGCAGCGAAATGGCGCGGCGGCGCATGGTTTCGGCGCGGTTTTCGAAATAGCGGTGCATCGTGCGCTGGCGGGAATCAAGATCGATCGTGGCCACCCGTGCGCCCTGATAGGCCAGCGCCACGGCCACGTGAACCGCGGTCGTGGACTTGCCGGTGCCGCCCTTTTCGTTGGCGAAGACGATACGATGGGGGCCAAGGGGAAAAGGGCCGGTGGACAAGGGGCGTACTCTCTGTTCAGTTGCAGCAAGGCGGGCTTGCGAGAGGCCGCCAGCCCCCCTATCGCCCACTGGTTCCGACTTACTGGAGAGGCGGCCAAGGTGCAAACGATCAACCGGCTGGAAGACCTGCGCGACGCGGTCGATGCGCTTAAAAACGGGGGAAAAACGGTCGCGTTCGTGCCCACAATGGGCGCGTTGCACGAAGGCCACCTGACTCTGATGCGCAACGCACGGCAGCGCGCGGACCATGTGGTCGCGTCGATCTTCGTCAACCCGCGCCAGTTTGGCCCGACAGAGGATCTTGATGCCTATCCGCGCCGACTGGCGGCAGACGCGGCGCTGCTGGAAGCAGAGGGCGTGGCCATTCTGTGGGCGCCCACGGTCGATCAGATGTACCCGCAAGGCTATGCCACGAACATCGGTGTTTCGGGGGTGAGCGAGGTTGCCTGCGGTGCCGCGCGGCCCGGCCATTTCGATGGCGTGGCAACGGTGGTGTGCAAGCTGTTCAACCAGGTGCTGCCAGACGTGGCGCTGTTTGGTGAAAAGGACTGGCAGCAACTGGCCGTGATCCGCCGCATGGCGCGCGATCTGGACCTGACCCAGCCGCATGTCGACAATATCGTGGGTGTGGAAACGGTGCGCGAGGCAAGCGGCCTCGCCATGAGCAGCCGCAACCAGTATCTGACCGCGATCGAGCGGGAACAGGCCGCACAGCTTTCGGCAGCGATGCGCCGTGCGATTGCGGCGATCAAGGATGGCGCGGACGTGATCGAGAGTCTGGATGCGATGAAGGCGAATATCCTCGCCGCCGGATTCACCTCGATCGATTACGGCGATCTGCGCGATGCGGCGACGCTGGAGACGTTGTTCGAATGGGACGGGCGCGAGGCGCGTGTGCTGGTGGCGGCGCGCATCGGCGCGGCGCGGCTGATCGACAATATGGGAATGGAATGAGTTTTATGGCGAAGATTGAACCGGGCGCATCGTTCAAGGACAACCTTGCGCAATTGCCATCCATCGAAGGTGTGGCGCGGATCGACCTGATCGACGCTGGCGGTGCGGTGGTCGCCAGCATTCCCAACGAAGCGGGCAAGCAGGGATCGCTGGCGGTTTATCAGTACCTTGGACAGTGCTTCGGCGCGGTGACGCCAGACGCCGCCGAGCATGGCCTTGCCGTGTTTGGCGAACATTCGGCAGACGCGAAGGCCCGTCCCGGTGCGCATCCCAACATCGACCGACTGCTGGAGGTCATCGCGACCGGGCAGGCGCTGACCATCAGCACGGTCAGCAATCAATAAACTGGCGGATCGACTTCCGGCACGGCAGCGACCGGGGCGACGGGTTCGCCCTCGGCCCGTGGCGGCAGGGCGTTTTCGGGCACGTCTTCGATCATCATGTCGCGCGTGGGGACGTGTTCGAGATTGCGGACGCGGACACTGATCTGGCCTTCGTGCAGCGTCAATTCGTTGAAGCTGGGCGGGGTGGAGCGGACGCGCTGGCTGAGCGTTCCTGCGCCGATCATGCGAACGGGGCCGTTCTTCGTGGGGTGGATCAGGTCGAAGGCATCGTGCACGTGGCCGGATATGACGGCGAGGACATTGCGGCTGGCAAGGGCGGCAAGCGCCTTGTTGCCGCCGCGCGTGAGCGCCTTGCCGCGCGTTCCTGCTTCGACCAGCGGGTGATGGCAGGCGACCACGGCGCGCGTCCCTGCGGGCAGGGCGTCGATGGCAGCAAGGGTCTGGCGCAGGGCCGCAGCGCCGACATTGCCCTTTGACCAGTTGAGCCGAAGCTGCGCGCGGGCCGTGGTCTTGAGCGGGACGATGGCCATGCCGGGCAGATCGAGTTCGCGTTCGACCAGTCCTTCGATGGCGCGAAAGCGGCGGTAGGGATCGATGAAGCGTTCGATCAGGTTGAAATAGGGCAGATCGTGATTGCCGACCTCGACGGTGACGGGCACGTCCAGCGACTTGATCCAGTGGCAGGCAGCATCGAATTCGCGATGGCGGGCACGCATCGTAAGGTCGCCGGTGATGGCCACGGCATCGGGCCTTTCGCGCGCGATGCACTGGGCCACCCAATCAAGGGCGCGGCGGTCTTCAAGACCGAAGTGGATGTCGCTGATATGGAAGAGCCGGGTCATCGGGGCGGGTGATCGACGCTGCTGCCGCGCCGGTCAAGAGTTCGCCGGGCGCGTGGCGAGAAAGTCGAGTGCAAATTCCTCGCACGTGAAAGTCTCTTGCGTTTCGCCCTGACGCCGCTCGCCATCGATCATCAGCGCGATGGGGGCATCGCTGGCCACGGTAACGCTGGGGAACGTGCCGATATCGTCGTGCGGGCCTTCGCGGAAATTGCGTTTGACCAGCATGGCAAAGCCTTGCGCGGCAAATTCGCCGAGGTCGGCAAAATCATAGCCTTCGACAAGCACGCGATCTTCTTCGGGGGCGAGAAGGATGGCGCGATAGCCTTCGCGCTTACCCGCTGCCGGATCGGCAAGCTGCACGGCGGGGCCTTCGCGCGTTTCGCGCAGGGCGTTGGAAAAGGTTTCGGCCATTGCGCCAATATCAAGATCGCGCACGGACTCACGAACATCGGCCCACATCGCACCCGGCCCTGCCAGAACTTCGATCAGCGACATGCCCTGCGACGTGCGAATGCCGCGACGGCGGGTGCGATGTGCGTTTGGCAGATCGGCAAGGATGGCTTCAAGCGAGCGATCGCCGTGGAGGGACTTCGACAGCAGGTTTTGCGTGCCGCCGGGCAGGACGAGCAATGCGCCGCCCCAGCCTTCCAGCGCGGCGGCGGCGGAATTGATCGTGCCATCGCCGGTGAACACGGCAAGCGTGGCAACCCCCGCCGCTTCCAGATCGGCGCGCGTGGGCAGCGGATCGTTGGGGAAGGCAAACGTGCGGGCAGGCGCAAGCGCGGCAGATAGCGCGTCCACTGCGGCGGGATTGTTGCTGCCGCTTGCGGGATTGGTCACCAGCCAGACAGGGGGCCAGACGGGAGAATGGGTCATCCCCCGCAGAACCGGTGAGGGCTGTTGCGGTTCCTCACACCCTGTCCGTCAGGATGAGCCAGGCGGAGAAGCTGTTGAGCACGGAGTAGATTACATAGGCGATAGGGCCGGTCGTATTGCCTTCTGCCGCGAACATGAGGGCGGCGAAAAGCAGCAGGAATTCCACCACCAGCGTGAAACGCCCACCAAGCGCGTGGGCGAACCACGGAATTCGCCCAAGCATGGGATGGCCGCTGGCCATGACTGCATGATGCAGCGCGAAATTGCCGATGCCGAGCAGGAAGGTGATCACAAGCGCCATGTCAGTGCGCAGCTTATGAAAACGCGCTGCACTTGTCACACCTGTAGTTCGTGGACCTGCGAATGTCGTTCGTCGGACGGGCTAAACCTTTGTCGGACGTAGGGGAATTTCGGTCGAGGCGGGCGCGCTTCGAATCATCGGGCGGCATAAGAAGAATGCATGTGGTGACCGGCGAGGCTTTCAGCCCAAGACCCCGAAACCTCCGGTGGAAGCCCCGGTCGCCACAGCAACAAAAGCCCGCCGGTTCCTCCGGCAGCCGTCAAAACAAGCCGGACAATCCTCCGGCACCATGTCCGAAGGAAGTAGCCATGCTCAACAAGACCCTGTTCACCAAGCCCTTGTTCACCGCCGGCCTCCTCGGCCTTGCCCTTTCCGCCAGCCAGCCCGCGTTCGCCGGAACCCGTGTGGTCGGCTATGGCGATCTCGACCTGTCGACCAAGGAAGGTCAGTCCAAGCTGGATAACCGCCTGCGCACCGCGGCCAAGCAGGCCTGCGAATTCGACCGCAAGGATCTGCCGCAGGTAGAGTTCGAATCTGCCCGCCAGTGCTACATGAAGTCGCTGGCCGATGCGCGCCGCGCCAAGGACGATCTGCGCCCCCGCACCGTCATGGCGAAGTGAAGGGAATACGCTGAGCCAGCGTTGAGGATTTGAGCTGGAGCGATAGGCGCCAGCCCAACCCGCCCGGCGGAAATCAGTCCCCCACCGGGCCAAACTCAAGGGGCCGCCGCTGCAACCGGTGGCCCCTTCTTCATGGTGTTCTACGGAACCTTGCGCAGCGGTTCGAACGTGGTTTCCGCGTCAAGTTCGCTGCGGTCACGCCACATCAGATCGGCTGGCGCGAGCAGACGCCCATCGTGCGATACGATGCCGATGGGCCGGATCGGCTGGCCATCGCGATCATCGCACATCACCGGGTTGGCGGGCACGCCAAGCTGCCACTTTTCGCCCCACTGGCGCAGTGCCAGCATGGCGGGGAGCAGGTCCAGCCCCTTGGGCGTCAGGCGATATTCGATGCGGCGGCGATCATCGGCGCAATGTTCGCGCTTGAGGATGCCGACCTCCACCAGCCTTGACAGGCGATTGGAAAGGATGTTCCGGGCGATGCCCAGCGCTTCAAGGAAATCCTCGAAGTGGCGGACACCGTTGAATGCGGCGCGCAGGATCATGAACGACCAGCGCTCACCCATCGCCTCAAGCGCGAGCGGAAGGCCGCATTGGGCGATATCGCATAGGGGTTCCCGCATGTGGGGGGCGTTGTGCTTTTCCATATCGTCCTCAGTCATACCCCATCACATGTGCCTGTTTAAGTTTCTAGTTGCAACCTAAAACCTATACTGATAGGTAGTGATTCGCAACGGAAATAGCATCCTCTCCAAGCCGCATGTTTCCGTGGCCCCAAACAAGATCGAATTCAGGGGAAACACGATGATGTTCGCACAACGCAATGGCGCATTCCGCCAGCTTCTTCCGGCTGTTCTGGCTCTGGCCGGTACGGCTGCCAGCTTTGCCATGACTGCCGCTCCGGTGCGCGCAGCTGCCAACGGTCCGTTCTATTCCGCCACGCTGACCCGCCCAATGGATGGCGCGCAGAAGCTGGTGCAGAAGGGGCTGCTGTGGAAGTGCGAAGGCGCTGAATGCTTTGCCGCGCGTGACACTTCGCGCCCGGTGATCGTCTGTGCGCGTCTTGCGCAGAAGGTCGGCCCGGTGGCGCGCTTTGCCACGCCGCAGGGCGAACTTGCCGCCGATGATCTGGCGCGCTGCAACGAAGCGGCTGCCGGATAAACGATAAAGTCTCCAGCGCGTGTTCCATTCCATACCCTGTGGGGCACGCAATCCCTGACCGTGAAGGTCAATGGGCCGCGAACGGGAAACCCTGTTCGCGGCCCCTTTTTTAGGGCTATGGCAGGCAGATGCGTTTCCTTGCCCTGCTGCCCGCCCTGTTCCTTGGCTTCTCGCCGGTTTTTGCCCAGGCACCGATGCCGACGTTGACCGATGTGCAGCGCACGGATCTGCGCTGTTCGGCCGCCTTTGCGATCGTTGCGATGGAGCAGGCCGGAGGTGATGCGTTGCCGGGCTGGCCGCCGCTGGCGCTGCGCGGCAAGAGCTTCTTTGCCGATACGGGCGAACGGGTCATGCGCGAGGGCGGTCTGGCGCGCGACGCGGTGCGGACGCTGATCGCCGCCGAAGTGCAGGCCTTGCAGGCAGCGCCCGATCCCGATGCGGCGCTGGCAGCCCTGGCGGAGCCTTGCGTTGCGAGGCTGGATGCCACAGTGCCGCCGCTGAAGCAGCCCGATCTGGCGCAGTGTGCGGCGATTCTGGATATGGCTTACGAAGAAATCCATGCGCGTGAGGGGATGAGCGCAGCAGCGCGGGACTTGAAGACACTGGCGATGGTGCTGGCGGACCGTCAGCGCAAGGCCCTGACGGCGCAAGGGGCGACTGGCGAGGCTGTGGATCGCGCCCTGGCACAAGCGCGCGCGGCGATGACGGCGCAAGGTGTGGTTGACCAGTTCGACATCGCCCATTGCTATGACCTCGCCAAGCCGGACGAGAAATCGCACTATTGAGGACGCCGGGTGCGCAACCCATATTGCGGGCAAAGGAGTTTCCCCATGTCCGAAAAGATCAACGTCACCGATGCGGAATGGCGCGAGCGGCTTTCGCCCGAACAGTATCATGTCCTGCGGCAGGGTGGGACCGAGCGGGCGTTCACCGGGGCTTATGAGAAGAACAAGGCCGACGGCGAGTATCATTGCGCCGGGTGCGGCGCGCCGCTGTTCACCTCTGATACCAAGTATGACAGCGGATCGGGCTGGCCCAGCTTCTATGCACCGGTCGATTCTGAAGCGGTGGACGAACACACCGACATGACGCACGGCATGGTGCGTACCGAGGTGCGCTGCGCGCGTTGTGACGGACATCTTGGCCACGTTTTCCCCGATGGTCCCAACCCCACCGGCCTGCGCTATTGCATGAACAGTGCCTCGCTGGACTTTACCCCCAAGGATTGAGATCAGCGGTTCAGCGATTAGCGGTTAACCCTGTGTTACGTTTGTCCTATGCAAAGGGCCGCGAGTTTGCGCCGGGGCGATTGCGCCTTGGCTGAGTTAAGGGAAGCGGTGCAAGACTGATGGCCAGACGGGACATTCCCCGCCGCCCCGATGGCGGCAGGTCCGATCCGCAACCTAAAAGTGGTTCGAAGCTGGGGCGCTGGTTCAAGCGCCTGATGGTGTGGGGTGCAGGCTTTGCCCTGCTGGGCGCGATCACGCTGGTGGTGGCTGTGGCCGTGACGATGCGTTCGTTGCCCGGCTATCAGGAATTGAAGTCCAGCCAGACCGGCCAGATGATCGTGGTGCGCGCCGCCGATGGCACGGAAATCGTCACGTTGGGGCCAAGCTATGGCAAGTGGGTGCCTTACGAGCGCATTCCGCAAGTGATGCGCGATGCGATGGTTTCGGTAGAGGACCGGCGCTATCGCAGCCATCTGGGCGTCGATCCCATTGGCATCGTCCGTTCGCTGATGGTGCGCGTGGAAAGCGGCACTTGGCGGCAGGGCGGATCTACGATCACGCAGCAGCTTGCGCGCAACATATTCCTCAACAACACCAAGACCTTCGCTCGCAAGGCGCGCGAATGGGTGCTGGCGCTGGCGCTTGAACAGAAGTTTTCGAAGGATCAGATCCTCGAACTCTATCTCAACAAGGTTTACTTCGGCGGTGGCGCCTATGGCATCGACAGCGCCGCGCGCAAGTTCTTCGGCCATTCGGGCGAGGAGATCACTTTGCCGGAGGCCGCGATCATCGCCGGGCTGGTGAAAGCGCCTTCGCGTTATTCGCCGACAGCCGATGCCGATGCTGCCGTTGGCCGCGCAGGCGTGGTGCTGCAGACGCTGGTGTCCAACGGATATCTGACCGAGCAGGAGGCGCGAGGAGTTGATCTGAAGAAGGTCAAGATGGTCGAGGACCGTTCGGGCCAGAACTCGGCGCGCTATTTTACTGATTGGGCCCTGCCGCAGCTTGATCTGCTTCTGCCGGAAAACGATCAGCCGATCGAAGTGTGGACCACGCTTGATCCGGTGATGCAGAAGGCCGCGACCAGCGCCGTTACAGGCTTTGCACCCAAGGGTGCGCAGGGCGCTCTGGTTTCGCTTGACCGCGATGGCGCGGTGCTGGCGATGGTGGGCGGCACGGATTATGTGACATCGAACTACAATCGTGCCGTCAACGCGGTGCGCCAGCCCGGTTCGGCATGGAAGCTGTTTGTCTATCTCACCGCGCTGGAGGCCGGTTACACGCCCGGTGACCGTGTGGTGGACGAGCCGGTAACGATCGACGGCTGGACACCGCGCAACGATGGCGGTCGCTATGCAGGCGAGATCGACCTGCGCACGGCTTTCGCCTATTCCAAGAACACCGTCGCGGCGCAGCTTGGCAACGAGGTGGGCTTTGGACAGGTGGCCAACATGGCGCGCCGTTTCGGCATTACCACGCCGATCAACACGCTGCCTTCGATGGTGCTGGGATCATCGGAAGCGCGTGTGATCGACATGGTGCGCGCTTTCGCATCAGTGCAGGCCAAGGGCATGTCGGTGGAGCCTTATGGCATCCGCAAGGTCACGACGACCGATGGCGAGGTGCTCTATCGCCATCGGACCGAAACGCCCCAACAACTCGTGCCGCCCTACGTTGCCGCCGGAATGACCGACCTGATGCAGACCGCAGTCAATATCGGCACGGGTCGCGCCGCGCAGATCGGCAGGCCTGTGGCTGGCAAGACCGGCACGACATCATCCAACAAGGACGGCTGGTTCCTTGGCTTTTCCAGCGGGATCACCACCGGTGTGTGGATGGGGCGTGACGATGCCAAGGCCGTTCCCGGCCTGCAGGGCGGTGCGGCCCCGGCGCGCGCCTTCGCTGCCTATATGAAGGTCGCCACGGCAAAGCGCCCGGTCGAGAAGTTTGATACCGAACTGAAGCTGCCCGAATGGCAGCTTGAGCCGGATGACGAGGCCATGATGGGTAACCCTGATGACTATTTCTATGTCGATGAGCAGGGCAATCTCGTGGACCCTTCGCGCCGACGCACCGAGGATGGGAGTGAAGTGGTTGATCCCGATGCACTGCCGGGCGATGGACCTCCCGACATGCCGCAAGCGGCCAACGATGACTTTCTGAACCGGGCTACAGGTCGGCGGGACAACGAGAGCGCGCCACCGGTCGTCAATGTCCCGCGTCCACGCCCCACTTCGACGCAGCGTGCGGTGCCGAACACAAATCTTTAGAACCCTTTCCGCCTCTCGCGCGTTTCTCCCGCTGATTGAAGGCGTTTGCCTTCTGCGAGAGGAGATGAACGATGAGCCTGCTGCATTGGGCCGCCGCCGGAGCGGCCGGGTACGCGATCTGGCACGCGGTGCGCCGCAAGGAAGAGGAACATGCGCCTGCGGCTTTCGCCGAGGGCGAAGATACGAGCAAGAACTTCGCGCGCGTCCGTTCTGCAGGAACCGAAGGTATGCGATCCGATCCCAAGCGCTGGGACAAGATCGATCAGGCTTCGGACGAAAGCTTCCCGGCCAGCGATCCGCCAGCAAACTACTGATAGCCCAGCAGAAAGGCGATTATATACTTTGCAGACAACCACCGTTTGCAATCGTCATTGCGAGCCTCGCGTAGCGAGGAGAAGCAATCCAGGGCGGTTTAAGCCAACTCTGGATTGCTTCGTCGGCTTTGCCTCCTCGCAATGACGATATGTGTTTGCAAACGATACAATCGCCAAAAGAAAAGGGCCGCCCCGGAAGGAGCGGCCCTTTTCTTTTGCCTTTGGACGCGCGATCAGCGGATGCGGACCGGAGTATAGATCGGCGGCTGGCCACGGCGCTGAATGCGCAGCAGCACGGCCTCGCGGCCTTCGGTCTTGGCCGTGCGGACGATCTTTTCGAAATCGGCCACACTTGCCACGCTGATGTAGTTGGCGGACAGCACGATGTCGCCGCGCTGCAAACCCTTGGCAGCAGCATCCGACGATGCGCTGACTGCCGAGATGACGACGCCCTTGGTATCTTCGCCCACGCCAAGCTGGCGTGCGATCTGGGCGTTGAGCGGGATCGCGGCAATGCCAAGGTTGTTTTGCAGCGCGCCCGGAGCCTGCTGTTGTTGCTGGTTACCAGCGAAGCTATCTTCGTCCTGCTGGGCATCGGGATCGAAGCTCTGCTGCGCCAGTTCTTCCTCGGTCGGGCGCTTGCCGACCACGGCCTGCACGGTAAGGCGCTGACCATTGCGGAGAAGTTCCACAGGAATTCGCTTTCCGGGCGTGGTGTTGGCCACGATGAACGAAAGGGTCTGGTCGGGTGTGACATCCTTGCCATCGACCTTGACCACGACGTCACCGGCCTGAATGCCGGCCTGCGCCGCAGCCGCGCCGGGTTCGACCGCCTGAATAAACTCGCCGCGCTTCTTGGGCAGGCCCAGCGATGCGGCCAGATCATCGGACAGCGCCTGAATCCGCACGCCAAGATAGCCCCGATCGATCGCCTGGCCTGCGCGCAGCTTGTCGACGATGGGGGCGGCGATTTCTGCCGGGATGGCAAAGCCGATGCCAACCGACCCACCGGTGGGCGAGAAGATGGCGTTGTTGATGCCGATCACGTTGCCGGCCATGTCGAACATCGGGCCGCCCGAATTGCCCCGGTTGATCGAAGCATCGGTCTGCAGATAGCGATCATAGGCCGAACCCGACCCGGTATTGCGATAGACGGCAGAGATGATGCCCTGTGTCACCGTGCCGCCAAGACCAAACGGGTTGCCGATGGCGATAACCCAGTCACCCACGCGGGCCTGACGCGAATCGCCGAACTTCACGAAGGGGAATGCCTTGGGTGCGCTGATTTTCAGAACGGCGAGGTCGGATGCGGCATCCTTGCCGATGAGCTTTGCCGGATATTCGGTGCCATCGGGCGTGGTGACCGTGATCGATTCGACTTCACCCTGACCATCTGCCGTGATCACGTGGTTGTTGGTGACCACATAGCCATCGGCCGAAATGATGAAGCCTGAACCCAGCGACTGCGCCTCGCGCGTTTGTGGGCCGTTGCCCTGCCCGCCGCCGAACAGATCGCCGAACGGTGTGCCAGCGAACGGATTATTGGTCTGCACCTTCACGCGCTGACGGGTGGAGATGTTCACGACCGCAGGCTGCAATTGCTGCGTCAGGTCGGCAAAGCTCGACGGCGCGCCCGCACGCGGCACCACGGTCCGCATCTCGGACTGGTCGTTCTGCGCAACCTGTGCGCCCGCGGGGAAGCCTGTCACCAGGGTCAGTACGCTGCCTGCAAGCAGCAGCGCCGAAGTCACACCATAAGCGTATCGCACGTGGCCTGGTCCTCTTTGTATCATCAAGCGCCGGGGACGGCGCGGCATGAGTCACTCAAATTCCGTCACTCAATTTCGATTCAGCGATCTTGCGATGAACGGACTTTGAATGACGCTGTTCCATATTGTTCAGCAAGGAGCTTATTTGCCCTTGAACTGCCGCAGATACTCGTTGTCGGGCGAAAGCACGACTGCAGTGCTGGACCCCTTCTGCGAGAAGGTAACATCGTAGCTCTGCATTGCGCGGTAGAAATCGTAGAACGCCGGGTCCTTGTTGAAGGCATCGGCATAGGTCTTCGCTGCCGTTGCCTCTGCCGTGGCGCGAATGATCTGTGCCTGCTTCTGGCCCTGCGCGCGAATCGTGGCGGCTTCCTGCTGGCGCGCGGTGGCCATGCGGGTGAACGCGGATTCGAGCGGGGTGCCTTCGGGCAGGTCGGCGCGCTTGATCCGCACGTCGATCACCTGCGCGCCATATTCGCGTGCTTCGCGGTCCAGCCCCTGACGGATCTGTTCCATCGCCTTGCCACGATCTGCGGTAAGCAGCGAAGCGAAGCTGCGCTTGCCCAGTTCCTGCCGCAGGGCCGAGTTCATGATCGGCTGGAGCTGCTGCGCGACGCGCTCGGTCGTCCCCGCCGTCTGAACCATGCGCACCGGATCGATGATGCGGAAGCGGGCGAAAGCATCCACTTCAAGGCGGCGCTGATCGGCGGAAAGCACCTGCTGGCGTTCCATGTCCAGATCGAGGATGCGCTTGTCGACCTCGACCACCTGTTCGAGGAACGGGATGCGGAACACCACGCCAGCCCCGGTCTGGCCGAAGTCGGTCTTGGGACTGAACCGGTTGACCACACGGTCTGGCTGGCCGAGCCGAACGATCACCGCCTGCGTCGTCTCATCGATCACTTTCAGGCAGCTTGCCGCCGCCAGCAGGCCAAGACCTGCCGCGATGATCAGCGCTTTCTGTTCCTGCCACAGCGTTTGCAAGGCGCTCATCTTACTGGCCTCCCTGGCTGGATTGCGGGGCGGGTTGCGTGCGCTTCATTTCGGGCAACGGCAGATAGGATTGCACGTTCGGCGCTTCGACCACAACCTTGTCGGTCTGGCTCAGCACGCGCTCCATCGTTTCGTAATACATGCGGCGGCGCGTCACTTCCGGCGCCAGCTTGTACTGCTCGTAAACCTTGTCGAACGCAGTGGCTTCGCCGCCTGCGCGGGCAGTGAGCTGCTGCGCCCAGGCTTGCGCGCGGTTGATCTCGCTTTGCGCGTCCTGCTGCGCGGCAAGCACTTCCTTGAACGCATCGACCACCTTGGTCGGCGGATCGGTCTTCTTGATATCAACGCCCTGAATCATCACGCCGGCGCCATAGGCATCAAGCACGGCCTGCATCCGGTCGCGCACGTTCTGTTCGATCTGCTGGCGGCCCGATCCCATCGCATCGTTCAGCGTCACTTCCGCGATGGATTGGCGCATCGCGGCTTCGGCCACTTCGCGCACGGTCTGCTGCGGTTCGGCCAGTTGGAACATGAAAAGTTTCAGGTCCTTGATATTCCAGCGGACGAGGTAGGTAAGGTCGACGAGGTTCTGGTCGCCTGTGAGCATCAGCTTTTCGCCATCGCCTTCGGGGATGGATTCGCTGCGTACCGAGGTAACGTCTTCAAGCGTGACCGACTGGATCGGCCAGGGCAGCGTGAGCGCGGTGCCGGAATCGAGCGTGCGGCTATAGGCGCCGAAAGTGGTGACCACGCCCTTTTCCTGCGGCGAAATCAGGTGGACCATCGATGTGCCAAGCCACAGCACGGCCACTGCGGCAATGCCGAAGGGCAGCCATGACTTGCCATCGGGGCGCTGCGGCAGGCGCGGCATGGAAGGGCCACGTCCGCCGCCGTTGCCTCCACCACCGCCCTTGCGGTTCTTGAACAGGTCTTCGATGTTGGGGCCACGGCGCTGTCCGGCGTTGCCGTCCTTGCCCGGTGTGCCCGATTGCGGGGGCAGCCACGGGTTGCGCGGGCCTTCGGTGCCGGGCGATCCCGCAGGAGGCGTTCCAGCAGGAGGCGGGGCATCGCCGTTGCCTTCGCCGGACGGTGGCGCATCATTGCCCCCGCCCGAACCCCACGGGCTTTTCTTCCCGGTCATGAAAAGGCCCTTCTCCCGGCCAAAACGCGCGATCAATCCGCCCAAGTCTGTCATGTCTTCGTTATAGGAACCCTTCCCGCGAAAAACAGTGTCCATTCCCGAAAATTCATCTGCTAGGGGCGGTAAAGCGGCTCTGAAGTGGAGCGGAACAGGGAATTGATGTGAGCGTCGAAGAACAAGCACTGCGCGATGCACTGGCCGAAACCGCGGGAGATCGCCTGCAATCGCTGAAACTGGCTGATGGCGTGGCCACGATCATGCTCGAAGTGGGCGGGCTGGAGCGGCTGGATCGTGACAAGCTGGAAATGGCCGTGCGCGATGCGGCGAGGCTGGCGGGCGTTGCCGATTTGCGGCTGGGGATGACGGCTGAACGCAAGGCGCGCGTCATCATCGCTGTGGGATCGGGCAAGGGCGGCGTGGGCAAGTCCACGCTTTCGGCCAATCTGGCAGTGGCAATGGCACGGCTGGGCCGCAAGGTCGGGCTGGTCGATGCCGATATCTATGGCCCTTCGCAGCCGCGCCTGCTTTCCACCGAAGGTCGCAAGCCAGAAGCTGAGGGCAACAAGATGCACCCGGTGCCTTCGCCCTATGGCGTGCCGATGCTGTCGATGGGGCATCTTGTGCAGCCGGGGCAGGCTATTGCGTGGCGCGGGCCGATGGCGGGCAATGCGCTGGGCCAGTTGATCGACGCGCACTGGGGTGAGACGGAAATTCTGGTTGTAGACCTGCCGCCGGGCACCGGCGACGTGCAGCTTACCATGCTGGCCAAGCACAAGCCTGCGGGCGCGGTCATCGTTTCGACCCCTCAGGATCTGGCGCTGATGGACGCTACGCGCGCCATCGGTCTGTTCGAACAGGGGCAGGTGCCGCTGATCGGCATGGTCGAGAACATGGCAGGCTATATCTGCCCGCACTGCGGCGAAGAGAGCGATCCCTTCGGCGTAGGCGGCGCGGAGGCGGCAGCAAAGGTGATGAAGCTGCACTTCCTTGGTCGCGTGCCACTGGACATGTCCATCCGGCGTGAAAGTGACGCAGGGAATCCACCCGCCGCCGGAGACAGCCCGCAGGCAGAGGCTTTCCTGTCCATCGCGCGCGGCGTGCTCGCCTGGCTCGACGGGAAGCGCTGACCGGATGCGCCTGACGCGGCGAGGCTTGTTGGTAGGAGCAGGGGTGGGCGCTGGTGGCCTTGGGGCGCTGCTCATCGCCTTCCCGCTGCTGCCGCGCCGCCATCCGGTGCCGCTGCTGGCGGGCAAGGATGAGCATGTTATCGATGCCCTCCTAAAGGTGGGGCGCGTAAAGGGAAGCAAGGACTGCATCCTCACCGTGGCCGTGCCGCTGTGCGAGATGGGGCAGGGGATCACTACGCTCGTCGCGCAGATCGTGGCGGATGAGGCGGGAGCCGACTGGCGCAAGGTGGCGGTTGAAGCTGCGCCGATCAGCCCAGCCTATGCCGATCCCGTTCTCTCGGCCAAGTGGGCGCCGCTGTGGATGCCCGCTTTCGCTTCACTGGGTGGAGATGCCGACGGAACGCTGGCCCGGCTTCATGCAGAGCGCGGGCCGCTGATGGTGACAGCCGATGGCACGGCACTCGCCGCATTCGAGGCGCCCTTGCGCGAGGCGGGGGCTGCCCTGCGCGCGATGATGGCACAGGCGGCGGCAGACAAATGGGGCGTTGGCTGGGAGGAGTGCGACACGAAGGACAGCTTCGTGATTCACGGCAAGAAGCGTCTGTCCTTTGCCGAACTGCTCGATGCAGCGGTAGACTACGATCCGCCTTCGGTCCCGGTTCTGCGCGCCGAACCTCCGCGTGAGGCACCCGGCCAGTTCCCCGAAAGTGCGCCTGCGCGCCATCCCCGGCTGGATATGCCCGCCAAGGTCGATGGCAGCTTTACCTTCGCTGGCGACGTGCGGCTGCCCGGCATGGTCTTCGCGGCGATTGCGCATGGGCCGCAAGGGGCAAGCGTGTTGTCGAGCTATGACAAGCAGGCTGCCGCTTCGGTGCGGGGCCTGATTACGGTGGTCAAGGCCAAACGCTGGCTCGCGGCAGTGGCGACGGGGTGGCACGCGGCGGATAAGGCCGTTCGCGCAATGGAGCCGCACTTCAAGGCGGATGGGCCGATTGCCGACAGCGAGAAGACGCTCGTCGCGCTCGACAAGGCGCTGACCAAGGGGGAACCGTCGCGCCTGTTCAGTGAAGGCGATCCCGATGCCCTGCTGGCGAAGCCTTCGTTGAGCGTGCGCTACGATGTGGAAGCTGCGTTCCACGCTCCGCTTGAAACCGCCAGCGCCACGGCGCGGATGCGGCATGGCAAGCTAGAACTGTGGATCGCCACGCAAGCCCCGGAACGGGCGCGGCGTGCAGCGGCAAGGGCGGCAAGCGTCGCGCGCAGCGATGTGATCGTCTACCCGATGCACGCGGGCGGCAGCTTCGATGCGCGGCTCGATACGCGCATTGCCGCTGAAGTCGCCACAATCTGCAAGGTCGTGGGCAAGCCGGTGCAGCTTACGTATTCGCGCTGGCAGGAAGCGCTGGCGGGCATTCCCCGCACGCCGCTTTCGGCACAAGTTGACGGTGTGCTCAGCCCTGACAAGACGCGCGTGCTGGGTTGGCGGGCGCGGCTGGCGGTTCCGGCCACGGCGTTCGAATCGGGCGCGCGCCTGCTGGATGGCTGGGGTGTGAAACAGGCGATGGACCTGCAGGATCAAGTCGATCCGATGGCCTGCGAAGGCGCGCTGCCGCTCTACCGAATTCCTGAAAAGGCCGTGGATCAGGTGCCGCTCGCCCTGCGCCAGCCTACAGCGCGCTTTCGCGGACAAGCGCATGGCTACACCGCGTTCTTCACCGAAAGCTTCATCGATGAACTGGCTGATGCCGCAGGCAAGGAGCCGCTGTCATTCCGCGTCGGGATGCTCGAAGGCGAACCGCGACTTGTTGCCTGCCTGCAAGGTGCGGGGCGTCTGGCGCAATGGGGCGGCGGGATCGATGCTTCGGGGCAGGGCATTGCCTGCCATCAGATGGAACTTGTCACCGGCGGCGGCAGGTCACGCAAGGGCCTGATCGCCGTCGTCGCCACCGCTCGGCAGGAAGCGGGCGTCGTGCGTGTGGACCGGTTGAGCGCCTATGCCGATATTGGCCGCGTGATCAACATGGACATTGCCCGCCAGCAGATCGAAGGCGGGCTGATGTTCGGCCTTGCCCATGCCGTTGGCGGGGCGAGCAGTTATGCCAAGGGGCGGCCTTTGGCTGGGCGACTGGCGCAATTGGGGCTGCCGCTGCTTGCCGATTGCCCCAAGGTCGATATTGCCTTTGCCGACAGCAACGAAGACCCGTTCGATCCCGGCGAACTGGGCATGGTCGCGGTGGCCCCGGCCATTGCCAATGCCCTGTTTTCCGCCACCGGCGTGCGTTTCCGCCGCCTGCCGCTGATTTCCGAAGGCCTTTGAGCCTTTTGCCCTTGGGATAACAATGGAACGTCCTGCCGATCATCCGCATGTGCTTACCGGCAAGGTCGGCGTTCTCGTCGTCAACCTCGGCACGCCCGATGCGCCCGATGCGCCTGCGGTGAAGCGCTACCTCAAGGAGTTCCTGTCCGATCCGCGCGTGGTCGAAATTCCGAAGCTGATCTGGCAGCCGATCCTGCGCGGGATCATCCTCAACACCCGGCCCAAAAAGTCTGCCCACGCCTATGGTCAGGTATGGTCCGAGGATGGCTCACCGCTCGCTGCGATCACCAAGGCACAGGCTGCGGCTTTGCAGGTCCGGTTGGGCGATGCGGCCATCGTGCGCCATGCCATGCGCTACCAGTCGCCCGCGATGGCAAAGGAACTCGACGCGCTGCTGGCTCTGGGGTGCGAACGCATTCTCGTGGCTCCACTCTACCCACACTATTCGGGCGCGACGACGGCTTCGGCGCTTGATGCCGTGGCCGACTGGATCAAGGCCCGCCGCCGCCTGCCCGCGCTGCGCACCCTGCCCCCCTATCACGATGATCCGGCCTATATCGGCGCGCTTCATGCCGACATGGCGCGGCAACTGGCTGCGCTCGATTTCGTGCCTGAACTTCTGCTGCTGAGCTACCACGGAATGCCAGAGCGCACGCTGCATCTGGGCGATCCCTACCACTGCCACTGCCGCAAGACCTCGCGCCTGCTGGCCGAACGCTTTGCGCAGAGCCATCCCGGCCTGCGCCTTGAAACCACGTTCCAGTCCCGCTTCGGGCGCGCCAAGTGGCTGGAACCTGCAACTGATACCGTGCTGATTGCCGAAGCGGGCAAGGGCACCACCCGCGTGGCCATCGCCGCCCCCGGCTTTTCCGCCGATTGCCTCGAAACGCTGGAGGAACTGGCGATTCGCGGGCGCGAAGATTTCGAGCGTGCCGGTGGCACCCACTTCGCCGCGCTTGCGTGCCTCAATGCCGGCGATGCGGGCATGGACATGCTGGAAGCGCTGACCCGACGCGAATTGTCGGGCTGGATATGAACAACACGCTTGGTCCCTGCTGACAGTCATGTTAATTGCCCGGTTAAATCGAAAACCGGGAGACACTATGGCCAGCCTAGCGCCCGACATTGCGGCGAACCTCCACACAGACCGTGCCAATCCACACTGGGTCCGCCTTGGCGGCGATCAAAAGCTGGAACATATCCCCGGCGAGGATGGCTGGCCCATCCTCGGCACTACGCTGATGCAACTGGCCGATCCGCTCGGCTTCCAGAAGCGCATGGTCGATGCCTATGGCCCGGTTTTCCGCACGCGCAGCTTCGGTCGGCGCGGGGTGAACCTGATCGGCGCAGAGGCGAACGAACTGGTGCTGTTTGATCGCGACAAGCTGTTCTCGAACGAACAGGGTTGGGGACCGGTGCTCAACCTGCTGTTCCCGCGCGGGCTGATGCTGATGGATTTCGACGCGCACCGGGTGGACCGCCGCGCTCTGTCGATCGCGTTCAAGCCCGAACCGATGCGCGCCTATTGCTCGGTCCTCAACACCGGCATCGCCTCGGCGCTTGCGCAGTGGGGCGGGGACATGCGCTTTTACGATGCGATCAAGGCGCTGACGCTCGATACCGCCGCCTCCAGCTTCCTCGGCCTGCCACTGGGGCCAGAGGCTGACCGGCTGAACAAGGCTTTCGTCGATATGGTGCAGGCCTCGGTCGGCGTGGTGCGCAAGCCGATGCCCTTTACCAAGATGGGCAAGGGCGTGGCCGGGCGGCGCATGATGGTGGAATACTTCGGCAGGCTGGTGCGCGAACGCCGCGCCAGTCCGGGGCAGGACATGTTCAGCCAGTTCGCGCTTGCCACGCGCGAGGATGGCTCGCTGCTGCCCGAAGACGTCGTGGTCGATCACATGATCTTTCTGATGATGGCGGCGCACGATACCATCACCAGTTCGGCCACGGTGCTGTTCTGGCAACTGGCCAGGAACCCTGCATGGCAGGAGCGGTTGCGTGCAGAGGCGCGTGCGGTAACGGGGGGTGACGGTTTGCCGCTGGCCTATGAAGACCTGGGCCGGATGGAATTGACCGAGATGGCCTTCAAGGAAGCGTTGCGTTTCATGCCGCCCGTTCCCAACATGCCGCGCCGCGCGCTGCGCGATTTCCGCTTCGGCGGCTATGACATTCCTGCGGGAACCCCCATCGGGATAAGCCCGGCGGCGGTCCATGCCGATCCGGCGCATTGGGAGGAACCGGACCGTTTCGATCCCTTGCGCTTCACGCCCGATAAAGTGGCCGCGCGACACAAATATGCGTGGGTGCCGTTCGGCGGCGGCGCGCATATGTGCCTTGGCCTGCACTTTGCCTATATGCAGGTGAAATTGCTGGTGAATCACATCCTCACCCGGTTCGAAGTGGTGATGCAACCGGGCGCGGAACCGCAATGGCAGGCATGGCCTATCCCCAAGCCGCGCGATGGCTTGAAGGTCACCCTGCGCCCGCTGGGATGATCGAAACCGGTGGCGTGCCGAATCTGTTGACGATTCGCGCCACTGCGGTTAAGGGCCGCGCTTTCCGGTGGGACATCCCACCAATCCATGAGAATTCACGCGGCCGCCCCGTGCGCCCGCCAAGGCACGAGAAACAGGAACATCATGGCAAACACGCCGCAAGCCCGTAAGCGTATCCGTCGCAATGCAGTCCGCGCCGAAATCAACGGCAACCGCCTGTCGCGCATCCGTACTTTCGTCAAGAAGGTCGAATCGGCGCTCGAAGGTGGTGACAAGGCTGCTGCTGCGGAAGCGCTGAAGGCTGCACAGCCTGAAATGGCCCGTGGCATTGCCCGCGGCGTGCTGCACAAGAACACCGTCGCGCGCAAGATGTCGCGCCTGACGAAGCGTGTCGCCGCGCTGTAATACGCGCGGTCTGATCTAACAGAATCAGACCATTTCGGGCGAATCGCGGAGCTATCCGGCGCTGCTGATTTGAATCGGAACGGCACAAAAATGGAACGGGGCTGACGATCGTATCGTCGGCCCTTTTCATTTTTCGTGCGCAGTGAACGGTTCAAGTCTCCACTGTAACACTGTGCAGTTGCAGCAAGTCACGGAAACTACGCGATTCGCGTGGGCTAAGGGCAAGTCATAAGTAAAAACCGTTATAAATCAGCACTTTGACGCATCTCTGCGGGTTAGCGGGAGTCAAGGGCATTTATTTCAGTTTTTTTGCTCTCCCCCCGCTTGCGCGAAGGCACCGATGGCCAATAGACAGAGCGAACCGGCGGCGGGAATCACTCCCAACCGGTGTCACTTGAAATTTTTCCGACCAGGCCTGTCGCTTCATGCGCGGCAGGAAGGGATCACTCGTGCCTGCGTACCGGGGGGTGCGTCAGGCAAGACAGTCGAGGCAGCTAGGCGTGAAGATTGAAGATTACGCAGGGGGCAGCACTGGCGGTTCGGCGAACCTCTCCCCGGTCGATAACGACCGCAATACACCGGCCATCGCAACGGCTGGCAAGAAAGGCAAAGACAGCACGATGATCGAGGACCAGGAAGCGCTGGATCTGGCAGCAGACTGGTCTGACATCAGCCAGGGGCTGAAGAAGGATCTCGGCTCGCAGCTTCATGCCCAGTGGATCAAGCCGATTCAGCTTGGCGCATTCTGCAAGGAAACCGGCACGCTCGACCTGTTCCTGCCGACCGAGTTTTCTGCCAACTGGGTGGCCGATCGCTTTGCCGATCGCCTGAGCCTTGCGTGGAAGATCGCGCGTTCGGAAGTGCGTCAGGTGCGCATCACCGTCCACCCGCGCCGCCGTTCGATGCCCGAACTGCGCGTCGGCGGCGAAGCGCCTGTGCCGGCGCGCGCATCGGCCCATTTGCCCAGCCACCTCAATGCAGGGCCAGCAATGATCGATACCGCGCTGTCGGGCCTCGATCCTTCGCTGACCTTTGCCGAATTCG
>NZ_JBMLSM010000202.1:0-2345 GCF_049240505.1 Novosphingobium sp.
GCACCAAGCTGACCTTCACCGCGCTGTGCCGCATCGATACCGCCAACGAAGTCGAATACTTCATGAACGGCGGCATCCTGCACTACGTGCTGCGCAAGCTCGCTTCGTAAGAAGCGGCGTCAGGCCAAAACAGAAAGGGCGCGGGGACTTCGGTCCTCGCGCCCTTTTCTTTGGTGATTTGACTTCGCTCATCACCCCGCTTTCGTCATTGCGAGGAGGCATAGCCGACGAAGCAATCCAGAGTGTGTTGCAAAACGTTCTGGATTGCTTCGCTGCGCTCGCAATGACGAGAAAACAGGATTGGGATTTGCTGGCTTCCAAGGCTTTGTCAGCGCTCTCTCAGGCGCCCGCACCGCACCCGCTGCACTCAGGATCACGCGCGATGCGCATCGTGCGCAGCGAGGGCTTCAACCCGTCCAGCACGTGCAGTTGCCCCCATTGCGGGTCACCCAGCGTCGAGACGCCTTCCAGCAGCACGCGCATGGCCGCCATCGCGCCAAAGGCCCCGACCATGCCCACCATCGCCCCCAGCACGCCAAGATCGGCGCAACTGTCGCAATCTTCGGCATCGAAGGCATCGCCAACAAAACAGCGGTAGCAAGCCTGGCCGTCCCGATGCCCGGCAAAGTTCGCCACCTGCCCCTGAAAGCGGCCCAGCGCGGCGCTGGTAAGCGGCACGCCCGCCTTTACGCAGGCGTCTGACACGGCAAGGCGCGTGGCGAAGTTGTCGCAGCCATCAAGCACCACATCAGCCCCGGCGATCAGTCCGGCGGCGTTATGGCGCGTGATCCGGGTGGCATGGGCATCGACAACCAAAGCAGGATCAAACGCCGTTACCCACGCCGCCGCCGCCTCGGCCTTCGACTGACCGATATCGACCTCGGTATAGATCGTCTGGCGTTGCAGGTTGCTTGCCTCGACCACATCGTCATCAATCAGCGTAAGGCGCCCTACGCCTGCGCCTGCGAGGTATTGCAAGGCCGGACTGCCGATGCCGCCCATGCCGACCAGCACGACGTGCGACGTCGCAAGCCTGGCCTGCCCCATCGCGCCCACTTCGGGCAGGACGATGTGGCGGGCGAAGCGGTTCAGGCGGTCAGGCGTCATGGGACGCAATTAGGGAGAAAAAAGGGGAAATGCGAGGGTCATCACCCTCGCGCTCCCATTAGTTTGGCGTAGCACCTTCAAGAACAACGCCAATCCGTGAAGCGGCTTTATCAAACCGGCTTCGCCGGGGCGCTGACTTTCGATCCTGCGCCAATTATCGGGAGCGCGAGGGTTATGACCCTCGCATTTCTCCCTTTTCCTTAATCTTCCAGCTGCCGCAGCAGCGTCCGCACATCGCCGTCCATATCGGCATCGCGCGTGCGCAGTTCCTCGATCAGGCGCACGGCGTGAATCACGGTCGAGTGATCGCGTCCGCCGAACTTGCGCCCGATTTCGGGGTAAGAGCGCGGGGTCAGCACCTTGGCGAGATACATCGCCACCTGACGCGGACGCACGACAGCGCGGGCGCGGCGCTTGGAAGCCATTTCGGTGCGGTCCACGCGGTAGAACTGGCAGACCGTCCGCTGGATTTCATCGATGGTGATGCGGCGGCGATTGGCCGAAAGGATATCGGTCAACTGCTCTTCGGCCAGCTGCAGCGACACCGGCTGACCGGTGAGCTGGGCATAGGCGATCAGCTTGTTGAGGCCACCGACCAGCTCGCGCACGTTGCGGTTGATGGTGCGGGCAAGGAACTCGATCACGTCTGCGGGCACTTGCGTGCTGCCGAAGCGAACCAGGCGATGTTCGAGGATCTTGCGGCGCAGTTCGATATCAGCAGGCTGGATATCGGCGACAAGACCCATCGACAGGCGCGAGAGCAGGCGCTGTTCAACACCATCCAGCGCCTGCGGGGCGCGGTCTGCGGCCACGATCAGGCGCTTGCCTGCGCTCATCAGGGCATCGATGGTGTGGAGGAATTCCTCCTGCGTCGAAGCCTTGCCGATGATGAACTGGATATCGTCCACCAGCAGCATGTCAAAGCCGCGCAGGCGGGCCTTGAACTCGATCATCTCGTTCGAGCGCATGGCCTGCACGAATTCGATCATGAAGCGTTCGGCGGAACAGTAGAAGATGCGGGCGCCCGGCTTGTTGGCGGCAAAGGCATGGCCGATGGCGTGGAGCAGGTGCGTCTTGCCCTGCCCGGTCGAGCCTTTGAGATAGAGCGGCGAGAACTGCGGGGTTTCGATGGCCGCCATGCGCTGCGCAGCGTTGACCGCCAACACATTGGCCGAACCCGAAACGAATTCGGCAAAGGTCAGCGAAGGATCGAGGCCCGACAGCGCGGTATCGATCAT
>NZ_JBMLSM010000203.1:0-27648 GCF_049240505.1 Novosphingobium sp.
ACTGTCTTCGGGAGGCAGGGGCCGGAGGTTCGAATCCTCTTTCCCCGACCATTTCGCCCTTGCATGGTGAAGAACAGAGCGGCCTTCGGGTCGCTCTTTTCGTATCTGCGCAGCAGACGTGCGCCCGCTCAGTTCATCGCAGCTGATGCACAAGTCTTTCAATTCACCGCATATTTCAGGACGGATGAGCGCAAACGCCCTTTCGCTCATGCCGCATATTGCCGACCTTGGCAGGGCTATCCCAATAACAGGACAGGAAAACCCTTCCGTGAAAATCCGCAATCTCTCGCTTGCCCTTCTCGTCGCAACAGCGCCTTTCGCCACCACTGCCATCGCGCAGGACGCAGCCGCCAGTGCTTCTTCTCCGGCCGCCGCAGCACCAACCGTAGGCGCTACGGTCTATGATACGGCAGGGGCAGAAGTCGGCACGATCAAGAGCGTGAATGCGCCGAACTTCGTTATCGACACCGGCAAGAACACGGCAACCTTGGCTCTCACTTCGCTCGGCACCGGTCCCAAAGGGCCAGTTCTTGGCATGACCAAGGCTGAACTCGATGCTGCTGCTGAAAAGGCCGCAGGCGCTGCTGCTGAAGAACTTTCTGCCGCAATCGTCGCCGATGCAGCAGTTCACGCATCGGACGGTACGACCGTTTTGGGCAAGATCAGCGAAGTCAGCGAAACCGATTTCGTGCTCGATACAGGAACGGCCAAGGTCAAACTGCCCCGCACCTCAGTTGCCAAGGGTGCGAGCGGTCTGTTTATCGGTATGAGCGCTGAACAGTTTGCCGACGCGACCAAGAGCGCTCGGGCACCCTCGCCCAGCAAGTAACATTGCGAGGGGGGCGTTTAACCGCCACGCAGCAGTTGAACGCCCCAATCGCGCTCGAACAGATAGAGCAATATCCGCGCCGCTTCGCCCCGCGGCGATGAGAGGCCACCATCACGTTCCATCAGCAGTCGCGCATCGTCATGCGCCAGTGGTAGCAGACGGGCGATCTGTTCGAAGTCCGCCACCTTGAACGGCGTATCACCCGATTGACGGGTTCCCAGAAGTTCACCGCCGCCGCGCAGGCGCAAATCCTCTTCTGCAAGTCGGAAGCCGTCTTGTGTTTCACGCATCAGCGCCAATCGCTCGCGGCCGGTTTCGGAAAGCGCATCGCCGCGTAACAACAGGCAGGTCGATTGCTGGCTGCCGCGCCCCACACGCCCGCGCAACTGGTGCAACTGGGCCAGGCCGAAGCGTTCGGCCTGCTCGATCACCATCAGCGTGGCATTGGGAACGTCAACGCCCACTTCGATTACCGTCGTTGCCACCAGCAGCTTGGCCTCGCCTCTGGCGAAGCATTCCATCGCAGCGTCCTTCACTTCGGGTCGCAACTGGCCGTGGACCATGACGACGGTATCCCCGAACCGCTCCTTCAGGGCGGCATAGCGTGCCTCGGTGGCAGCTATGTCATCCGTCTCCTGTTCGCGCACCATCGGGCAGACCCAATAAGCTTGGGCACCCTTGGCTATATGCCGCCCAATGCCTTCGATGACATCAGCAAGGCGGTCTTGCGCGACTACGCGCGTATCGATGGCCTGCCGACCGGGCGGCATCTCATCGAGCCGTGATACGTCCATCTCGCCATACTGGGCCAAAGTCAGCGTTCGCGGGATCGGCGTGGCGGTCATGGCAAGGCAGTGGGGCGTGCGTTTCGCCTTCTGCGTCAGGAGAAGCCGCTGGCCCACGCCGAAGCGGTGCTGCTCGTCGATCACGGCCAGCGCCAGATTCTGGTATGCAACGGCTTCCTGAAAGATCGCGTGCGTCCCCACGCAAATGTCTATCGAACCATCAAGCAGCCCCATGAGGATGGATTCGCGCGCCTTACCTTTATCTCGCCCCGTCAACAGCGCGATGGTCACGCCGGTGCCTGCGGCCATCCGGGTCAGGGTTTCGGCGTGCTGGCGCGCAAGGATTTCAGTCGGGGCAAGCAGCGCCGCCTGTCCGCCCGCCTCCACGGCGATAAGCATGGCGTTGAGAGCCACAGCCGTCTTGCCGGAACCGACATCGCCCTGCAGCAGGCGCAGCATCGGCGCGCCCTGCGCCACATCGCTTTCGATTTCGGCAATCGCGCGTTTTTGCGCACCGGTCAGTTCGAACGGTAGC
Source organism: Novosphingobium sp. (assembly GCF_049240505.1). Lineage (GTDB taxonomy): Bacteria > Pseudomonadota > Alphaproteobacteria > Sphingomonadales > Sphingomonadaceae > Novosphingobium. The sequence continues at coordinate 2,150 of NZ_JBMLSM010000203.1, forward strand.
TTCAGCTTCGCGCGCAATCGCCCGTCGCCGTGCAGCGGTGTGCCTTTCTTCGCGCGATTGCTTTCGCGTACCAGCATCAGCGCGAGGCTGTTTGCCAGAAGCTCGTCATAGGCAAGGCGATCGCGCGCCAGCTTGTTCTCGCCCTTGTGCGCTTCGGGCAGAGCTTCATGCCAATGTGGCCAGTCTTCGCGTGCCAGCAAACCAGGCTCGATCCATTCGGGCAATTGGGGCAAATTCGACAGGGATTGCTGCACCAGAGCCTGCAATCGCCCCTGCGTCAGCCCTTCTGACAGCGCATAGACCGGCTCGTTCAACTGGCCGAGCATCCCTGCGCTATCATCGCTCACGTGATCAGGGTGGACGATCTGCCAGGTCTGGCCATACTGGTCGAGCCGCCCGGCAACCCAGCGCGTTTCCCCAAGAGGCAACTGCTTCTTGGCCGTATAGGACGCGCGCCCGAAATAGGTAAGCGCGACATAATTCCCGGCCACGTCCTCAGCCATCACGCGGAATGGCCCCCGGCCTGCTGGCTGACGATAATCGCGCGGGGTTAGCGGCACCACGATCTGTTCGCCTACGCCGGCTTCGTCCAGATTGGCCACCGCCCTGCGCAGCACCCAGCGATCGGGCAGGTGATAGGCGATGTCCCTCACTCGTCCCAGCCCCAGCTTTTCCAGCGGACGCGCCAGTCCGGCGCCCACGCCTTTCAGGCTCAGGCTTTCGGCAAAGAGGGGATTTAGTACATCGGGGCGCATCGCGCTGACATAGGCCGGAGGTGTGCTGATAGCCAATCCCGTTGCCGCTGAAATTCACCGCTGTTTTTGATTCAGCGCATGGTTGACTGGCGCCCGAGGTGCTTGGGTTCCCGTGGAAAACAAAGGAACAAGGAGTTCAAGCAATGCTGATCCCGCATGGAGCCGTAATCGCCGTGGTTGACGGCAATACCTGGCAACTGTTCCGCAACGCCGGGAACGAGGCCGCGCCAGAGCTGACGGCGATGGAAACGCCAATTCTTGTCGAACACAATCACAGCGTGGGGGGCAGCCATGCATCGCCGCACAATCAGGACGAAGCCGCCCATTGCGCAGCAGTCGCAGACTGGATCAACCGGCAGGTACTCGGCCACAAGATTGCAGATCTGATCGTGATTGCCCCACCACGCGCTTTGGGCGAGTTGCGCCATCAGTTCGGCAAAGCCGTTCAGCATGTGCTGCGGCGTGAACTGGCGAAAGACCTCATCGGTCGCCAACCCGCAGACATTATCGCTGCGCTGCGTAGCAAATAGGCGATACTGAAGGACATTCCGGCACGGGAGGAGAACAGGTGCCGGAATGCCCTTTACGCGGCCTTGTTTCGCAGGGTTGTTCGGCCTAACGGCAGTGCATGACCGAAAGTCCAGCAACAGCCGCGAATGAAATTACGCCAGAACGCCTCAAGCGCCTGCATTTTCGTGCCTGGCATCGCGGCACGCGCGAGGCTGATTACATGATCGGCTGCTACTTCGATCGCTTCCACACGGAATGGACGGCAGATCAAGTGACATGGTTCGAAACGCTGATCGACGAAGAAGACGTAGACATCATGGGGTGGGCGCTAGGCACGCTGTCCGTGCCGGCTGAATATGCCGGGCCGATGATGGATGCGATGCGCAAGCTCGATTACGTCGAAATCCCTCGCTGAACCTGCCCTTCGCACGTTAGCACGCCGCTATGTCCGACCTTAACCGCATTCTTACGGCCAAGACGCCGGTAACGCTGTCCTCCATCGCACGCGGGGCGCAGCCGCTGGTGTTGGCGGACCTTGCGCGTGCGGCAAAGGGCCGCGCGGTTTTCATCGCACCTGATGAAGCAGCGATGCGCGCAATTGCGGATAGCGCGGCCTTCTTTGCGCCGGACCTTGAAGTTATCGACTTCCCGGCATGGGATTGCCTGCCGTTTGACCGTGCTTCGCCCGCGCTAAGTGTCAGTTCAAGGCGTTTAGCGGCACTTCAGAAACTGCAGTTGAAACGCAGCGGCCCGCAACTGCTGGTCACCACGATCAACGCAGTTATGCAGCGCGTGCTGACGCCATTCCGCATCCGCGAATCCACCCGCCTGCTGACACCAGGCGCAGAGATCGGACGTGAAAGCCTGATCGCGCTGCTGCAACGGCAGGGCTATTCCCGCACCGATACCGTGGTTGATGCTGGCGAATACGCGGTGCGCGGTTCGGTGTTCGATATCTTCCCGTCAGGACTGGACCACGGCCTTCGGCTCGACTTCTTCGGGGACGAACTGGAAACGCTGCGCCTGTTCGATCCGAACACGCAGCGTTCCGTTCAGCCGGTCGAAACCCACCTGCTGCTTCCGGCGAGCGAAGCTCTTCTCGACGAAGACAGCATCAAGCGCTTCCGTAGCCGCTATCGTGAACTGTTCGGAGCGAACGCCACGGGTGATCCGCTCTATCAGGCGATCAGCGATGGCCGCCGCCTTGCCGGCATGGAACACTGGCTGCCCTTGTTCGAAGACAGGTTGGTCACCCTGTTCGATCATCTGGGCGAAAACGATCTGGTTCTGATCGATGGCACCGCGATCAAGGCCGCAGAACAGCGCGCCGCCGATATCGCGGACTATCACCAGTCGCGTCTTGATTCGTCGTCCAAGGCACCCGGCAGCTATCGGCCTCTGGCTGAAAATGCGCTCTATCTTGCGCACGATGAACTGGGCCGCGCGCTGGCAGGATGGCCAGTGCACCGCACCACCATCTTCGCCGAACCGGAATCACAGCAGGTCGTCGATTTTGGTTTTTCATCGAGCCACGATTTTACGCCGGAGCGGGCTGCTGCGGCGAGCGGCGGCACGAACATCTACGAAGCGGCATCGAAATACATCGCCGCATTGGGCACGCGCGGGAAGAAGCCGATCATCGCGGCCTATACTGCCGGTTCTCGCTCGCGCCTTGCCTCGCTGCTGGCCGAAGCGGGCAAGTTCACACCGCACATGGCCGAAACGTGGCAGGAGGCGCTTGGCGCTGCCGCAAGCGGAAAGCCCGTTGCAGTGGTGCTTCCGCTGGAACAGGGCTTTGCCAACGACGATCTGGAACTGCTGACCGAGCAGGATATCCTTGGCGACCGTCTTGTCCGCCGCAAGAAGAAGCGCAAGGATGCCGACGCATTCCTTGCCGAACTGTCTGCGCTCACACCCGGCGATCTGGTGGTCCATATGGATCACGGGATCGGGCGTTATATCGGGCTTGAAGCCATCGGCGTGGGTGATAGTCCCCACGATTGCGTCCAGCTTGAATATTCAGGCGGCGACAAGCTCTATATCCCGGTTGAAAATCTCGACGTTCTTTCGCGCTATGGCTCGGACGCTGAAGGTGTTGCGCTCGACAAGCTGGGCGGCGAAGCATGGCAGCGCCGCAAGGCGCGGATGCGCGAACGCATTCTGGAGATGGCCGGGCATCTCATGGCAACGGCAGCCCAGCGCGCACTCCGGCAAGGCACAGTGCTGCCGGTCGATCCCGCCAGCTACGGCCCCTTTGTCGATCGTTTTCCGTGGGACGAAACCGAGGATCAGGAACGCGCAATCGGCGATGTTCTGGGCGACCTGGCCGAGGGCAAGCCGATGGACCGGCTTGTGTGCGGCGATGTTGGGTTCGGCAAGACGGAAGTGGCCTTGCGCGCCGCATTCGTCGCCGCGATGCAGGGGGTGCAGGTTGCGGTGATTGCGCCCACCACGCTGCTTGCCCGCCAGCATTACGCCAATTTCATCGATCGTTTCAAAGGCTTTCCCCTTGAAATCGGCCGTCTGTCGCGCCTCGTCCCGGCCAAGGAAGCGACCGAGACGAAGGCAGGCCTTGCCAGTGGCACCACCGATATCGTCATTGGCACGCACGCGCTGCTATCGAAATCGGTTGAGTTCAAGCGCCTCGGCCTCGTCATCGTGGACGAGGAGCAGCGTTTCGGCGTGACTCACAAGGAAAAGCTGAAAGAACTGAAAGCCGATGTTCACGTCCTGACGCTGACCGCAACGCCAATTCCGCGCACCTTGCAGATGGCGATGTCGGGCCTGCGCGAACTGTCCACGATCCAGACTCCGCCGGTCGATCGCCTTGCCGTGCGCACATATGTGATGCCGTGGGACGATATGGTGATGCGCGAAGCGCTGTTGCGTGAACACCAGCGCGGTGGGCAGAGCTTCATCGTAGTGCCGCGCATTGCCGATATGCCCGAGCTTGAGGAATGGCTGCGGCTGAACGTGCCGGAAGTCCGCTTCGTGACCGCGCATGGCCAGATGAGCCCGACCGAGGTCGAAGACCGCATGGGCGCGTTCTATGAAAAGAAGTACGAAGTCCTGCTTTCGACGACGATCGTTGAAAGCGGAATCGACATTCCCTCTGCCAACACCATCGTCATCCATCGCGCCGACCGTTTTGGCCTTGCCCAGCTATACCAGTTGCGTGGGCGCGTGGGACGCGGAAAGCTGCGCGCCTACGCCTATCTGACGGTGCCTGAGGACAAGGCCCTGTCCGAAGTGGCAGAAAAGCGGCTCAAGGTGCTGGGCGATCTCGACAGCCTTGGCGCAGGGTTCCAGCTTGCCAGCCACGACCTCGACATTCGCGGCGCAGGCAATCTGCTGGGCGATGAACAATCCGGCCATATCAAGGAAGTGGGCTTCGAACTTTACCAATCGATGCTGGAGGATGCGATCCTTGCGGCAAAGGCAGGCGACATCGGCCTCGCGCGTGAACGCGAAGCGCTCAGCCCGCAGATCACGCTCGATGCGCCGATCATGATCCCCGAAGATTACGTGCCCGATCTGGCGGTGCGCATGGCGCTCTATCGACGCATGAACGATGCCGAAGGGCCGGAGGCAGTCGAAGCACTGGCTGCCGAAATGATCGACCGGTTTGGCCCCCTGCCCGCACCAACGCAAAACCTGCTGCGTCTGATCGAAGTGAAACGACAGGCCATCGTTGCGAACATTGCCAAGATCGACGTTGGGCCGAAGGGTGCGCTCGTCAGCTTCCACAAGGACACTTTCCCGGATCCTGTGGGCCTCATCGGTTATGTCGAACGCCTAAACGGTGTGGCCAAGCTGCGCCCGGACAACAAGCTGGTGATCACGCGCGCGTGGGGTACGGCGGAGGGTCGTCTCAACGGCCTGGTACAGATGACCAAGGGCCTTGCCGCCATCGTTCGCCGGGCAAAAAAGGCTGCCTAGAGCAGTGCGCTGATCTCGTTGGCGGAAACCGGGCCAGAGCGCAGGAAGCCCTGAAACACGTCGCAGCCCTCATCGCGCAGGACAGCCAGTTGGCTCTCGCGCTCGATCCCTTCGACCACGATTTTCTGGCTCAATGCGCGTGCCATCGCCACGATCGCCTTGAGTATTGCCCGGTCCCGCGGGTCGCCATCGACATCGCTGACGAGCGACGCATCCAACTTCAACGTATCGATCGGCAGCGCCTTGAGCGTGCGGAAATTGGCGTAACCAGTGCCAAAATCATCGAGCGCGATTCGCACGCCCATTTCCGCAATCATGCGCAGCGCCTCGGCCGAACGTGCAAAATCCGCAATCAGGCTTTGCTCGGTCACTTCCAGCGTGAGCATCGACGGCGGGAATGCGGTCTGCGCAAGCGTGACGGCGAAACTTGCGGCGAAATCGTCTGACGCCAGATCCTCTGCCGTGATGTTGATCGAGAGCGGGATGCGCCCCTTCCACGGTGTCTCGCACGCGAGTGCCCGATGAACGATATGGCTGGATAGCTGGCCAATGTGATCGCCTCGCTCGGCAATGGCAAACAAGGTTTCCGCCCCGATCCGGCCAAGCTGCGGATGGTCCCACCGCGCCAGAACCTCGGCCCCGGCCAAATCACCGCTGGCAACTGAGTACTGGGGCTGAAAGACCAGTCCGATTTCGTCCCTTGCCATCGCGCCGATCAAATCCGCCTCAAGCCGTGCGGCGCTGCGCCCGCGTGATCGGTGCGTGCCATCGGCCCACATCACACGTCGGCCGGGTTGCTGCTCAAGGCTGCCCAACGCCTGATCGAGCCGGTCGAGCATCTTGCCGCCGCTTTCCCCCGGAGCACGGCGCAGCAAAGCGATGCGTGGCAAAAGGTGCAGGACATCGCCATGAACGGGCAAAGCCCTGCCCACGGTCCGCCCCAGCGCCTCTGCCAGCCATTGCCATCGCTCGCGCGGCATTGCTCCGCTGCACGCCACCAGAAATTCGCCGCCGCCGACGCGCGCCACCATCGCCGATGGACCGAGTTCCTGAGCAGCAAAATCGCGGATGCGGCGCGCGATCTCTGTCAGCGCGAGATCGCCACCGGCATGACCATAAGCAATGTTGACCGAGCGAAAGCGATGAAGGCCCAGCAGCATGGCCTGCAAATAGTCGGATTCGTGCGTGCCCTTCAGCCATTCAAGCGCTTCGGCAGAACCGCACAGACCGGTCAGCGGATCGCGCGTAAAGATGGCGGGAGGATCGTCCATGCGGTGACGGCATAATCACCAAGTCTTGCCAAACCGTTCTGCATCCTTCCGCGAACTGGTTGAAATGCAGCGATACTGCGGCTTTTGTGCATTGCACGAGGCCCGCGCAGCCCATATCTCCGACAGACATTAGTCGGGAGGCCGAAAGACAATGCCGGAATACACCCGTCTGGCCCTGTTGGCATCGCCGACAGAGCGGGCGCAGGAGGCCTGCACGGCTTTGCACAAGCAGCGTGATTGGGTGCCGCTTGAACAGGCGGAAGCTGTCGTGGTGATCGGTGGCGACGGGTTCATGCTGCAGACTCTGCACACCATGCTCGATATCGATCACGTGATTCCCGCCTTCGGGCTGAATCTCGGCACGGTCGGCTTCCTGATGAACAAGTATCGTTCAGGCCGCAGTATCGAGGAAAGACTGGCCAAGGCCACCGCAATCGCGATCTCGCCACTGCGGATGACAGCCACCACCAACACCGGTGATGAACACTCCGTCTGCGCGATCAACGAAGTGTCGATCCTGCGTGAAACCCGGCAGACGGCGAAACTCGAAGTCAGTGTCAACGGCAAGGTCCGTATGCCTGAACTGGCGTGCGACGGTGTGCTGGTGGCCACGCCCGCCGGATCGACCGCGTATAACCTCTCGGCAAACGGGCCGATCCTGCCGCTGTCGTCGAACATGCTGGCGCTGACCCCGATCAGCCCGTTTCGCCCACGGCGCTGGCGTGGTGCGATTCTGCCGGAAACCTATGAGATCGTGTTCAAGGCACTGGAATCGGTAAAGCGCCCGGTGCTGGTGGTCGCTGATCAGAAAGAAGTGCGCGACGTGCGCGAAGTGCGCGTGAAGGCGTGGCCAGAACATCGCCTGACACTGCTGTTCGACCGTGGACAGAGCCTTGAGGATCGCATCTTCGCAGAACAATTCATGGTCTGACGAAAAATTTGAAAACAGGTGCTTGCCAAACCAAATTGGCCTGTTATTAGCGCGCTCCTGCCCCGGGCAACCGAGGCTGCTCCCTGATAGCTCAGCGGTAGAGTAGGTGACTGTTAATCACTTGGTCGTAGGTTCGAATCCTACTCAGGGAGCCACTATTTTCCATAAAACCCACCTTTTCTGCGGTTTTCCCGGCGTCTGGTGTCTCACCAGAAACGGGGGTGAGACAAACTAGCTTGCCTTAGCGAGCCTATCCCTATCATCTTCTGACTGCGATGCCTCCCATTGCGAGAGGGCGTGGATGGCTTTGTTGGCCAGCTTCCGCTGGTTCGCATCGCGGGTGTAAATCTCAAGCGTCTTGTCACTGGTTTGACCGCTCAAGGACTTCATCGTCTTGTTGGCCATTTCCAGTTCAGCCATGCGGCGTAGTGTCGCTTTACGCAGCCCGTGGGCTGTGCATTGAGGAAGCCCTGCCGCGACACACGCCTTCTTGAAGAAGTTGCCGAATGATTCTTTGGTGAATGAACCGCCTCGGCGCGTGATGAGGAAGCAGAACTTGCTCGTTTCCGCCGCCTTCATGGAATCGATGGCTGTCCGCAGTTGTGGTGCGACCGGGAGCCAGAGCGGCATACCTGTCTTTTCCTGATGTACGGGAATACACCCATCTACAATCTGCGCCTCCCCCATGCTGATCACATCTGATCTGCGTTGGTCGGTCCACAGCAGCAACTCCATCGCCAATCGTTCACGGGTGCCGAGTTCGTAGAACGAGCGGAACTGAGTGATCTCGTCCTCAGTCCATGAATGGAAGCCTGCCTTGGCCTTTTCGGATGCCGTTTGCTTTACCTTGTCGGAGAGCGCAGCCGGGTTCTTGTCCATCAGCCCAGACTTTATCGCGAAGTCAAAAAGGCGGACCAGTTCCTTACGCAGCTTCCGAGCGGCATGAAGCCCGCCCTTCGTCTTGTTGCCTGTGCCCGTCTTGATCATCTTCTTGGCAATGATCTTATCAATCGCCTCGAAAGTGACATCACGAGCCAAACGATCGCCTCTCCGGCCGCCTGATTTGCCCGTTCCTTCACGGAAGTCCTCAAGAACGGCGCGAATTTTGTCCTGAGTGACCTTGCTTGGCCCAAGGCGGGTCGGGACTTCGAAATACCTCTGAACCAAGTCATCGATCGTGCCCGGCTTATACCGCTGCGGCGGCGGAGGTGCCGCAACCTCTCCGGGGTTCATAAAGGCGTGGTATTCAGCCCGGAACTCTTCGGTCCCAAGTTGGGCGGCGAAATATCCTCCCGGATACCCCTTGCGGCGGAACCTGTACCTCACCCGGCCATGCTGGCTTTTGAAAGCCGAAACATGCTCAGGCAGGAAGCGGTTCGATTTGAGCCGTTTACGCGACATCATTCATCATCCCACGAGTTATTCGAAGGCGGGATTGCCCCCGATTCGCCAATGATGATCTCGATCTTCGCCTGCGCCAAATCCATAACGATACGGGCGCGCTCGAATCCTGCCGCCTTCACGGCCTTGGTGGCACGCTCCATATCGGCCTGCTGAATGCGCGCTGCGACCGTCACGCTTCTTCTCCGTGCTGAAATTTGCCGACCTCATTACCCCACGAGTCCCACCTTCCCCCTCGCCGTTGGCGGGCAAAGAGTTCGGCAAACCGAACAGCATGGGGAGCAAGGCGCTCACAGAAATCATATTGGCAGTCGGGCTTGCGGGAGTGACCGCGCGCTTCGGCATCAAGGATGTTGCGAACGCTGGTTGCGGTCTTGGGCGACCCGATCTTTCCGATGAGGATGGGCTCGCAGGCGCTCCGAACGATGTAGCCGCCACCGAAGGCAGTCTTCCCGTGCTTGGTGCGCTTGTGCCATGCTCCACCGGTCACGTAATCGAAGCCCCACTTGCCCATGAGATCGATCGATTCCCGAAGGGTCGGCCAGCAGGCCCAGAGCACAAGGAAGGCGTCATCCCGCGCAAGCTGGTTCACCGGCAGCACTGCCAGTTCATCCCACGTCATTGTGTCGTAGTGGGCTTGTGGGCTTTTTCCTTCCCCCGCAGCAGACCATGTTTCGAACCGGGTTGGAGGGTCGATCAGAAGGAGGTCGTAGGAGAGAGGGAGTAGATCTCCGAAGGGCCACGTCATGCCGAAGCCCTCACATCAAGCAGGTTGCCCCACTGCCCAGCCATCGCCCGCGCAATGCCGGGGAAGAACCGGCTGCGCTCCTTTGTCCGATCCTGCCCCGGCGCCATGCGGTGAACGCGGGCGACGGGCATGGCATCGGCTTCAAGGTTCAGCGCAGCGCGCGCATCAGCCAGCGTGGAGTAGGTCGGCACCAATGGCGGCAGGCCGCGCAGCCAAAGACAAGTTCGCTTTGTCTCCCAATCACCATACTGCCACGGTTGAACCGATTGCGCGGCGGGCCGGAAGTTGGCGATGCGCTCTTTCGCGTGCCGGTGCATTACAGGGTTCTCACAGGCCACGCGCGGAACCGGCGCATTCCAGAGCGTCGAGAACAGGTCCGCGCCCTCGTCCAGTTCGGCCCACATCTGCGCGGCGGTCTTTCCCGGTGGCGGCGTGGTGAGCCAGCGAACACCGGAATTGCAAAGCCTCGTGCATGGCGGGTGCGCCACGATCAGCATATCCCAGCCATCGTGCAGGATATCGCGCACATCGCCGCGATAGTGATGGTTGCTGCCATCCTCTGCGGACAGAAGATCGCAGGACCAGGCATCATGCCCCGCTGCCGTGAAAGCCCGGCGCACGATGCCGCTGTATTCGCAGGCGATCAGAACTCGGCTCACCGCCCCACCCCATTACCTGAGGTATTGGGGAAGCCGTCGATATTCCCGTGGTGCACGGTGAAAGAGTAGGCGACGATCCAAGGGTAATCGACCCATGTGGAGCCCGGTTCGGTGTGGAGGCTGTCCCAGAGCTCGCCGTAGGCACCGTCTGCGTAGATCCGCCATTCAAGGTCTGGTGAACCACGATAAGAAGGAAGGAGGCCGCCCACGTAGCCGCGCTCTAGCCCTTCTTCGCGACAATCCGCCTCGCTGATGTCCTGCAAGCGCTGCACGCGAACATCGGTGATCTGGAGCCACATGCGGGAAGCCCAGCGTGGCATGTGCATGGCCTGCCGATGACGCCCCAGCCAATCGGGGCGCTCCACTGGATAGGAGTTATCTGGCTCCCATTCCCCGCTGGCTTGATTGGCGATAGAGCCGCCTGCCTCACAGAAGACTGTCATGGATCGCGGAGCAAGGTCGCGCGGGGCCGTCTGATCCCACCGGTTTGATATGCGCCAGTGCTCGCGGACATAGACGCGATCGCCGGGGAAGTAGCGCGGGCGAAAGCGCTCGCCTTGCCGAACAACCAGATCAGCGGGCCACGACACAAGGATGTCGCCGGGCTTGATCTTGGCGTCCTTCGTTGGCGAGATCAGGCGGCGCGTCTGCGTCTTGGTCCCTGCCAGAAGGGCGCGCACCATAGGCGCGCTGAATGTGATGGGCTTATCAGCCATTTTCATGCTCAATGCGCCATTGGCGGATTTCATGTGCGACCGGGGAAGCGGCGCAGAGGGAGTCGATCAGTTGCCAGACGGTTTGACCGTGGCGGCGCTCGTACTCGGCCCAGAAGGTTTCCTCGCCGATGTCGTGCTGCCGCTTATGGTCTGCCGCACAGAGAACTACTCCGCGAAGGTCATCTGGCTTGCGGGCAATCCCGGCATGGCTCCCGATGCGGACGTGAGCGAACTCACGCCCCACGGTGCTGCCGCACATCACACACGCAAATTCCTTGCGCACCCAGTCCCGGTGCTTCTGGCTCTTGAAACGCCCATCCCGCTTCTCGCGCTTGGGCTTTTCGGGCTTTGGTGCTCTCTGCGGGAGGGCCATGATCAGTCCTCCAGCACGAGGCCGATCTGGGCGGCCTCCCGGCGGAGGGCCGCAAGGCGGAGTTCTAACTCACGCCGGAGCGCTTTGAACGCAATGTCACGAACAGAGCGGGACATCTGAAACCGAGCGGTTTCGGGAGTCGTGTACCCGTGTTGATTGGGCTTCTGCAGTTCCAGCATGTTGCTCACGCTGTACGCGGGACTATCGAAGGACAGCGCGTTCTTGCAGTGCGCGATGCCCTCAACGATCTCTTGGGCGCGCTTGAGGTGCTTCTGCTCCATGCTCAGGCACTCCAAGCAATGCGGCAGTCGGCCCCGAGCAAGTATTCACCCTTGGGCTGCTCGCCGCCGTATGCCTTGATCTGCGTCTCCAGTTCCTTGAGCAGCGGCTTCAGAGCGTTGGCCTTGCCCCACTCTTTGCCGCTGTCATCGGCATGGTGGAAGCTGATGAGGCTGGCAGTCTGATGCCAAGCCAGTTGAAGTATCTCCAAGTACGGGGTTGCTCCCAGCACATCGGCCATGACCTTCTCGGCTTCTGCAACTGTCAGCAGGTTCGTGCCGGAGCGATGGTACTTGTATGCCGGGTCCGAAGCGCATGTGTCCGCGCACACGGTCTGCGGAAGACGAGTGGCGCAGAAGCGTTCGGCAATCTTCTTATAGTTCATCTCGTTCGACCTCGTTTCGTGGGGAAAAGCAGACGTTGCCAAGGCGGTCTGCGAGCGCCCTCCGAACCACTTGCCCGGTGTCCCTTTGACACCTCCAAGGCAGGTTTGGCGGCGGCGGTGGGGGATGCTCTCTGATGGTTGTCCCGCCGCTATTCTGAATTACGTGGGATGGCCCGCCTCCCTCGATCGGTTGCGGATCACTTCGACCACGCGGCGCGCCATTGCGGCGCTCATCATGCCGATGTGGCATTCCTTGCGGGTCATCCCAAGTTGGGTCGCCAGCCATTTGTAGCCAGCGTTGCGGGCGACCTGCTTGGTGCAGCCGTCCCGTTCAATTTTGCGCTGCCAGAGGGGATCGAACGCAGCGTGTGCAGCTTCTCGTGCTTGGCGCGTGGGCTTGTCCGCTGGTGAACCCAGAGGTTTCAGTGTGCCGCGATGAGTGCCAACGTAGCCCCAGCATTTGCCGCATAGCCACCACCACCGCTGATTGCCTTCCCGGTCATTCCAGAGGTCTGGCCGGTTAGGATAGATCGTCTGGCCCTGGGCAAGAGAAACGTCCCCGCCGTCCTCACAGCAACCGCAGCGAGGCGCGATCTTGCGCAAGGCTTCGTCCGTGAAGTCGGCGGGATCGATGTTCACGGCTTTTCCTCCGGTTCAGGTCGCTCTTCGATCCGGTTCACGCAGAGCCGGTAGACAAGCTGGATCAGGTCGGCCCAAGCCTCTTCGCTGATGATCGGGCGGGACTTCCCGGTGACGCCGACCCACTTCTCGCGGACATCGGCGGCTACTGCCTCCGCTTCGGTGCGGAGGGGTTGGGGAATGGTGCCCAGCTTCACGCTGCAATGCCTTCCTCTACCGGAGCGCAGACCGGCTTCCCGCCTGTGCCCATCACGAAGAAGGTTTGGCCGGGATGCGCCTTTGCCATCTGGTGCGCGGCGTAGTGCGCTGACTGGTGGTTCGGGTGCGTGACCTTCGGCTCTGTGGTGCCTTCTGGCGACCAGACGATGAATGGTGCGCGCATCGCTCAGCGCTCCTTCCGCCCAAGGCCGTTGTCCTTGGCGATCTGGCGGCGCGTTTCCACGTATGCGGGCGCGGTCATCGGATAGTCGGCAGGAAGGCCCCAGCGCTCGCGATACTGTTCAGGGGTCATATTGTAGCGGGTCGCCAGATGCCGCTTGAGCATCTTCAGCTTCTTCCCGTCTTCAAGGCAGACGATGTAATCCTGCTTGATCGAGTTGCGAATGGCGACGGCGGGTTCCGGGCGCTCGGGAGCGGCTTGAACCGCCGCGTCCAGCGCGGAGATCGATGCGTGAACCGACTGGATCAGGCCGGGCATATCGGATGCTGCCAGCGTGTTGTTGCTGACAAAGGCCATTACGATCTCTGCGGTCATGGCGGTGGCTGCGCTGTTCTGTGCTTGCATGGTAGTGGTGCTCCTCACTCTGCTTCCGCAAATTCGCGGAACTTGGCATCGATCTCGTCCTGAAGGCGCTTCGCGGCGTCATCAGGGAACTTGGCTTTGATGGAGAGGAAGTCCTTCTCGACGGCATCCAAACCGGCGCGGTCGCCAGCGAGATAGATCGCGTCCTGAAGGCGGGTTTCTTCGCCAATCCATTCGGGGATGGCGCTCTGGGTTGGTTCCGGTTCGGCTTTCGCCTGCCGGGATTCGACCACCTTGCGCACTTCATCCGAGACGTTCTCTTCCGCCTTCGGGAAGGCTTCATCCGCAGTGGTTTCGCCGCGCTTGATCGACGTGTAGGCAATTTCAAGGTTGGCCAGTTCCACGCCGGTCCAGCCCGAAGTCGGGCCGTGCTTGGCGATAAGGCGCTGTTCGTTGATGCCAATGCTGGAGAAGTATTCGATCGCTTCGGCAATGCGCTTCGGCAGCGGCTTGTCGCCCTGCCCGCGCTCGAGAACTTCCCGGCACCGGTCTGCCGCCGCGTTCTTCACGTAGGACGGCAGCACACGGAAAATGCACTCACGCAGGCGGCGAGCGCCGTTGTTGGCGTTGTTCTCGTAGATATCCCGCATATCGGTGAGCGCCTTGCGCCCGTTGCGCGTATCCCGACTGTGCGGGACGATGAACGTCTGGCTCGACCTGGTGTTCGTTTCCAGATCGCGGGCAAAGGCCAGCATTTCGGTGTGGCCGGCGTTATCGTCGCGGGCCAGTTCCATGATGCCGTAATCGACATTTCCCCAGCACCGGGCCAGTTCGGTGGCGAGCACGATGGATTCACCGGTCACGGATTCCTTGCCACGCGGGAAGGAGAAGAAGGCGCGCGATGCGACCGACCATTCCGCGCAAGCCTGAAGCGCCCGCTTCATCGCCACGCCTTCATCGCGCGGGTTGTTCTTGGCGACCATGAACATGGCCTGCACTTCGGCAATGGCGCGTGCTGCTTCGATGTTGGTGGCTTGGCTTCCGGCAGGGACGCGGGCGGCCTGCTGGACGATCTGAGAGGGGGTGACGGCGTTCACTGGGCAAGCCTTTCCTTGATGGCAAAATAGACCCGCTTGCTGGCGCGAACGTCAGCCAGCGCATCGTGCGCGCCGCTGTGATCTTCATCGAAGAAGAAGCGGACGCATTCGGTGAGGTTGGGAGCCTTGGGCTTGTTGAAGCCTGCGGCGAGCATCTTGGCCGTGGGCGGCAGATTGAGGATCGACGTGCTCATCCGCATGGTGCAGCGGTATTCGAGCGGGCATTCCCACTTCATGCCGGTGGCGCGAACGCCTGCAATCCGCATGATCCTGATGTCGAACGGGACGTTGTGCCCGACCACACCTTGCGCGCCAGTCAGCAGGGAAGTGAACTTCTCCCATGCCACAGTCAGCGGGACGCCTTCGGCAGTGGCCTTGTCGAGCGTGATGCCGTGGGCTTCGAACGCCTTGTGTTCCATCACGGCGCCGGGGCCGGGCTGAACCAGCGTGCTCCATTCGGCTAGTTCGTTGCCATCGCCATCGGTGAGCATGGCAGCGATCTGGATCAGGTGGGGCTGGTGCGGCGCGTCCGAAGGGTCGCGAAACGCAGGTAATCCACTTGTCTCAGTGTCGAAAAATAGCAGGTTCATTTCAGCCCTCCCAAGAGAGTTCGCCGCTATCGATGCGACGGTTGATCTGGGCTTGCGCCCAAGGTGACATTTGCAGCGGAAGAATGGGGTTTTCGGGCTTGGAGTAACCCGGCCACACGCCCGACTTCAGGCATTCGGCAAAGGTGTTGATTGCCTTCCGGTTGAGCATCCGGCCCATTTGAATACTCTCATCATCCAAGTGGTAGATCTGCACGAGGTGCGGCGGCGTGCTCTCGACCGCGATCAGGACGAACCGGCGCTTGCCTTCGGATGGGCCGTAAACGAGGTCGATCACGTCCATGTAGTGCGCGGCTGACTGGAAATAGCCCAGATTGGTCGCCTGCCCTTCGAACGTGGAAGGGTTGGCATCCCGCGTGGTCTTCACATCGGGGATGATGTCCTTCGTATCGGGCAGGATGTCGGGCTTTGAGCGCAGCCAAACGCCCGTCACCGGGTCTTTCGCCGCAAGCGTCATTTCAGGGATGCCCGAGACGATCAGCGCCTTCGCCAGATCATTGTTCTCGACCTGGTTGGCCATCTCATAGGCCATGCGGTGCTGGTCGAACGTGAGGACAGGTACGCCAGAGCGCAACGCTTCCTCGCGCTCATCCTTGGCATCAGCCCACCGCTTCAGCCTGCCGTCATAGCCTTCGGGCAGGATGAAGTAGTTCTTGGGGAACAAGTCCTGCAGCAGCAGAAGGTCATGCACGGCCTTGCCAAGGTTGAAGTGCGTCTTCTGCTCTTGCTGGGGCCGCTTCGGGTTCAGTCCGCTCTGATACCAGTAGTGATATGCCGACTTGCTCGAAATCAGCTTGAGGCCGGTCGAACTGATCGAAGGTGCATCACAGATTTCGAACTGGTGATAGACCTCGCCATCGATGTCGGGGTAGGCGCCGGGTTCAGTGATGCAGGGCACCACCGGTTCCGACTTCGGGGCGGCTGCGGCCTTCGGGGTATCCTCGAAAGGCCGCATGTTGTCCTGCCACCCCGGCGCGAACGGATTCTTGAACGGGTTTACCGTCATTAGAACTGCACCGTGACGTGGGCCACCTTACCCGCGACCATTGCCTTCACGATGGCAGCAGCCTCGGCTTCGGTGACAGCGCCGTGCTCGATGATGTCGGCCTTGATCTTGCCCATAACGGTCTGGCGATGCTTGCGGCTGCGTTCGCGGCGCTCCTGCTCAGCGGCTTCCTCATCGGCCTTGCGCTGGGCTGCGGCCTGCTCGGCGGCGATGCGATCAAGTTCAGCCTGCTTTTCCTGCTCTGCCTGCTCGGCGCGGCGGTTGGCCTCATCAATCTTGCGCTGTGCTTCCCGTTCGGTGGCAAGGCGCTGCTGCTCGGCTGCATCCTCTGCTTCCTTGCGGGCACGGTCGGCAGCTTCCTGCTGGAGCCGTTCCTCGCGCTCCTTCGCTTCACGAGCGGCCTGTTCTTCACGGGCCTTGCGATCGCGCTCGGCCTGTTCCTCGGCTTCCTTGGCAAGCCGTGCGGCCTCGGCGGCCTTCATGGCGTCCAGTTCGGCCTTCGCTTCCTCGCGCTCGCGGATGAAGTGCATCGCCTCGTGCAACGCCTTCATGGTCGCCGTCTTGGCTTCCTCGGCCTCATCGGTGCGTTTCAGGAAGACCTTGGGGTCGATCTCGGTTTCGAAGATCTCATTGCCGCGCGCCGCGACCGATGCGGACGTGTCGGAGATCGTGACCAGTGCTGCGACCTTGATCTTGGCGATGGTGGCTTCGACCAGCGCCTCGCGCTCCTTCTCGGCAGTTTCCCATGCAGTGAGCGGCGCGCGAACTTCGTCGGCAATCTGCTCAAGCCCTTCGATCACAGCCTTCCCGGCAGCATTGATCTCGGCAACCTTGGTGCGAAGTTCCTCGGTCATGCCAAGACGGGCGCGGTTGATGCCGGTCTTGGCCTTGGTCACGCGGGCCGACATGGTGCGCACAGCATCGCGGTCTTTGGCCTTGGCCATATCGACCTCACCGATCGTTCCGGTGAACTCGCGAACCTTTTCGAGAAATGCGGTGGCCTTGGCCTGATCGAGAATTGCGAGCGTCGGATCTTGGGCGACGGCTTCGATGATGTCCTGCGACTCAGGTGGCAGGATTTCGGCTTGAACTGTCATGTGGGGCCTCGTGGGGTAGGCTGGTGGGGAAAGTCAGTTGAGCGAGGGGTCGGCCTCAGGCACCGCGTCGGCAGCGGTGAATGACGGGGACGGGCTCTCCTGATTGGGGTTGCAAACCATCATCGGCCCGCCCCGTCGCCACGCCTTCCAGAGTTCCCTCAGGAGGCGTTTCTCGATGTAGCGCTGAGCGTTTTTGTGCAGCATGAAGGGCGGCATCGGCTTCTCATCGGAAGCGGTGCGCTCGCGAAGGTAAGCCTTCCGGTCGAGATAGAGTTGGCCGTATTCGCCGATGGCATACTCGCTGCCTTCGACCTTCTTGCCCTTCTCATCCTTCTCGCTGCGGATCTGCGCCTTGATCAGGCAGCAGCCGATATTCCACATCAGCGAGCGGCGCGTGGGGTTGTAGCCCTGCTCAATGGCAGCATCGCCCGACACCTTTCGCTGGCGCTGCCCGTCGAACACGGCCATTCCCATGCGCTTCCACAGCGCCGAAACGGTGCGATACTCGCCGGGGCCGATGGCGCATTCCCCGACCACCGCAGCAAGCGAGACATCACCGAAACCAAGCACGCCCTTGGCCCAATCATAGACCGGCAGCTTCTTTGCCAGCTTCGCCAGCTTCAGTTCGACCTTGTGCTTTGCCGCGTCGAGCGGAACCATCGCGAGGATGTAAGGCTCAAGCCAGACCATCAGTTCGTGGCTGCTGTCCTTCTTGACCTTGGCCCAAAGTTTCGCAGCCTCTTCCCGGTCCCCATCGCAGTAACGGCGGCACACTGCCTGAGCCTGCAACTCCAGCCTCATTCGGGCGCGGAGGAAGTCTTGGCGAGCGCGCCAGTTCTCTACGATTAGGGCCAAAGTTTCCCCGATGTCGGCGGCGGGAAGGCGGGTTTCGCAGACAGGGTGGCCGACATCGGGAAAGGTTTCAGCGAGGGCATTGTTACCTTGGATAACGGTGCCCACATGGCCCTCGCTGAATTCGGAACCACCCCTAGCGCTGCGATGCAGGGTATCGGCAAAACTTAGGCCGGGGGTGGAAGTCGTTTCGCCATCATCAGTAAGGGCTGGACCTTCACCTGATTCTGGCGCTAAAGGCGCGCTGCATTGCGCAGGCCGGCTTAGCTCATTTGGTAGAGCACCTGATTTGTAATCAGGGGGTGAGGGGTTCGAATCCTCTAGCCGGCACCATTCAGGTTCGCCATCGGCATTCCCGGTTAGGTTTGCGAGCCCCTTCTGGCCGATGGCGAAGTCAGGTTCACTCCCGGCAATGACGGGGTGGGTATTAGCAGCGCTCGGGAGGCCGGGAGTGAATGAGGTATCCGTGCGGCAAATCGCTCCAGGGTTACATTCCAGTGATGGCCGCACGGAATAAGGTTGACCCGGCAGCTCAAGAGAGGGTGTCGGAGGCAGACTGGCCGGGTCAAACTGGTGAGAGGATTCAAGCATTCTTTGCCTCCTCGAAAAGGGCTTCCAATTCAGGAAGGGTGAGAGCGGCATCGGCGCGATTTGCGGTGCCGACGCGATCAGCCACGGCTTCAAGCCAGCGGGCCTTGTGGTTCATGTCAGCGGCCTGTTCCTTGTAGGCCCCTGCCCCGTCCCGGATCTCCGAGCCGTTGGCATCGCCAAGGCGCTTTCCGCCCGGAAGCGGGAAGTCAAACAGGGTAGCAGCGAGGGCAACACGAAGACGCCCGCCGCGCTGGGTCATGTCCTGCGACAATGAAGCGATGGCCTTCACCCGCATGTTCGCGGCATAGGTTCGGACCATTTCTGCGGCCCAAGCGCGCATCGCCACCGGCATGATTTCTGCGGACAGCTTGCGATCATTCATCACCAGAGCAGCAAGTTCATCAGCAGCGGTCGGCATGTCGCCCCCGGCCTTCTCGAATGCCTCCTGCGCAAGCTGCGCAATCGGAGTGGGCTTCTCGACCTTCAATGCCTTGCTCATGGGAAAATCCTTTCAAACGGCGCGCGTTCGCAGTTGAGCCAGAGTTCACGGCGCAGCAGTTCGCGCTCACGCCGTTCGACCACGGCGGCCATGTCATTGCTGGAATGGAAGGTGCCCGCGCCGATGTAGCTGCGGTTTCCGGGGGCCTGCGCTGGCTTGCGCTCCTCACGCCGCAGGCCACCGCCGATATAGGCGTTGTGACCACGGGGACGGTAATTGCCGCCCTCAGTGCGGATGACGGGCGCGCTCACTGGTGATCACCCCAGTTCGCCGGGTCATAATCCGGGTCGGTTCCATCGTTGTGCCAAGCCCAAAGGGCACCGACCACAGTCCCGAAGCTGAAGCAGCCAGTGGCGACCAAGAGGGTGATCAGCGCGCTCATTTCTTGCGCGATCCATCGGGATTGCGGCCACACAGGCGATAGCTGCGCTGGCGCGTCTCTTCGATGTAGGCAGCGTATCCCTCAGGATCACGCTCTTCGAACTCTTTCAGTTCGGCCAATAACTTCTTACCGCGGTCGCGGTTGTGGGAGATATACTGCCTGACCATCGGGGCCTCCAGCGTGGGGATGCCGGAGTCTGCGCTTACGGCTCATCCGGTGCGCTGGAATTACGATAATCGTAAGATTAGGTCAATACGGTTTTCGTAACATTTGCGTGGAACAGTCGCAGTCAAATCGTTAGAAGCATTTTCCACACACAGAAAACCCCGCAGGTGCGGGGCTAAGGAGATGGTCAATGTCAGGTGCTCACGCCGCAACGCCAGCAAAGATTACCAGCATTGGCCGCTGGGATTCTTTCCTAGAAGGCATTGGAGTAGGTTTTCAGGTCGGAGAGGAAATCATTCGCCTGCGATTAGATGCAGACAGCGTGAAGTTCCTGCTGGAATGCCTGCCCGACGCGATGAACGGCTATGCCGATCTTTCCCACATGCTCAAGTCTTCAGGGATGCCCAACGTGGATGTGTCCACATCCCCGGCGAAGGAGCAGTAGCCGTTGGCGATGGCTTCTGCCGCAGATTGTGGTGAGGCGTGCGGCTCAATCACTTCACCCGCAAAAACGATCACCCAGCGCCCGCGATGGGGCACGATCTCGGCAAGGCCACGTCTGGTCCTGTAGCGGAATCTCACGCCGGGGTTTCCTCAAACCACTCTTCAAGATTCCCGAACTTATGCCCGCAGTGCTTGCAGATCAGGGCCTCAGGCTGGACCAGTTCCGCACACATCGGGCACTTCTTGCGGTCACCATCATTGAGCAGCTTCGCCGCCTTGTCCTTCTCGCTTCCGACGAACAGGCTGATGATCACACCAAGGGGGCCAAGAAAGAATCCAAGCAGGAAGCCAGTCCAGAAATCGTCGGATTTGTTGGCCGTTATGGTCGCGCCAATACAGCCGCATATAAACCAAACGAGAATGAAGATTTCCATTGCAACCCCCGCTTTTTAAAGTCCGCTATCGCTGGTGAACGAAACAACACGACCGATGACGATAATATCGTGCTCCCCGATATGAATCACATTGTGCTCAGGATTATCTGAAACAGGCTCAAACCTAGCGGGTTCATTGCAGAAACGCTTTATGGTCGCTTCGCCATTGCCGTTCTGGATGAGATAGACCCGATTGTGGCGAAGCTCCTTTTGGTCTGGGTCGATCACAGCATAAGAGCGCTCTGGTAGGATTAGGTTCATACTGTCGCCATCGACTTGGACGGCAAAAGCTTTGTTGCAATTCGGTGTTCGTATCTGTGGTACAAGAAATGCTGGCACCTCGATAGCCTCACGCCATGCGCCAGCGGCTGCAATGCCGATGACGGGCACCCACACGACATTCGTTTCGCTTTCAGGCGCCACCTCACCCATGCCGAAATATTCGGCAAGAATGGGCATCTCGTCCTGCTGAATGCGGCGTCCACCCTTTTTGAGTTCGCTTATGCGGGAATCTGGCTTGCCTAGCAGCCTGGCAATAGCAGCCGCCGCACCGCGCTTCTGAAGGCGCTTCAGCAATTCCTCAAGGATTTCATCATGCGTGACCATTGGGACACCATGCGAAAATCGTAATGATCCGTATATAACGGACATCGTAATCAACCCCTTGCGCCAAACTTACGATTATCGTAATTCATGGCCATGCCAAACGCAGCCCAGATCATCGAAGCGCTTGGAGGCACGGTTGCCGTCGCCCGCGCGCTGAGCCTCGCACCAACGACTGTTTCCTCTTGGAAGCAGTCTGGCCGCATCCCGAAATGGAGAATGCAGGACGTAAAAGCATTCGCTGCTGAGGGTGGCGTCGATCTCGATGCACTTGCCGCCCCCCCGCAGGTGCAAGCATGACTGCGCCCATCCCCCGCATCCTGACGGACCGTAAGGGCACCCGCCTTGCAGTTCAGGAATACCCTGACTGCTATCGTGTGACCGTTTCCAGTGGCCCGGTTTCGATCTGGGTAGCTGTTCCGAAGGATCAGATCCGCTTTCTGTTCAACGGCCCTGATGGCGATCCCAACGTCTGGACCGACAAGTTCGGTGAGCAGTCGCACATCAATGTGGACCTCAATCCGCCCGCCTCCGCGCTTGCTGATGACCTGTCGGCTTATGCGATCAAGCCGCTCGAAACGGGACCGGCTGGCGATGTGAAGTGGTTTCTCGCAGGCGCGGATGAAGTCGCCGCCTACCGTGGTCGCAACTTTGGTCAGATTGGAGAAGCCAATGGCTAAGAAGCCCCGCGTCTCCACCGTTGCCGCTATTCTGGCGGCTGGTCGCGATCCTGCTGACGTAGAAGCCGAACGGCAGTGGTATGCAAATGAGTTGGAAGCTCGTGCGGCAGATCGGCGGAAGTCGCGCCGTCGAGCATTTCTGCGATACGTTGCAGGCGCAGCAGCATCGGCCCTCGTAGGGGCGGCTGCAGCACTCCTTGTTCGTGAAGCACCATTACGGTCTGCCTGTACCCCTCGACCAATTCTATGGTCAGTTCCCACAGCAGCCCAATCTTTTCCTGTTCGGTCATCGCCCGAATCCCTTTCTGCTGGTCTCGACAACCGCAGAATGACGGACGGGGGTGTGGTGTCAAACCGCACCCCCGGACGGAGTGCGCCCCCAAGCTGATCCCCCGCCCAGCGGGTCGCAGCGCCCGGCATCTCCCCACGAGAGCCGGGCGCATTCTCCGAAGTCACACTGAACAGTCCTGATCTCCTTTCCATAGGATCGATTTACGCCATGTCGGATAGCCAGTCTGCGGACTTAATTCCTCTCGTTTCCCGCAGTGCAGCAGGCGAGGCAGAGGCCCGTGCGCTGCGCATGTTCATCGGGCGCGGTAAGCGCTTCTCGGTGAAGGAGGCCGCCAACGGCGCGGGCGTGAAGGATCGCGTCATTGAGTGCGCGATGGCTGGGCCGGATAATTCCGACTGGCGACCACTGCCCGCAGGCGCGCTGCATTCGCTGATGTCGTTCCTTGGCCCCGACTTCATCACCGCATGGCTGAAGCCGACCAGTTTCGCTGCGCATGATCCCTCTGAGGTTGATCACGACGAACTGCTCGAGCGCGCACTCAACTACGTGAACGTGTCGGCCCGCGCCCGCCGCAAGGACAGCCCGGCAGGCCCCGAGATTCACCCCACCATCGAGAAGTCCGAACTCGACCACGCCGCCCGCGATCTCCGTGCGGCAAATTGACGGGAGCAGCATCAATGAGCATCGAAGCATACCAGATCGCTGCCGCAGTGTTCGGCGCGGCAACCGTTGGGTTCGGGCATCTGGCCTACGGCCTGCATCGCAAGCTGAAGGAATCCGAACAGCACGTTTCCGGCCTTCAGAAGTATGTGCAGGACCAGTGCGTCCGCGAAGGCGAACTCATCCGCGAGCGCGATGAACTGCTGAAGTTCCATGATCGCGTGGCCAAGCAGCGGCAGAACGCGCTGAAGAAGGCGGCAGACAAGCGCGCGGCCAAGGCTGGCGAGAATGCCGAAGCTGATGCGGCGGCACGCGACAAGACGCTGAACGCCCTCAAGGTCACTCCGCTGCGCACGCGCGCCGAAGTGGTGGCCGATGTCACCAGAACGGCAAGGCAAGTTTCCAGCGCGGGCTGAGGTAGCCGCGAAAGAGGGGCGCTCGGGTTCGACTGGCTCCCGAGCAGGCGCCGACTGGAGCCGGGGGTATCCTCATCGACCCCACACCAAACGGCCGGCGTTAAGCGTCCCCTACCTCACCAACCATTGATCAGAAGGAGGGCGATATGGCCCGAGGACGTAGAAGAACCGAGCAGGTCGAAGAAGTGAAGACGATGGACTTCGAAGGCGGCAAGCGCGTCTATTTCGAAGATGTGAAGCCCGCCCGGTCGCAAGCATCCGAGCATATGCAGGCCGTTTCAACTGCCATGAAGCTCGTCAAGAAACGGCTTGGCATGGTGCCCGGCGCGTACCAGGCGGCGCTCAAGATTTACGAGATGGAAGCCGGTAAGCAGGAAGCCTTCATCCGCACTTTGGTCGGGCAGTTGAATGAACTGGCTGGCCGCGAACTGGTTCGCCACACCTTCAACGATCTGGTTGATCAGGCGCAGCAGGACGATGGCTATGCCCGTCCGAAGCCTGAAGCTGTCCAGCCCGACGCGGATGGCAGCGAAGACGACTTCATGGCCGCTGCCAACGCGGTGATCGATGCGATCGATGGCGCAGAAGCACAGGACGAAGTGCAACCGGAAGTTGCGGCAAAAGCCTCAAAGCCGCGCAAGGCTTCGGTCACGGCCATCTCTGCCCTGAATTGAACTCCAGCTTCTCCTAGAGGGCGGTGGCACTCCCACCGCCCCGCAGATGGACGCTGGTGGGAATACCAATGAAGACTATGGCTTTAGACGTGTCGGCGTCATCGACAGGGTGGGCGATCATCGTCCCCGGTGACATTCGACGCCTACTGGAAACCAATCGCGTAGATTGGTTGCAGACCCTTGAGGTCTTGGGCCTGAGCCGTGTCAGCAAGAACTGGCGGGTTTACGGCGAAGGCGCGTGGAGCGTTGCGCACGGCGCATGGCGGCTCAAGAGCGAATGGTCGCGCGAAGGTGAGCCGCATTCGAAGCTGGAGCATAACCTTACCGTGCTTCAGCGAGTGTTCGGCATCGAACATATCGCCTTTGAGGCACCCCTGACGCCGCAACAGCGTGGCGGTGCATCAAACCCCGGCAATGACATCCTGATCGAACTGCTCGGTCTGGTGAAGAAGTTCCACTTCGAACGCGGGCTGCGCCGCCTGCAGGGTGTTCATCGTGCATCGTGGCAGTCGGAATTCATCGGCCGCCAAAAGCGCGGAACCAAGCGCAAAACCCTGCTCGACCTGATCGAAGAACGCGCCGTCCAGTTGGGCTTTGTCTGCCGCAAGAATGACGAAGCCGCTGCGCTTGGCGTTCTGACATACTTCCTGCTCGTGAACGGCATCACGCCCCCGTGGCTGGAGGAGGAAGTCCTTCGCCCCATCATCGGAGGCCCTCGGTGAAGCACGAAGCACTGAAGGCGCAAATGGACGCCATCGAGCGAGAGGAACGGGACCGCCAGCGCTGGAAGGGTTCGATCCCAGACCCACGCGAATGGGCCTATCGACTGCCTGATGAGGTGGTTGTGGTTCTGCTCAGCCCCCAGTGCATCAAGAACAATTCGCACTGCGCAAGCGCTGCGGTGGCTGAACTGCTCCGACCCTACGGCCTTTGTGAATACCCGACCCGGACCAGCAAGGGCTGGGGCCTGACGAACTTCGGCTGCGCGGTGCTCAAAGAACTCATTGGAGAGGAAAACCTGTGACGGGGCAAACCAACAAGGTCCGCGCGAAGGAGCGGGCCATAGCTGCATTTCGCAGGCTCCAGAACCTCAAGGACGCTGCCATAGAGTCGCGCGTCCCCATTTCGAGCCTTCGCGACTGGCTTCGCCAAGCCGGTATCCCGTTCACCGAAACGGCGAACCGAGAGCGCGTAAAGCCCAGCAGGCAACCAGAACGCAGGGAGTCTCAGCGCGATATCGCGAACCTGCCGCGCGTCGATCGCGACCCCTGCCCCAAGTGCAACACCCGCAAGGACATCGGCTGCAAGCACTTCCCCAAGGAGGCTGACACCTCTGCCCCGCCATCGGCGCGGGACATCGCTGAACGTGCATGGAAGGGAATCGTATGAGCGACGATTGGAAGCCAGGCGACGTGGCATGGTGCATCAAGCGCACGCACCGCATCATCCCCGGTGTAGCCGAGCGCATTCGCGTGGGTGCGGCATACACCGTGGTCAAGGTCGGTCGCCCGGTTGCCGAACTGGACGGTGAACGCGCGCTTGGCTTTGCCGAGGTCAAGCCGCGCGCACGCAATTGCGGCTATCCTGAAACCCTGTTCCGCAAGATCACCCCAGGCACCGAGATCAAAGGCGCTGAAGTCGAGCGCGAGCG
>NZ_JBMLSM010000204.1:0-1637 GCF_049240505.1 Novosphingobium sp.
GGCTGATCAGGATCACCGCGCCCTTGTACATGTTGAGCGCCTGCACCAGCGCCTCACGCGCGTCGATGTCGAGGTGGTTGGTCGGTTCGTCGAGCACCAGCATGTGCGGTGCATCGCGGGTGACGAGAGCGAGGGCGAGGCGGGCGCGCTCTCCGCCCGACAGCGTGCCGACGGCGCTCGTCGCGCGGTTGCCGGAAAAGCCGAAGCGGCCAAGCTGCGCGCGGATCGCACCGGGACTCTTGCCCTCCATCGCGCGGGTCATCAGTTCCAGCGGGGTGCCGCCATCGGCAATTTCCTCGACCTGGTACTGGGTGAAGTAGCCGACCTGCATCTTCCCCGTCGCCGTCATCGCTCCGTCCATCGGCGCAAGCTGCGCGGCGAGCAGGCGGGCCAGCGTGGTCTTGCCGTTGCCGTTGCGGCCGAGCAGGGCGATACGGTCATCGGGATCGATGCGCAGGTTCAGCCGCTGCAGCACCGGCTTGCCGGGCGTGTAGCCGACGCTGGCAAGGTCGAGCGTGATCAGCGGCGGGCGCAGTTCCTCGGGGTCGGGAAAGTCGAAGCTGAGCGAGGGATCTTCGACCACCGCCGCGATGGGCTGCATCTTGGCGAGCATCTTGGCGCGCGATTGTGCCTGCTTGGCGGTGGAGGCGCGGGCGGAGTTGCGGGCGATGTAGTCCTTGAGCCTGTCCGCCTGCGCTTCCTGCGCAGCGCGGGCGGCGGCCTGCTGGGCAAGGCGTTCGTTGCGCTGGCGTTCGAAGCTGTCGTACCCGCCGGGATAGAGCGTCAGCTTTCCGGCGTGGAGGTGGACGATATGGTCGGCCACGTTGTTGAGCAGATCACGTTCGTGGCTGATCAGCAGCAGCGTGCCGGGATAGGCCTTGAGGAAATTCTCCAGCCACAGCGTCGCTTCAAGATCGAGGTGGTTCGAAGGTTCGTCGAGCAGCAGCACGTCGGGCGCAGAAAAGAGCAGCGCGGCAAGCGTGACGCGCATCCGCCAGCCGCCGGAGAAGCTGTCGAGCGGTGCGGCTTGCATCTCTTCGTCAAAGCCGAGGCCGATGAGGATGCGCGCGGCGCGGGCATCGGCGCTGTAGGCATCGATGGCGAGCAGCCGTTCGTGGACATCGCCCAGCCGGTCAGGATCGGTGCAGGTCTCGGCTTCTTCGAGCAACTGCGTGCGTTCGACATCGGCGGCGAGCACGGTTTCGAACGGGGTTGCGTTGCCAGCGGGGGCTTCCTGCGCGAGGTAGCCAAGGCGCGTGCGACGCGGCATTTCGATGGCGCCTTCGTCCGGCTCGATCTCACCGATGATGGCTTTTACCAGCGTCGATTTGCCAGCCCCGTTGCGCCCGACAAGCCCCACGCGCGCGCGGGGCGGGATGGCGGCAGAGGCGCGGGAAATGATGTCGCGGCCGCCGAGGCGGACGGTGATGCCGTTGATGGTAAGCATGAAAAGGGCAGGCGTCCGGTGCAGGAAATCAGGATGGATCGGGCGCGCGAGTCCCTGTCACACTCGCCCTGTGTAGGCAAGCGGAGTTCAAACCCATCAGGTGCTTGCCAATGCTGCGCCCCCGCGCAGGCGGGGGGCGGGGGGGTGGTTGGGTACGCGGGCGTTAAACGGCAGTTGGCCCCCCCGGCGC
>NZ_JBMLSM010000204.1:1647-9596 GCF_049240505.1 Novosphingobium sp.
CGACTGAGGCCCCCGCCTGCGCGGGGAAGCAGTTCGCTAGTTCGGGCGCAGGTCCTGCCCCTGCGGCGTTACCAGCGGCAGGTCTTCATAGGCGGGCTGGAAGCCGAGCAGGCGGTAGAGGTCGGGGCGGAGGTAGGGGAAAGCATCGCCTGCGTCTTCGTGGACGCGGGCACATTCGCCCAGGAACGTGTCGATAGTACGAAAAAGGCCGCGTTTCATGGGGTACCGTTTTTGTGCGGAATTGCGACGTGCCGACCCTTGCGCCGGGAAGGGTGAGTCGCGCCAAGTTATTCGACTTTCGTCAAATTTCGGCAATGTGATGGGTGGAAACACAGCTTCTCCAAAGCGCTGGAATGGCGGGAGAAGCTGTGTCCGCAATGCTTTCAGTCAGCGACGTTCAGTGCTGCCACCTCTGCCTTGGGCAAAGATGTTCCCATGCGAGCCGCCAGAGTAGGGGCGATGGCGCGCATGTCTATTGCGCCGAGATTGCGGGCCTTGGCCACGCCCTTGCCCATGATGAGGAAAGTGGAGCGCATTTCGGGCAAGGTGGGGAAATAGCCGTGCATCCCCTTGTAGCGCGACGGCTTGGCAAGCGGCGCCTGCGGATCAAAGCTTCCGGCAAGCGCGCCGGACTTCAGGTCCACATAGAAGCTGGCCTGCGGGTTGCCACCCATCTGCGCGATTTCAGCGCGGGCAACGATTTTCGCGATGTGCGCCTGCGGGTCTGCCGCCAGCTTGTCGAGCAGAGCGGCGACCATCCCGGTCAGCGCGGCGTCATCCGGGCGGGCGAGCACGACGGCGATGGAGCCGCCCGAAGGCCAGGGCATGGCGTCCCACGATGCCACCTTGCCTTCCGCGTTGAGCTTTATCAGCCCGGCATCGATGAACGGGCGGAACAGGTTGATCTCCGTATCCGTGCTTACAAAGCCATGATCGCTGACAACTGCGACGGTGGCATTTGGGCTTGCCGCCATTTCTGCCGCGACGAGCCTGCCGACTGCGGCATCGAGCCGTTCGAGAACGGCATTGGCCTGCGCGGTTCCGGGACCGAAAAGGTGCTCTTCGTGATCGAGCGCGGCGAAGTAGACGGTGAGGAAGCCGGGCTTCTTCGTTTCGATCAGGCGCACCGCGAATTTGGTGCGGTTCTCGTCGGCCTCGAGGCCTTCGTCGATACCATCGGCGTAGGGGCCACAATCGTGTTCCAGCGCGGCATAGAGGCCGGGCGTGGCGAGAGCTTTCAGCATCTTGCGGTCATCGGCATGGCCCGAACGCCAGATCTGCGGCATGTTCCAATCGAGCGCGGGAACGCCGACGCTGACCGGCCAGTGGATGTTGGCGGTGGAAAGACCGGCGGACTTTGCCGCGTCCCAGAGCGTTGGGGCGGTGATGTCCTGAGCAAACCAGTACCAGCCGCCGTAGTTGATCTGCTTCGGATCGAAGGTGGTGTTGCTGACGATGCCGTGGCGGGCAGGTGCAACCCCGGTGATCAGGGTGGTGTGGCTGGGATAGGTCACGGTCGGCAGATTGCCGGTGACGCTGGTTGCATAGGTTCCGTCGCTGAGGAAGCGGCGCAGGTTGGGAATTTTCAGCCCGCGCTTTTCGGCTTCAAGCACATCGTCAGGGCGCAACCCGTCGATGGAAATGAGCAGTACGGAAGCGGCTTTTGCTTCGGCCCTGACGGCGACGGGCGCCGCACTGCAGAGCAGCGCGACGCCCGCGACGAGGGCCTTTGCGAATGAAAGGCCGGGCATGATCAGAAGCCGACCTTGACCGTGGCGAACACCTGCATCGGCGCACCGGCCAGAAGGGTCTGGTTATCGCCGCTGAAGCCGAAGCCGTTGGACCCGATTGTGGCGACATAGCGCTTGTCGAACAGGTTCACGGCATTGAGCTGCAGTTCGACCGGCTGGCGCTGGCCGATGTCGAGACGGTAGCCGACGGTCGCGTCCACCAACGCGCGACCGGGCACTGAACGGTCGTTGAGGTAATTGAAGTAGCGCTTCGACATGTAGTTTACGCCGACCCGACCGAAGAACGTGTCGGTGTCATACGACAGTTCGCCCCGGAGCAGGTGCTTGGGCGTATCGACCACGGTCTTCCCCGCAGTCGGCTGGATGGTGGTGGTGCCGCCCGTGGTGATCACCACGTCATCGCGATACGTCGTGTCGTTATAGCTGTACGACGCAAATGCGCCGAACCCACCGGGCAGCTTCACGTCCACCGCAGCTTCGATACCGAGCGCGCGGACCGAACCAACGTTCTGCAGTGCATTGGTGGCGCCGACGATGCCGAGCGAGGTAGGAATGACCAGCAGACGATCGCGGAAGTTGACGTAGTAACCAGCGAGCGAGGCGTTGATGATCCCGGTATTGTAGCGCAGACCGGCTTCGTAGGTGTCCGAGCTTTCAGGTTTGATCGTGTCCTTGATGGCATCGAATCCAGCCTGCGTCGAGGAGAACGGCCCGCTGGTGGTGGACGCCTGATAGGCGCGGGTGACCTGAGTGAAGCCGGCGAAGGCTTCAAGGCCACCGTCGAACTTGTAGTTCAGGCCGACATGCGGCTGGAACCAGTCTTCGACTTTCAGATCGCCGGTGGCGCGGCTGTTGGTGTTCACCAGCGCAAAGGCGTTGGTGTCGACCGAATAGCCCTTCCAGCCGAGGTTGACCTTCAGAGCGCCAAGATTGATATCGTCGGACACGTAATATTGCAGCGTGTCGGTTTCGAACGCGATGGACCACTGGGTGGCGAAGGGGTTGCGCTGGAAATCGCGGTGATCACGGCCCGGATTGGTGCGGCTTTCATAGCCGTAGAAGCGGCGTGACTGGATGAAATCGTTCTTTTCGTACCAGCCGCCGATCAGCAGCGTGTTCATGCCGAATTCGCCCGTCCACGAAGCGAAGGCACCCTTGCGCTTGATATCGTATTCGGTTGTGCGGATCGACATCGGCACGCCCGAAGGGCTGGCGAGGTAGGGGGTGCCCCACGTGCCCTGACCATCGTTTTCGTGGTAGTAGCCCTTGATCGCGAACTTGCCGGTATCGCCGGTGGCGATGGTCAGGCCAAGCGAGGCGAGGGTATCGCGGCGCAGGCCCGATGCGTCATAATAGGCATCGTCGGCAATGACGAACGGCGAGGGGTAGGTGGTGCCCGCAGACGGATTGGTGGGGGTGACGCCGCTGTAGCCGGTGTTGGCCGCGATATCGGCGATGTTGATCGCTTCGGCATAGCGCGAGGGGCCGAAGTTGTCCCAGTCATAGCCGAGACGATCGATCATCTCGAGGCTGAGATCCTGATAGTCCTGCTCGGCACGATCCGAATAACTGATAGAGCCATCGAGATCGACGCCTTCGCCCAGCGGGAGAACACCACGGCCGTTGAACATCAGCGTGCGCTGCTTGCCGTCGCCCTTCCACTTGTCGCCATTCTGGTATTGGACCGAGGCATAGGCGCGGGCGCCGTCCTCGGTGCCGAAACCGATGCGGGCAAAGCCGCGATAGGTGTTTTCAGAACCATACGTGCCGCTGGCGGTGACGCCGAGCGCATCCTTCGGGTCGAGCGAGAAGAATTCCAGCGTGCCGCCAAGGTTGTTGGTCGACTGTGCGGCGATGGAACCGGAACCTTGCGAAACGCGCGTTACGCCGATGTTTTCAGGGCTGATCGCGCGGCTGATGTGCAACCCATTGGCATTGCCATAGGACATGTCGCCCAGCGGAATGCCATCAAGGTTGAAGCCCAGCTGGTTCTGGCTGAAGCCGCGAATGGTGACGCGGGTAGACCATTCGTAGTTACCGAAAGCGTCCGCCGACTGGAAATTGACCGAGGGGAGCTTTTCAATCGCCTTCAGCGGACTGGTGCCCGAAGCGAGAATGGTGAGTTCGGCGGTGGACAGTTCCTGCACCTGCCGGGTCTGGCCTGCGCCGAGCACGACGATTTCCGCATTTGCGGAATCGGCAGCGGCGGCTGCTTCTGCGGCGGGGGCGATGTTTTCGGCGGCAAAAGCCGGGGCAGCAACGAGCGAAGTGCTGGCAAGCAGCACGGCGACGATACGCATGATTTGATCCCTCATGTTCCACATTGGCGTGGTGAGGCGGCTGCTAGGCCTTCGCTGTTGCAGGATCGTGGAATTTCAGGGACAGATCAGGGACATGTCTGTGACGAAAGGTTGACAGCAATGTTCCGGGGTGTCGCTGTCACGTGAGTGTAACGCATCATGCGCAAGGGCTGGCATAATATCGGCAGGGGACTAGGCTTTGAGTATCGATGATCTGC
The DNA here is from genome assembly GCF_049240505.1 of Novosphingobium sp. Taxonomy (GTDB): domain Bacteria; phylum Pseudomonadota; class Alphaproteobacteria; order Sphingomonadales; family Sphingomonadaceae; genus Novosphingobium. Next base: position 5,917 of record NZ_JBMLSM010000204.1, read on the forward strand.
CACCGGTGCAGGAACGTTTTTTCAATCGCGAGCTGAGCTGGCTGGCGTTCAACCGGCGCGTTCTGGCTGAAGCGGTGAATGCGGACTATCCGTTGCTTGAGCGGCTGCGGTTCCTTTCGATCAGCGGCAACAATCTTGACGAGTTCATGATGGTGCGCGTGGCCGGGATTGCGGGCCAGGTGCGGCGGCAGATCGACGAGCTTTCCATCGATGGGCAGACGCCGCAGCAGCAGCTTGGCGCTTTGCTGGAAGCGGTGAAGGAACTGATCGATGCGCAGCAGGACGTGCTGTTCGGGCTGAAGGAGGATCTGGGCGGGGCGGGCATTCGGCTGATCGACAACGATGTGCTGACCAAGGGCGAGGCCGACTGGCTGCGCGAATACTTTGAAGAACATGTCGTGCCGGTGCTGACGCCGCAGGCCATCGATCCGGCGCATCCGTTTCCGTTCATCGCCAATCAGGGCACAGGCATCCTGTTCCAGCTTCAGCGCGTGGCAGACAATGCCGGGGTGACGGAGATGATCCTGATCCCGCCTGCGTTGCCGCGCTTTGTGCGGCTGCCGGGCCGGGGGGCGGCGTGGATCGGCATCGAGGAACTGGTGCGGCGCCACGCAACGCTGCTGTTTCCGGGGTTCAAGATTCTGGGCGATGGCACGTTCCGCGTGCTGCGCGACAGCGATATCGAACTGGAAGAGGATGCCGAGGATCTGGTGCGATATTATCGCACGGCCATCCAGCGGCGGCGGCGCGGCAAGGTGATCCTGCTGCACCTGCAGGAAAATTTCGACGCCGACGCCGAGCGGCTGTTGCGCACGCAACTGCGGCTGGATCACGCGCTGGTGATCAAGAGCCGGGGGCTGCTGGCGATAAGCGGGCTGTCCACGGTGATCGACGAGGACCGGCAGGATCTGAAGTTCGATCCCTATAACCCGCGCTACCCGGAACGCATCCTTGAACATGATGGCGATTGCTTTTCCGCCATCCGCGAAAAGGATCTGGTGATCCACCACCCTTACGAGAGTTTCGAGGTGGTGATCGATTTCCTGCGGCAGGCGGCGGCGGACCCGGACGTGGTGGCGATCAAGCAGACGCTGTATCGTGCGGGCAAGCAATCGGCGGTGATCGCGGCGCTGATTGCGGCGGCGGAGGCGGGCAAGTCTGTTACCGCCGTGGTCGAGCTGAAAGCGCGCTTTGACGAAGAGCAGAACCTGATGTGGGCCGCGCAGCTTGAGCGCGCGGGCGTGCAGGTGATCTATGGCTTCGTGGACTGGAAAACCCACGCCAAGATCAGCATGGTGGTGCGGCGCGAGGGCGGCGGATATCGGACCTATTGCCACTTCGGCACGGGCAATTATCACCCGGTCACGGCGCGCATCTATACCGACCTGTCGTTCTTCACCGCCGATCCGCGCATGGGGCGCGATGCCGGGCAGTTGTTCAATTTCGTGACCGGTTATGTCGAACCGAAGCACACCGAACTGCTGGCGATCAGCCCGATAAATCTGCGTCAACGGCTTTACGAGTGCATCGAGCGCGAGGTGACCCTGGCCAGGGCCGGGCGGCCCGCAACGATCTGGGCCAAGCTGAACCAGTTGACCGATCCCGACCTGATCGACCGGCTTTACCTTGCCAGCATGGCCGGCGTGGAAATCCGGCTGGTGGTGCGCGGAATCTGCTGCCTTAAGCCGGGCGTGCCGGGCCTTTCGGAAACGATCGAGGTGAAATCGATCATCGGGCGCTTCCTTGAACACAGCCGCATCTGGGCTTTTGGCAACGGCGCGCGGATGCCCAACAAGCGGGCGCGGGTGTTCATATCGTCGGCTGACGGGATGAGCCGCAACATGGGCCGCCGCGTGGAAGTGCTGGTGCCGGTGAAGAACCCGACGGTGCATGACCAGATACTCGATCAGGTGATGCTGGCGAACCTGCTGGACACCGAACAGAGCTGGGAACTGGGACCGGACGGGGATTACGAGCGGTTCGAGAAAGGTGATCCTTCGTTCAACCTGCACGGCTATTTCATGACCAACCCGTCGCTCTCCGGGCGCGGGGCGGCGCTTTCCCGTGGACGAAAAGTTCCCAAGCTTGCGTTGCGACGCGGTGCGGCTAACCGTGGCTGAGTGAACAGCCCGCAGAGCATATACAGTTGGGAGCAATCCCGCGCGATCATCGACATCGGTTCGAACACGGTTCGGCTGGTGGTCTATGGCGGACCGCCGCGCGCGCCGGTGACGCTGCTGAATGAGAAGGTCACGGCGAAGCTGGGCAAGCATGTGGCCGAGACGGGGCGGCTTTCCGAAAAGGCCGTGGCGGGGGTGTTGGCGGCACTGGCGCGATACAAGGCGCTGATCGATCTGGCGGGTGTGCTGCAGGTTGATGTGGTGGCAACGGCGGCAGCGCGCGATGCCAGCAACGGCGCGGAATTTCTGGAGCGGGTGCGCGCCATCGGCTTTGCGCCCCGCCTGCTGACCGGCGTTGAAGAGGCCGAGACGAGCGCAACCGGGGTTTTGGGCGCGTTCCCGCACGCTGCTGGAATCGTCGGCGATCTGGGAGGTGGAAGCCTTGAACTGGTGGACGTTGCCGATGGCGGCACCAGCCACGGGGTTAGCCTGCCGCTCGGATCGCTGCGTCTGCCTGCGTTGCGCGCCAAGGGCGACCGCGTGTTCGTGCGTGAAATCGGGCAGATGCTGGCAGGCGCCGATTGGGCGGCAGAGCCAGGCACCGATCTGTATCTTGTTGGCGGATCGATGCGGGCGCTGGCGCGGGGCATGATGGTGCGGCTGGACTGGCCGATGGAGGATACGCACGGTTTTGCGCTTCCGGCAGCCGAAGCGCTGAAACTGGCAAGACAACTGGCGCGGCGCGGGCAGGCGCTGCAGCCGATCGAGGGCGTATCGTCGAGCCGGTTGGCCAGCATTCCCGATGCCGCCGCGCTGCTGGCGGTGCTGTTGCAGCGGTTGCAGCCGGGGCGGGTCGTATTTTCATCGTGGGGCCTGCGCGAAGGCGTGCTGTTCGGATCGCTTAGCGACGACATGCAGAAGCTGGACCCGCTGCTGGAAGGCGTCATGGCATATGTCGGCGGGATGGCCGTGGATGTTGCGCTGGTCGATGCGGCGGTGGCCTGGATGGCGGATGTGGTGCCGATGGCGCGCACGCCGCTGGGCCGCGCGGCGTTGGCGCTGTGTCTGGCGGCGGGGCGCGTGGAGCCGAACCTGCGGCGCGGCCTGCCTGCAGACTGGGGCCTCGCCAAGCGATGGGTCGGCGTGGACAACGCCGGGCGCGCGGCGCTGGCTGCGGCGCTTCGTGGCAGCGTGGGCAAGGCGCCGAAAGATGGCGCGGGGGCAGAGGTGTGGACGCGTCTGGCTTCGCCTGCGTCCCTGGCCGAAGCCCGCGGGCTGGGATTGGCGGCGCGGTTGTGCCGACGCATGAGCGCGGGATCGGCAGCGGTGATCAGTGCCACGCGGCTTACGGAAGAGAACGGCAATCTGCGCCTGACGAGCGCGGTGCCGCACCTGATCGGCGATGGATCATCGCGCGATCTGAAGGAACTGGCGCAGCATCTGGGGCTGCAAGCCTGATTGCTGGGAAAAGGGTGATGGTGGGCCCGGCAGGACTTGAACCCGCGACCTAGCCGTTATGAGCGGCCAGCTCTAACCAACTGAGCTACAGGCCCATCGCGC
>NZ_JBMLSM010000205.1:0-17716 GCF_049240505.1 Novosphingobium sp.
TCTGGCCGTCGGTGATCGAGATCACGTTGGTCGGAATGTAGGCCGACACGTCGCCAGCCTGCGTTTCGATGATCGGCAGCGCGGTGAGCGAACCATTGCCGTTGTCGTCGTTCATCTTCGCAGCGCGTTCCAGCAGGCGGCTGTGGAGATAGAACACGTCACCGGGGTAGGCTTCGCGGCCCGGAGGACGACGCAGCAGGAGCGACATCTGGCGATAGGCCACGGCCTGCTTGGAAAGATCGTCATACACGATCACGGCGTGCATACCGTTGTCGCGGAAGAATTCGCCCATCGTCGCGCCGGTGTAGGGTGCGAGATACTGCAGCGGAGCCGGTTCCGAAGCGGTGGCGGCGATGACGATGGAATATTCCATCGCGCCGTTTTCTTCGAGCTGACGCACGATCTGCGCGACGGTCGAGCGCTTCTGGCCGACGGCGACGTAGATGCAGTAAAGCTTCTTGCCTTCGTCGGTCCCTGCGTTGGCAGCCTTCTGGTTGATGAAGGTGTCGATCGCGACGGCGGTCTTGCCGGTCTGACGGTCACCGATGATCAGTTCGCGCTGGCCACGGCCCACGGGAACGAGAGCGTCGATCGCCTTGAGACCGGTCTGCACGGGTTCGTGCACCGATTTGCGCGGGATGATGCCCGGAGCCTTGACTTCGACGCGGGTGCGCGTGGCATCAACGATCGGGCCCTTGCCGTCGATCGGGTTGCCCAGAGCATCGACCACGCGGCCCAGCAGACCCTTGCCGACGGGAACGTCAACGATGGTGCCGGTGCGCTTGACGACATCGCCTTCCTTGATCTCGGCGTCCGAGCCGAAGATCACGACGCCGACGTTATCGGCTTCGAGGTTCAGGGCCATGCCCTTCACGCCGTTGGCGAACTGCACCATTTCACCAGCCTGAACCTTGTCGAGGCCGTGGATGCGGGCAATACCGTCACCAACCGAGAGAACCGACCCGACTTCCGAGACCTGAGCGTCGGTGCCGAAGCTGGCGATCTGGTCCTTGATGACCTTCGAGATTTCAGCGGCGCGGATTTCCATGTTCTGTCCTTCCTGGAACCTTATGCGGGCCGATTAGGCCTTCATCGCCTGGGCGAGAGAATTGAGACGGGTGCGGATCGAGCTGTCGATCATCTGGCTGCCGATTTTTACGACAAGACCACCGAGAATTTCGGGATCGACGCTGGTCTTGAGTTTGACCGACTTGCCTGCGCGCACCTTCAGCTTTTCGGTGAGGGCTGCGATCTGGGCATCGTCGAGCGGGTGGGCGCTGGTCACTTCGGCGTTGACTTCGCCGCGATGGGCGGCAGCGATCTGGCCGAAGGCGCGGATCATGTCGGGCAGGGCCGAAAGGCGGCGGTTCGAAGCGAGCACGCCGAGGAACTTCTTGGTCAGGTCGCCAAGGCCGAGCAGGCCGGCAACCGAATCCATTGCGCGCGCTGCTGCATCGCGGCCAAGCTGCGGGTTGTTGATCAGGCCAGTGAGGTCAGCCGATTCGCGCAGTGCAGCATCGAGCTTCTCGAGATCGCCTTCGACCGCCGAAACAAAGCCCTGTTCATTGGCCAGATCGAACAATGCCGAGGCGTAACGCCCTGACAGGCTGGCCGTAATGCCGCTGGAAATCTCCACGCGCCGAAGTTCCTTCATCCAAGGATAAGCCGAAGCAGACCATTGCCCGGAGATGAACACCGGGTGGCCTGCAGACGGGGCGCGCCTAGCAACGTCGGGCGCTTATGACAAGATGCGACTTGCCTTCTTGTGCATAGGTATGAAGGGATTTCGTGCTGTGGTGCGCCATCATGGCGCGGGCTGGCAATTGTAACGCATCCGCTCGTTCGGCTCCGGCGGCAGCAATGCCTTGATCGTCTGCTGGTTGCGGCCAAACTGAAGCGCAGCATCCTCACCCGCGCCGCAGGCAGGTGCATTGATCTTTGCGCGTTCCGAGCGGGCTTTCGTCATCGTGTCCAGACCGACAAGGAAGCGTTCAACCGTGTAAGTGTGTGTCTGCGGGTCATACGAATTTACCGAGACCGTCTCTTCGCCATTCGGCACCAGAATGCGGCTCCAGCCATCATCGGCTTGGCCATATTGCGTCTTGCCGTTCATGCAGCCGCCATCGCTCCATTCGATCGGAACGTCGGTAATATCAGAAACGGTGACCCTGCTGCGCTGCGGATCGAGAACGCAAATCATTGAACCGGAAGCAGTTTTTGCAGTTGCGTTGGTGGAGGCGCTCGCGCTCGCCAAAGGTTCGGCGACCATTTCATTGGCGCGTTGGTCGATCGAGTTGAGCGAGGGGCGCAGGAACCAGACGGTCACAGCTGAAAGCAATAGCGCGCCCGCGCCGAACACGTGTTTGCGCTGAAACCGCCCGCGTCGTTTCGATGCCTGAACCATGCCCCAGCCGCCCGCTGCCAAGGCGCCGACGAGCAGCAATGCTGAAAGGGCCAGGCCGTTGTCCCGTTCTGAAAGCACAGCCAGTTCGGCATCGCGACGGGCCTTGTCCATCGCGCGTTCGCGGGCTTCGGCTTTCGCCTCGGTTTCGGCAGCAAGCCTTGCGCCTTCACCAGCGGCGCGTTCAGCTTCTGCGCGGTTCAGGTCGGCAATCGAGCGACAGGGCAACCCGCTGCTATGCACTTCCACATTGGCGCGGCGCAGAAATGCGGAAAGCTCGCGCATCGAAATCGCAAAATAGAAGGCCGAATCGGTGCTGTTGTCGCTGACCGTGCCGAAGGAGTTCACGCCGATCACGCGCCCGCACGAATCGAGCAGCGGTCCACCCGAATTGCCCGAACCCAGCGGTGCGGTGTGCAGCAGCGTATCGAATGAGCGCGACGATCGTCCGCCCGAAAGGTATCCGCGCGTCTTCACCGCTGCCTGCGGGGTAACGAGATCGGCCATCGAAAGGCCCTGCGCCAGATCGACGTTTCCGGGATAGCCAACGGCATAGACTTCTGCGCCATCGCCAGGGGCGCCGGGGAACAGCGTGATCGGCGTGATCGAACCGCCGCCCTCGATTTTCAGCAAGGCCAGATCGTTGCCGGGTGAATAGGCCACGAGCCGTGCGGGATAGCCGTTGCGTCCTTCCGCAGGGACAACACCCGCAATCAGCGAATCATCGCCACGCAGTTCTTCCACCACATGGGCATTGGTGACGATCAGGTTCGGCGTGACGGCAAAGCCGGTGCCGTGGGTGATCAGGCGCGCCCTGTCTCCATCGCTTTCGATGATCACCACCCGCACGACCGAGCGGCTTGCGGCGGAAATGTCCGCCGGGTCCGCATGGGCGGCAGTCGTGGCCACGGCCATGTAAAGCGAAGCAAGCAAAACGGTTATGAACTGGGCGACACGCATGGGCCGCTTCTTGCGCCTAATTGCTTTGACCGCAAGGTGCGGGACGCAGTGCGTGGCGCGATTCGGCAGGTTGTCTCCACAGTTGAGGATGACACACACGATGACTTGCACAGACGAACCTTGCCTTGCGCATAGGCCGCACTATCCACCAAGGGCTATGATGCCGCAGCCGATCACCGATGATGAAGCGTGGGGCGCGGTCATGGCGCGCGATCGCACCTATGACGGGCGTTTCGTCACAGGCGTGATCAGCACCGGTATCTATTGCCGCCCGTCCTGCGCGGCGCGGCATCCCCGGCGTGAGAACGTGCGGTTCTTTGCCGATGGCGCAGCGGCGCGAGAGGCAGGCCTGCGCGGCTGTATGCGCTGTTCGCCAGACGATGTTTCCCGCGATGAACGCGCGGTGCTTGCCGCGATCGAGGCGATCAAGGCGGCGGGGCAATCGCTTGTTCTGGCCGATCTGGCGGCGCGCTGTGGGTATTCGCCCACGCATTTCCAGCGGGTATTTACCCGCAGCACAGGGCTTTCCCCCGCTGCCTATGCGCGAGCATTGCAGAAGGAGCGGATGGCGCAGGTTCTCACCGGAGCAGACAGCGTGACCGATGCGATCTATGACGCGGGCTTCTCTGGCCCGGCGCGGTTTTATAATGCTGCTGAAGAAAGGCTTGGCATGGCACCTTCTGCATGGCGCAACGGCGGGCACGGCGTGACGATCCGCTGGGCGGTGGTGCCAACATCATTGGGGTCGATGCTGGTCGCTGCAACGGACAAGGGCGTGTGTCGTCTGTCTTTCAACGAAGATGAAGGCGCGCTGCGCACCCGTTTCCCCAACGCGCTGCTGGAACAGGGGGGCGAGGCGTTTGCACAACTGCTGAGCGATGTGGCGGCTGCCGTTGAGGCGCCGGGGGATTTTGGACACATCCCGCTCGATGTGAAAGGCACCGCGTTTCAGGAGGCGGTGTGGCACGCGCTTCGACGTATCCCGTCAGGCGAAACGCGCTCTTACGCGCAGATCGCCGCCGAAGTGGGCAAGCCCGGCGCGGTGCGGGCGGCAGGCTCTGCCAACGGGGCCAACAACGTGGCGGTATTGATACCCTGTCACCGCGTGATACGGTCGGACGGTTCGCTCGGCGGTTACGCCTATGGGTTGGATATCAAGCAACGCTTGCTGAACAAGGAGCGCGAAGGGAACGATTGAGGCATTCGATCAAGCGCGCGCCCAGCCAGTTTCTGCTGGCTTTAGTGTGGCCAGAAAAGCCTCTGCGCTTTCCAGATAGGCGGCGCGCTTGTCGTCGGTCATCCGCCGCCATGTGGCATAGGGTTGGGCAAGGCGGTGATAGCCTGCCAGTTTTTTCTCGTTGCTTGCCAGAAAGTGCCAGTAGAGCGCGTTGAACGGGCAGGCTCCATCGCCGGTCTTCTTCTTCACGTCGAACGGGCAGTTGCCGCAATAATCGCTCATCCGGTCAATGTAGGCACCGCTGGCGGCATAGGGCTTTGACGCCAATCGCCCCTTGTCTGCGTGCAGGACCATTCCGGCCACATTGGGCAATTCGACCCATTCGAAAGCGTCGGCGTAAACCACGAGAAACCAGTCCGCCACATCCTGCGGCCTCAGCCCTGCCAGCAGCGCGAAATTGCCCAGCACCATCAGCCGCTGGATATGGTGCGCATAGGCATTTTCGCGCGTAGTGCGCACGCAATCGGCAAGGCAGCGCATGTCCGTCTCTCCAGTCCAGTAAAAGTCTGGCAGTGGACGGCTCGCGTCTAGCCCGTTGGCCTTGGCCAGCCCCGGCATTTCCAGCCAGTACATGCCACGGATATATTCGCGCCAGCCGATGATCTGGCGGATGAAGCCTTCCACGGCTTCGATTGGTGCGCGGCCTTCGCGCCATTCGGTTTCGGCACGGCGGCACAGGTCCAGCGGATCGAGCAGGCCGATGTTGATCGCAGGCGAAAGTGCAGCGTGGAACAGGAAGTCCTGCCCTTCAACCATCGCGTCCTGATACTTGCCAAATGATGGCAGGCGATCCTTCAGGAAGGCATCGCGTGCCCTTTCTGCCTGCGCGCGTGTCACCGGCCAACCAAAATTGTCCAGCGATCCGAAATGCTTGTCGAATCGACCTGAGACGAGATCGAAGACCGTGTGCGTGATAGCGTCGTAACGGAATGCCGGTAAGGCGGGCGGCTCAAGCCCCGCCTCCGGGCCACCACGGTTTTCCGCATCGAAGTTCCAACGCCCGCCCACGGGTTTGCCATCTTCCATCAGCAGTCCGGTTTTGCGGCGCATCTCGCGGTAAAACCACTCCATGCGCAATTCTCTGCGGCTTGCCGCCCATTCGTAGAAGTCGGGCAGGGGGCAGATGAACCGCGTGTCAGGCAGGATGCGCACGCGCACCGGCAAATCCTTGCGCCAACGCTCGATGTCTTGCCGGACGCGCCATTCGCCCGGTTCGGTCACCTGAACGCCGCGCGGCTGATGGCGTTCAACCGCACGGGCGACTTCGCCGGTGAAACTCCCCGTATTCGCATCATCGTCGAGCTTTATGTAATCGACCGTCCAGCCCGCTTTGCGAAGTTCTTCGGCAAAATGCCGCATGGCTGCAAGGATGAGGGCAATCTTTGCCTTGTGATGGCGAACGTAAGTCGTCTCGTCGCTCACCTCCATCATCAGAATGATGGTGTCGTCAGGCTTGCGATCAGCAAGACTGGAAATGTCGGGCGAAAGCTGATCCCCGAGGATGGGAACAAGCACGGGGCCTGAGGCGCGAACGGTCATTCAGGGGGAATGGTCGAGGTGTCGATAGGTTCAACCTGCCCATTGGGGTCACCCCGTTTAATTCGTCATTGCGAGCGGAGCGAAGCAATCCAGAGCAAACTGCCAAACGCTCTGGATTGTTTCGTCAGCTTCGCCTCCTCGCAATGACGAGGGTTCGGGCTGCAATCAGACGAAGCTGTAGGGATCGATATCCACTGCCACGCGGACGCCGGGCGGAAAGCGCAGTGGTTTCAGCCATTCGCGGATTACCCGCTGCACTTCGGTTGATCGCCGCGCATTGATGAGCAGGCGATAGCGATAGCGCCCCCGCAGCAGCGATAGCGGCGCCGGGGCGGGGCCAAGGATCAGCACATCGTCCAGCCGTGGCGCGGTGCCGCCGATCCCGCGTGCCGCATCGCGGGCTTCGGCTTCGTCCTCGCTGGACACGATGATTGCTGCCCAGCGCCCAAAGGGCGGCGCGCCTGCATCGCGCCGCGCTTCGGCTTCGGCTTCGTAGAAAGCGTCGCGGTCGCCGCGTGCCAGTGCTTCGATCACGGCGGCTTCGGGATGGCGCGTCTGGATCAGGACTTCGCCCGGCTTTTCCCCACGTCCTGCGCGTCCGGCAACCTGTGCGATCTGCTGGTAGGTCCGCTCTGCCGCCCGCAGATCGCCGCCTTCCAAACCCATATCGGCATCGATCACGCCGACGAGGGTGAGTTCGGGGAAGTGGTAACCCTTGGTCACCAGCTGCGTGCCGACGATCACGTCAATCGCCTTGGCGTTGGCCATTTCAACGAATTCCGCAGCCTTGGCCGGGCTTGTCAGGGTGTCTGAAGTAACCAGCGCAACGCGCGCTTCGGGAAGGATTTCCGCGACCTCATCGGCAATCCGTTCAACACCTGGGCCGCAGGCGACCAGGCAGTCGGGTTCGCTGCATTCGGGGCAGGCTTCCGGCGGGGGAACTTCGTGTCCGCAGTGATGGCAGGCGAGGCGGCGGGACAGGCGGTGCTCCACCAGCCAGGCCGAGCAGTTCGGGCACTGAAAGCGATAGCCGCAGGTCCGGCACAGGGTCAGCGGCGCGTAGCCCCGGCGGTTGAGGAACAGCAGCGATTGTTCGCCCTTTTCCAGCCGGTCTTTCAACGCCTTGACCAGCGGCGGTGCGATCCAGTGCCCGCGTTCGGGCTGCTCAATGCGCAGGTCCAGCACCTTGATATCGGGCAAGGTCGCACCCCCGAAGCGGGCGGGGAGGATGACGCGCTCATAGCGGCCAGCTTCTGCCATCTGCAGGCTTTCGAGTGCCGGTGTGGCGCTGGCCAGAATTACAGGTGTGGATTCGAACCGGGCACGCATCACGGCCACGTCGCGGGCGTTGTACCGCACCCCATCGTCTTGTTTAAACGAGATTTCATGCGCTTCATCGACCACGATCAGGCCGAGATTTGCAAAAGGCAGGAACAGGGCGCTACGTGCACCTACAAGCACCTGAGCTGCACCTAGCGACACCGAACGCCACGCACGCCGCCGTTCCGAGGCTTTGAGCGAGCTGTGCCAAGTGACCGGCGAAACACCGAAGCGCGCCTCGAAGCGTTTGAGGAATGTTTCGGTCAGCGCGATCTCTGGCAGCAGCACCAGGACTTGCCGCCCCTCCTCGATCGCCGTTGCCACCGCTTCGAAATAGGTCTCGGTCTTGCCTGATCCGGTTACGCCATCAAGCAGGAAAGGCCGAAATTCCCGCGCTTTCACCGAATCCACGAATTTCGCTGCGACTTCGGCCTGCTGGGCGGACAGGTCGGGCGCGGCAAAATGCGCGTCGGCAACGGGATAGGGCCGATCCGAATCCACGACGACGGGTTCGAGCAGACCAGCGTTGACCATGCCGCGCAGCACACCATCGGAAACGCCTGCGATTTCAGAGAGTTCTCGGATCGTTGCCTGTTGATCCTGCAGAAGGTCAAGCGCGATCAGGCGTTGCGGCGTCAGGCGGCCCGGCTCCCGGCCGGTGAGGCGGTATTCCGTGATCGTCCCGCCACCCTGCAACGCCGCGTTGCTCGAGAGCGCCATGCGCGCGACTGAGGCGAGGGGGGCGAGGTAATAGTCTGCCGTCCATTCGATCAGGCGGCGCAACGGTGCGGCAAGTGGAGGGACGGGAAGCACCTGCAGCAGCGGGCGCAGCTTGCTGTCTGGAACCTCGGTTCCCGGCAGCCGTTCCGCTTCCCAGACCACGCCGATGATCTGGCGCGGACCAAGCGGGGCAAGCACCACGCTGCCGGGTTCGACGGTCATCCCGGCGGGCACGCGATAGTCCAGCGGGCCTAGCGCGGCGTTGAAGACAAGGCATCGGACGCGGTTCATGTTACGCGGTCTATATGGGGCACGAAGGCCGGGGGCAAAGCCCGCAGGCGAAGGAACTGAGGAGAAAAAACGTGTCGCAGGTTGCAGGTCCGATCAATCGCCGCGCCTTGCTGGGTGGCATGACGTCAATCGGCGTTCTGGCGATAGCCGGATGTTCGAGCTTTCCGGCTTTTTCGCTGGAAGAGGCGGTGCGGCGCCTGCTGTTTCTTTCGTCCGACCGCGCCTTTGCCCGACTGCTCCAGCCCGGCGGTTTCTGGGATGACCAGATAACCCGGCTTGTTCTGCCGGAATCGCTGGGGAATCGCGGTGGGGTGCTCGCGCGCATCCTGACGGGACCGCTGATGAAAGACCGTTTGAGCCGCGCCTTCAATGACATGGCCTATGAAGCGGCAAATCGCGCCGCGCCTGCCGTAACCGACGCTGTGCGAACGATTGGCGTGCGAAACGCGCTGGCGCTGATCCGCAGCAGCGATCCGATGGCGGCGACGGCCTTTCTTCATCAGGAAATGGGCACCAGTCTTGTCGAACTGATGGTCCCGGAATTTGGCGATGCCATCCGCGTCAGCCGGGAGCCGCTGGTGGGCGAACTTCTGGCGGCGCTGACAGGTGTTGATGTGGGCGGCATCGCGCAATCGCTGGCCATGCAGGCTGATAACGCGATCTTCCGTGCAATCGGGCGCGAAGAGGCGGCGATTCGTGCTGATCCGCGCTCTACCAATGATCCGATGCTGATGGCGGCGTTTGGGGTGAAATAGGCGTAGCATTTTCATCCTTCGACAGGCTCAGGATGAGCGGGGTTTTAAGTTTTCGCTCATCCTGAGCCTGTCGAAGGATATCGCAGTGTTTGACCGAGAGCGGTGGCGTGCCGAAAGTGACGGCCTGACAACGCGGGCCACCTTCCCTATAGGCGGGGGGAATCATCCTCCCCCTTCTGGAAGGCCAGACCCATGAAGTTCTTCGTCGACACTGCCGATACCGCCGATATCGCGGACCTTGCCGCCACCGGCCTGCTTGATGGCGTGACCACCAATCCCACCCTGATCGCCAAGGCTGGCAAGGATTTCATCGAAGTGACCCGCGAAATCTGCGGTCTGGTCGATGGTCCGGTTTCGGCCGAAGTTGTGGCGCTCGACCATGCAGGCATGATGCGCGAGGCGGAAATCCTGCGCAAGATCGCCGACAATGTGTGCATTAAGGTGCCCCTGACGATCGACGGTCTGAAGACCTGCAAGGCGCTGACCGGTGAAGGCACCAAGGTTAACGTGACACTGTGCTTCTCGGCCAATCAGGCGCTGCTGGCGGCAAAAGCGGGAGCGACGTTCATTTCGCCGTTTGTTGGCCGACATGACGACAATGGCTTTGATGGCATGGACCTGATCCGCGACATCCGCCTGATCTATGACAACTACGCTTATGAAACCGAAATTCTCGTCGCTTCGATCCGTCATGGCGTGCATGTGCTGGAAAGCGCGCGCATCGGTGCCGATGTGATCACCGCGCCGCCCGCCGTAATCAAGGGCCTGTTCAAGCATGTGCTGACGGACAAGGTATTTCATGGGTCCCTTGCGTACGGGGCTACGACCGGCCAGACTATGGGATAAGGTTGCTTTTGGCTGAGGGTGGCCCCCGCGGGGGGGGGGGCGCGGCTCTTTCGGTTTGAATGTTGAAGGTAGGCATTGGCTGACGAATCTCCTCTCGACCGTTTCCGTGCGGTGCTGACCGGCACGGCACGCGCCATTTCACTTGATCCCGAAGTGGAAGTGGCGTGGACGGCGGATGCGCCGGTGCAGTCTGGCCAATCGATGCGCGTGCCTATGCCGGGGCGCGCGCTTCCTGCCGATCAAGTGGCCGAAGCGCGCGGCCATGCCGATTCGATGGCACTGCGCCTGCGCCATCACAACGCAGCACTGCATGGTCGCCATGCGCCTTCCGAGGCGCTGGCACGCGCGTGCTACGATGCGATCGAGCAGGTGCGCTACGAATCGTTGGGTGCGAATGCCTATGCCGGGATGCGCGGCAATCTTGGTGCGGCGCTGGCGATGCGCATGGCGTCGGATCCGATCAGTCGTTCCGCCAAGCCCGAAGACGTGCCGCTGCCTACCGCGCTGGCGCTTTTGCTGCGCGAAAAGCTGACTGGGCAAGCCTCGCCCGCGTCTACAGACACCGGCATGACGATGGTGCGCAGCTGGATCGAAAGCAAGGTCGGTGACGATATCGAGGGCCTTGCGCTCTCGCTCGACAACCAGCGCGCTTTTCAGCAACTCGCGCTCGACATGCTCCAGCATCTCGATCTCACCCAGTCTGCCAGCGAGCAGGACGAGGATACCGAGGAAGACGAGGACGAGCAGGACGAGGACGAGGGCGAGGAAGAGCCGAGCAGCTCGGACGATCAGGAGCAGCAGCCTTCGGAAGTCGCTGGCGACACCAGCGAGGGTGACGAGGATTCGGATTCCGAACAGGAAATCGAGCAGGACGACGATGCGGCCGATTCCGATATGGCCGATGAAGGCGAAGAAGGCATGTTGCCCACGCGCCCGAACCGCCCGTGGACCGACATTCCAGAGAACTTCGACTACAAGGCTTTTACCACCCAGTTCGACGAAATCGTTGCCGCTACGGACCTGTGCGACGAGGAAGAGCTGACGCGGTTGCGTGCCTATCTGGATATGCAGCTGAAAGGTTTGCAAGGCGTGGTTACGCGGCTGGCCAACCGGCTGCAGCGCCGGTTGATGGCGCAGCAGAACCGTTCGTGGGATTTCGATCAGGAAGAAGGCTTGCTCGACGCTGCGCGACTGGCGCGCGTGGTCATCTCGCCCGGTCATTCGCTTTCCTACAAGATCGAACGCGATGTCGAGTTCAAGGACACGATTGTCACGCTGTTGATCGACAATTCGGGATCGATGCGCGGGAGGCCGATCTCGATTGCGGCGATCAGCGCCGACATTCTTGCCCGCACGCTGGAGCGCTGCGGTGTGAAAACCGAAATCCTCGGCTTTACCACGCGCGCGTGGAAGGGTGGACAAAGCCGTGAGGCGTGGCTGGCCGGTGGCAAGCAGGCACAGCCGGGCCGTCTCAACGATCTGCGCCATATCGTTTACAAGAAGGCGGACGAGCCGTGGCGGCGGGCGCGCAAGAACCTTGGCCTGATGATGCGCGAAGGCCTTCTGAAAGAGAACATCGACGGCGAGGCGCTGCTATGGGCGCATACCCGCCTGCTGGCACGACCCGAAGATCGCCGCATCCTGATGGTGATTTCGGACGGCGCGCCGGTGGATGATTCGACGCTTTCGGTGAACAACGCCGGATATCTGGAACAACACCTGCGCAAGGTGATCGACTGGATCGAAAAGCAATCGCCGATCCAGCTTGTCGCCATCGGCATCGGACATGACGTGACCCGCTATTACCGCCGCGCGGTGACAATCATGGACGCAGAACAGCTTGGCGGCACAATCATCGAACAACTGGCTGACCTGTTCGAGGACGAATAGGAGCTGGTTTCCCGACGCGATATCCCGCTTGTCATCGGCAGGGCATTGTCGCACATCACGGTAATGGGGTGGGGGAAAAACAGGCGCAGCGTTCTAACGCTCGTTTCAGCATTGCTTGCCGTGTCCGCTTCACTTGACGCGGCGGCGCAGGAAGCTCCTTTGCCAGAGGCGAAGGTACCGGAAGCAGAGGAGCCAAAACCTGATTTTCTCCAAGTACCTCCACTCACGCCGATAGAACTGATCGTTGATGCTGAACTTGGCAGCAAGATCAGCAGCACCGGGCAGATGTTTCCCCTGCATCTAGCCAAAGCAATTGTAGTCGACGGCAAGGAGTTGGTTCCTGCCGGAACAATTGGTGAGGGCGAGATCGTCCATGCCAAAAAGGCGGGCGGCAGTGGTGCGCCCGGTGAACTGGTGGTGGCTGCACGTTATCTACAAGTGGGGGACAAGCGACTGAAGTTGCGGTCCATGCGCATCGGGCTTGTCGGCAAGGATGCGGTCAATGGCGTGGTGGCTTTCAATGCCGTCACGGCGGCAACGCCTTTGCCGATCGGTATCATCGGTTTTGCGGTGACGGGACGTAATGTCGTCTATCCAGCCGGAACGATCGCCGCGGCCAAGACCGCCGAAGCTTTTCCGTTAAAACCTGATGCCCCGGACGGGATGCCTCAGGTTGACGCGAAAGGTGCGATTCCTCTCAATTATTCAAGCGACAAGATTGTCGGGCAACGATGAAAGGGAAGCGGATGAAAAAGGCAATTTTATGGGCACTGGGCGGAGCGCTGACGGTTGCTTCCACGCTTTACGCACCCGGCGCGATTGCGGCTGACGGTGCGCCGGTGGTGATCCCGCCGCCGCCAGCAGGCAAAGGGCAAATCGTGTTTTATCGCACGGGTACGATAATGGGGGCTGCAATGGGCTGTGCCGTGAACGAGAAGGGCCAGAAGATCAGCTCTCTTGGTTCGGGGCGTTACTTCATTCTCGTGACTGAACCAGGCCGTCACGAATATACGGTCAAGAGCGAAGCCAAGGACGTACTCGCTTTGGAAGTCGAGTCTGACGAAACGCAGTACGCCATGTGCAAGATCAAAATGGGCATCATGGCAGGACGGCCTGATCTTCGTCCTTCGACTGAGGCGGAATTCCTCAAGTCGAGCACGGATCGGCTTGTCGATGCCGACGATATGGGGCCTGGGCCAGGCGCACTGCGTCCCGACGAGGTGGCGGCTGCAGTTGCAGCGATGAAAACGGCGGCACCCGCGGCGGGCACTCGTTGAAAGATGATTGAATAAAGTCGGGTTGACTGCCATGTTTTAACCGGGCAGTTAACCCGGCATGAGCCAGATGACTGTCAGCGAAGCCGTTCTTTCCCGCCGTTCGATCCGGGCGTTCAAGCCTGATCCGGTTCCTTTGGAAGTGCTGCGGCGGGTTATGGACAAGGCACGGTGGGCGCCTTCGGGGTGCAATTTCCAGCCTTGGGAAGCAACCATCGTAACTGGTGCGCCGCTGGCGGAGTTGCAGGCGAAGATGCTCGCTTCGCCGTTGCAGGACCCGATCGAATATTCCTGGTCGCAGCCGGAAGTGATTCCTGAATGCAAGGCGCGGCTGCACGCGGTTGGTGCGGCAATGTATCAGGCGATGGGCGTGGGGCGTGGCGATGGCGATGCGCGCGCCGATTTCGTTCGCAACAATGTGACGTCGTTTGGCGCGCCTGCGGTGCTGATGTGCTATTTCGACCGGCGGATGGGATCGCCGCAATGGTCGGACACGGGCATGTGGCTGCAGACGATCATGCTGCTGCTGCGCGAGGAAGGGCTTGATTCTTGCCCGCAGGAATTCCTTGCCATGCACGCCCGCCTGATCAAGGATTTCATCGGCGTTTCCGATGAAACGCATATCTTTTTCTGCGGGATTGCCATCGGTTATCGCAATGACGAGAACCCGGTGAACGGGTTTGAGCGTGCACGCGAACCGGTGGATGGCAACGTGCGTTTTCTGGGTTTCTGAACCGCTTCCGCACAGTTCCGCATTGGCAGGCCTGCAACAATCCGCCTATGCTGTGAAGCGAGGCGCCAAAGCGCTCGTTACGGGTTCGCAACATCGTCGAGGGGAAAGGTTCGCAGTTTGTCTGCGGGCTTTCGATATGTGCGGATGGGGGACAAGTCATGCCTTGGCGGAATGGGGCTGCGGAAGCAGGCGCGAGCGAGATTGGGCGCTCGGCGCTGCGTGGGCTTGGGCAGTTGGGGGCGCAGCGCACGGTCGTGGCGCTGGCACTGATCCTGATTGCACTGTTCGTAGCGTTCAGTAGCTGGAGGTTGCCGCTGCTGCGTGATGCAGAAGCGGCGCTTTACGACCTGCGCGCTGCCAATTTCGCCCCGCCTGCCGATACCGATAAGCGCGTTACGCTGGTGGTCTATACCGCCGATACCAACCGCGCGACGGGGCAGATCTCGCCGGTGGACCGCACGATTCTGGCCAAGGCGCTGACGCAGATCGACCTGCTGGGCGCAAAGGGCGTGGGGATCGACGTTCTGTTCGACAGTCCGCAGGACGACGACGGTTTGTTGAGTGCATCGCTCAAAGCCATGCAGACGCCGGTCTATCTTGCCTATGCCGATAACAAGACCAATCCCGAAGCGATCACATATGAGCAGGAGCAGGATCTCAAGGCGTTCCAGCAGAGCGTGAAGACGGCAAAGGTCGGCCCTGCATCGATCCTGCTGGAAACCGATGCCGATGGTGTGGCGCGGCGTTGGCCCAAGCACTATGCGGGGCTGCCGCCTTTGCTTTCGCTGGCCCTCACGCAGAACGGGCCTGATGCCGACGCGCGCTTTGAAAAGTTTACCGGGCCAATCCGGTTCCGCGTGCCGACTGCGAGCGACCGCCCGGTGTTTGACAAGATTCCGATCGATCTCCTTGCCGATCCTGAGACCGCGCCCTTCGTGGCGGACGTGGTGAAAGGGCGCTACATCCTGATCGGTGGCGATTTTTCGGACTTCGACCAGTTCGACACGCCATTTACGCGCACGGGTAATCCGGTAACCGGAGAGACGCGGATGATCGGCGTTGAAGTTCACGCTTCGATGCTGGCGCAATTGCTCGACAAGGCGTGGAAAGCGCCGCCTGCAACATGGGTCAAAGTTCTGGCGGCATTGGTGGCTGTCGGGCTGGGCGTGGCGACGGCGGTGGCGCAGGTCCGCACCTGGGTGCTTACGCTGGCGGTGCTGGCGCAATTTGCTCTGTTCCTTGCCGTGCCCTTTCTGGTCGAGCGGGCGGGCTATGACACGTTGGACTTGCCGGCCACCGGCTGGCTGATCGGCTGGTTGATCGCGTTCACGGCTGTCAGTTCCGGTCTGCGCGCGATTAACGCGGCGCAGCGCGAATTTGCGCAAGGGGCGCTGGGCAAATACCTGCCGCGTTCGGTCGCTTCGGAGATCATGCGCAATCCCGAACGGCTTTCGTTGCACGGAGAGAAGCGCGAAATCTTCTGCCTGTTCAGCGATCTGGAGGGTTTCACCAAGCTGACTCATGCTGTTGAACCAGAGATGATCGCGCGGCTGCTGAACGACTACCTTGATCGATTGAGCGCGGTGGTGCTGGAATATGGCGGCACGCTGGACAAGTTCGTCGGTGATGCGGTCGTCGCCTTCTGGGGCGCACCCATCGCCTACCCGGACGATGGCGAACGTGCGGTGAAGGCTGCCTGGGCAATGTATCTGGCGGGCGAGGACTTCCGCAAGAACGTTCCCGAAGGCGTACCCAAGATCGGCCGCACCCGCGTGGGCGTTCACTATGGCGAGGCGGTGGTCGGAAACTTTGGCGGTGAGGGGCGTATTCAGTATACCGCGCTGGGCGACGCGATGAACACGGCCGCGCGGCTTGAAGGCGCGAACAAGACGCTCGATACCAAGGTTCTGGTAAGCCTTGAGGCGGTGGAGCGGTGCGGCCTCGACTGGTTCAGGCCGATGGGCGAAGTGGTGCTGCGCGGACGGTCTACGCCGGTGCAGGTCTACGAGCCGGTGCCCGATTTGTCGCCAGACCAGCGCGCGATTTCCGCCGATCTGCTCAGTGCCCATTCAGCGGGCGAGGCAGATCGTGTGCAGGCCCTCACAGACAGGCTGCGCGATTCGGCGCAGGGTGATGAGGCGATGATGAATTTGATCGAAAGACTGCGGCAGACGCATGAGGGAGAGAGTTATGGGCTGGGTTGATCGCAAGCTGATGCGCGCAGGTATTGCGGGTGTGGCAGCCTTCGCCGGAGTCACGATCGCTGGCGCGGCGTTGGCGCAATCGGTAGTGGTCCGCTCAACCGGGCCTTCTGCGGCGACCTATCCGCAGGGCAAGAAGCTGCCTGCGAATGCCACGGTCGTGCTGAAAGGCGGCGATCAGGTAACGGTTCTGGACAAGGCAGGCACGCGCGTTCTGGCAGGGCCGGGCACGTTCACACTGAACGGAACCGTCAATCGCGATGCCAATGGCGCAACGGCGCTGGCATCGATGATGGCACGCGGTGGCGGCGCGCGGACCCGCACCGGGGCGGTGCGCGGGGCAACGACGGCTCCTGTTGTGGCGGCCCCGGCCGGGCCAGAGAACGTCTGGTATGTCGATGTCAGCAAGGGAGGCACCTATTGCGTGGCCGACCCGGCGGCACTGGTCATGTGGCGACCGGACAAGACGCAGGATGGCAATGGCACGCTGCTTTCGCAGGATGGCAGCACGGCCGATGTCAGCTGGCGTGCGGGCAATCCGCTGAAAGTCTGGCCTTCAGCCAGCGTGCCCGTGGTCGATGGGCAGACCTATACCTTCACCAGCCCGGTGGGCGCACCGGTCAAAATCCGCACGGTCGTTCTGGCCAGCGTGCCGACCGATGAAGTCGAGATCGCAGGCGTGATGGCAGAGAAGGGCTGTTCGGCGCAGCTGGATCTGCTGGCTACGCTGGGCAGCAGTGCGCAGGCCGGGGGTTGAAGCATGATGCGCAAGGTTCTGCTGGTAACGGGGGCGCTTCTTGCCTGTGCTTGCGCGCCGGTTGCGATGGCACAGGCCGTGGTGGTTCGTTCCACCGGCCCTTCGGCGGTAAGCTATCCCAAGGGCAAACGTCTTCCCGTCAACGCCAGTGTTGTTTTGAAGGCGGGCGATGTCGTCACCGTACTCGACAGGGCAGGTACGCGGGTGCTGAAAGGCGCAGGGGCGTTCGTGATCGACAATGCGGTCAATCGCGATCGCGGCGCTGCGGCGTTGCTCGCCCGATCATTGAGCAATCCTGCTTCGGTACGGGCGGGGGCTGTGCGCAGCGCTTCGGTGCGCGGAGCTTCTGCGTCGGACGCAACCTTGCCCGTAAGCATCTGGATTGCCGATACGACGCAGAGCGGGAATGTGTGCGTGCCGCGCGGCAGTGACATCTACCTTTGGCGCGGAAACGCAGACGCGCGCAGCTTCACCTGGCTGACCGAAAGCGAAGGTGGCGAAATGGTGCGTATGCAGTGGCCGCCCAAGACCGCCGGTATTGCATGGCCAAAAACGATGCTGGCCCCGCAGGAAGGCCGCACGTACCGCATCTATGACGAGACTGCGCCGGATAAGGCAGCAGAGTTCCGCATTGTCACGCTGGAGCCGGAAGCGGTGCCCGCCGATGCCGCTGCGCTGGGCACGCTGCTGCTCGACAACGGCTGCAAAGCGCAGTTCGACTGGCTGGCCGAGGTTCTGGCCGAACCTGCTGCCGAATGACTTGACCAGAAGCGGGGGCGCGGGGCAATGGCT
>NZ_JBMLSM010000205.1:17726-102240 GCF_049240505.1 Novosphingobium sp.
CGCCGTTCAGCCCTTCCGCCCCGCTCAAGCTGTTCAACAGCCTGACCCGCCAGTTGGAAGAGTTCCAGCCGGTCCACCCCGGAATTCCCGGCGTGCCGGGCAAGGAGCCCGAAGCGCGCGTCTATTCCTGTGGGCCGACGGTCTATAACTATCCCCACATTGGCAACATGCGGGCCTATGTCTTTGCCGACATTCTGGGCCGCACGCTCAGCTTCAAGGGCTACAAGCTCACCCATGTCATCAACATCACCGATGTTGGCCATCTGACCGACGATGCGGACGATGGCGAAGACAAGATGGAAAAGATGGCACGGACAGCGGCCAAGTCCATCTGGGACATCGCGCAGCATTATACCCAGGCATACTGGGAAGACATCAAGGCGCTGAACATCCGCCAGCCCGCGCGCTGGACGATTGCCACCGAATATGTGCCGCAGATGATCGCCTTTGCCGAAAAGATTGCGGACAAGCACTGCTATGAACTCGATAGCGGGCTGTATTTCGACGTTTCGACAGTGGCCGACTATGGACGGCTGGCACGCGCCCAGACCGAAGACGGAGAAGGCCGGATCGAGGCGGTCGAGGGTAAGCGCAACGCGGCTGACTTCGCCATCTGGCGCAAGACACCGCGGGGCGAGAAACGCCAGATGGAATGGGATTCGCCGTGGGGCAAGGGCGCGCCGGGCTGGCATCTGGAATGCTCGGTCATGTCGAGCGAAGTTTTGGGCTTTCCGTTTGACATCCACACTGGCGGCATCGACCACCGCGAAATCCATCACCCCAACGAAATCGCGCAGAATCAGGCGTTCTGCTGCGGCGACAAGGCAAGTGGCGGGCTGGACCTGCCCGCCAACTCAGGCGCGCGTGTGTGGATGCACAACAACTTCCTCGTCGAACGCTCTGGCAAGATGAGCAAATCGTCGGGCGAATTCCTGCGCCTGCAACTGCTGATCGACAAGGGCTATCACCCACTGGCCTACCGCATGATGTGTCTGCAGGCGCACTATCGCAGCGAACTGGAGTTTTCGTGGGAAGGGCTTGGCGCAGCGCTTACCCGGTTGAAGCGGATGTTGATTGCGATCGGCCAACTCAAGGATCGGGCAGGAGAGGGTGCTGTGCAAGCTGGCCCACGCTTCGCGCCCTTCCTCGAACGCTTCGATGCTTCCGTGTCTGATGATCTCAATACCGCCATAGCGCTGACAGTGTTCGAGGAAGTGCTGGCACTCAAGAAGGTGGATCCGGCCGAAAAACTCGCGGTGCTTGCCGAGATGGACGGCGTGTTGGGTCTGGGCGTGCTGGCGCTTGAGCGCGAAGATCTGCGGATAAAGCCCAAGGGCATCGACATTGGTCAATCGGAAATCGAGGTGGTGCTTGAAGCCCGCAAAGCGGCACGCGCCAACAAGGACTTTGCCCGTTCCGATGCTCTGCGCGACGAACTGGCAACCAATGGCGTGGATGTGATGGATGGCGATCCACTGGGTTGGGAGTGGAAGCTAGCCTAGCGTTTGGGCACGACGACCAGTTTGTAGGGAATATACAGCAGAACTTCCGACAGGCTGGCGCGTGTCCACTCCACCGGGCGATTCAATCCTTCGATTTCAACACCATAATCGACACCCAGCTTCGTGGCCATCGTCCGCGCATCGGCAGCAATCGCATCAGCCACTGCACCGCGATATTGATCGGGCGCAACGACCGACAAAGTAAGGTCGTCAGCTTCTCCAAACTCTGCCCGACCAACTGGCTCGACCGCTTTTATGAAGTCGGCGATCTTTCGTTCCATTGCCATGCCCGAAGACTGCGCGTTGAGCGGAACCTTGATCAGGAAAACAGCACGGGACGTGTCGGGCCGCCCGGCACCGTTCAGTGCGAGAGACTTGTAGTTTTGCAACGTCAGCGGCTCGATCGTGCGTTGGCCATAGGCGAGCTGGACGCCATGCTTTGGTGCCAGCCGAATGGCGTTTTCTATCATCTGATAGACTTCGGCGATCCGCTTTCCCGCATCGCGGGTGTCACCCGTGATGGAAACTTCCTGTACGGCAAAGTCTGCCACGCGGCGCAGGCCGACTGCGGGCACGCGCTCATCGAACGTGTCGGATTCCCGGCGCATGGCGGTGACGATGACTTCTGACATTCCATCGTCCTGCGCAAACGCAGGGGGACACGCCGTGCTGCCAAGACAAATCGCCAAGAAAATCCGTTTCATCGCTGCTGCCCTCTCCGCTAGTCCGCTTTTAACGAACAGCGCGGGAGATCAAAGTCAATGACCGTCCTTGTGATGAGCGCGATGGCCGCGCCGCTGGTGGAAGGGCGCCTGCCTGACTGGATGGAGCCGCGCTTTTTCCGTAGCGCCGACGAACTGTTCGACCTTGCGCCCGATGCGGAGATCGGGTGGTTCGACCTCTATCAGCCGGCGGGCATGGACAAGGCCATCAGGCTAGCAACGAAGCTCAAGTGGCTCAATTCAGTCTATGCCGGCGTCGATTTCTTCCCTCTCGATGTGCTGCGCGAACGTGGTGTCACCCTCACCAATGGCACCGGCATCAATGCGATCACCATTGCCGAATACGTGGTGATGGGAATGCTGACCGTGGCGAAGGGCTATCGTGATGTGGTGCGGGCGCAGGACCGGCACGAATGGCTGCTGGATTCGCCGGGGAAGATGGAACTGTCGGGCAGCCGCGCGCTGATCCTCGGCTATGGCGCAATCGGGCAGCGCGTTGACCGGATGTTGCAGGGCTTCGATGTAGACGTGGTGAAAGTGCGGCGTTCGGCAGGTGAGGGCACGCTGGGGCCGGACGATTGGCGCGCGCAGCTTGGCTCGTTCGACTGGGTGATCCTTGCCGTGCCCGCCACGCCCGAGACGGATGGCATGATTGGCGCGGCGGAGATTGCGGCGATGAAGCCGGGCTCCACTCTGGTAAACGTTGCGCGCGGGGCCGTGGTCGATCAGGACGCATTGATCGAAGGGTTGAAGGCCGGACGCCCGGGCCATGCCTTCCTCGACGTGGTGACGCCCGAACCACTGCCGCCCGAACATCCGCTGTGGAGCGTGCCGAACGCGCATGTCACCAGTCATCTGTCTGGGCGGGCGCAAACGAAGATGTTTGAAAGGTCGGTCAGCCGCTTTCTGGAAAACATCGCACGTTTCGGCAAGGGCGAGACGCTGCAGCCACAAGTCGATCTTTCGTTGGGCTACTGAATGGGGAGGGGTGACTCCGCCAATTGTGTCTGATAGCCACATGATCTGTGGGGCAGGTGCGGGGGCCATAACGACACGCGCCGGATATTCGCTCCAAGCGGTCGCAACCGAACTGGGGAGGGGAGCGCCATCTGGCTGCGCGCTCCCGTTGATGGAGCGATCACAATGGCCGACGGCAAAAAAGCATCCGACCTGTTCATCGAGTGCCTTGAGGAAGAGGGCTGCGAATATATCTTCGGCGTTCCCGGCGAAGAGAACCTCGATTTCCTCGACTCGCTTTCCCGCTCAAAGCAGATCAAGCTGATCCTCACGCGGCACGAACAGGGCGCTGGCTTCATGGCGGCCACATATGGCCGACACACCGGCAAGACGGGCGTCTGCATTGCTACGCTGGGGCCGGGGGCGACGAACTTTGTCACGGCTGCTGCCTATGCCACGCTGGGCGGAATGCCGATGCTGATGATCACCGGCCAGAAGCCGATCAAGAAATCGAAGCAGGGTCGTTTCCAAATCCTCGATGTCGTTTCCATGATGGGGCCGATCACCAAGTTCACGCACCAGATGGCGTCTTCCGACAACATCCCCACGCGCGTGCGCGAGGCCTATCGGCTTGCCGAAGAGGAAAAGCCTGGTGCGACGCACATCGAATTGCCCGAGGATATTGCCGACGAACACACCACTTCGTTGCCACTGAAGCGCAGTTTGGTGAGGCGTCCGAACGCCGATGCCAAATCGGTTACGCAGGCGGTTGAGGCTTTGCAGGCGGCAAAGGCTCCGGTGCTGGTGATCGGCGCGGGCGCGAACCGCAAGATGACCGGCAAGATGCTGCGCGAGTTCGTGGAGAAGACCGGCATTCCGTTTCTGACCACACAGCTGGGTAAGGGCGTGATTGATGAGCGCCACCCCAAGTTCCTTGGTTGCGCAGCGCTGTCGGCGGGCGATTTCGTGCATCGGGCGGTGGAAGATGCCGATATCATCATCAATGTCGGCCACGATGTCATCGAGAAGCCGCCGTTCTTCATGCGGGATGGCGGGCCGCCGGTCATCCACGTATCGACCAAGACGGCCGAGGTTGATCCGGTGTACTTCCCTTCGATCGAGGTCATCGGCGATATCGCCAACGCGATCTGGCAGATGAAGGAAGCGCTCACGCCCAATCCGGCGTGGAACTTCGATCATATGCTGGCCTATCGCGCGGCGGAAGTTGCGCACACTGCACCGTTGGCAGCGGATGAGCGGTTCCCTGTGTTCCCGCCGCATCTGGTGCAGCAGGTGCGTGATTCCATGCCGGAAGACGGGATCATCTGCCTTGATAACGGCGTCTACAAGATCTGGTTCGCGCGCGGTTACACCGCCTATCAGCCCAACACCGTGCTGCTTGACAATGCGCTTGCCACAATGGGCGCAGGGTTGCCGTCTGCGATGATGAGCGCGATGCTCTATCCTGAGCGGAAGGTCATGGCGATCTGCGGCGATGGCGGGTTCATGATGAACAGCCAGGAGATGGAAACCGCCGTTCGGCTGGGCCTGAACCTGACGGTTCTGATCCTGAACGACAATGCCTATGGCATGATCCGCTGGAAGCAGGCCAACATGGGTTTTGAGGATTTCGGCCTGACTTACAATAACCCCGATTTCGTCAAATATGCAGAGGCTTACGGTGCTCGGGGATATCGCGTGGAAAGCGCGGCGCATCTCAAGGAATTGCTGGCGCATTGCCGCGACACGCCTGGCGTCCATCTGATCGATTGCCCGGTGGACTATTCGGAGAACGATCAGATTTTGAACAAGGACATCAAAGATCTGTCCAAGGCGCTGTAACAGCAACTTTCGTCATTGCGAGAAGCGCAGCGACGAAGCAATCCAGAGTCGTCGCGCGCATCCTCTCTGGATTGCTTCGCTTCGCTCGCAATGACGAAGAAGGGGCAGGTTTGCTCCTGGCAGAGGTCAACAATGAACCTAAAAGACGTCTACCCGCTCTACCTCAACAACAAGGCGGTGCAGCCCAACACCGATCTTGCGGTGACCGACAAGTTCACCGGCGAGGTGGCTTTCCGCGCCGCGCTGGCCACGCCCGATGTCATCGACGAAGCGATTGCCGGAGCTGTGCGCGCGGCAGAGCCGATGGCCAAGCTGGCGAGTTACGAAAAGCGTGACGTGCTGGATCATTGCGTGAAGCGGTTTGCCGAGCGCAAGGACGAACTCGCCTATGCCCTGTGCATCGAAGCGGGCAAGCCGATTGCCGATTCCGAAGGCGAGGTGGGCCGCCTGATCGACACGTTCCGCATCGCCGCTGAAGAAGCCACGCGCAATTATGGCGAGGTCCAGCCGCTCGACATTTCGCCGCGTGCCAAAGGGTATATGGGCATGTGGAAGCGCGTGCCGATTGGGCCGTGCAGCTTCATTTCACCGTTCAACTTCCCGCTGAATCTTGCCGCGCACAAGATTGCGCCTGCCATCGCGATGGGCTGCCCTTTCGTGATGAAGCCCGCCAGCCTGACGCCGCTGGGCGCCATCATCATGGGCGAAGTTCTGGCCGAGTGCGACGTTCTGCCCGAAGGCGCGTTCTCGATCCTGCCTGCCAGCCGCGACGGTGCGGACCTGTTCACCACGGATGAGCGGCTCAAGCTGCTCTCGTTCACCGGCTCGCCCGATGTGGGCTGGGCGCTGAAAGCGAAGGCGGGCAAGAAGAAGGTCGTGCTCGAACTCGGCGGGAATGCGGCTGTCGTGGTCGACAAGGACGCCGATCTGGATCACGCGCTCGCCCGGATCATCTTCGGCGGCTATTACCAGTCGGGCCAGTCCTGCATCCACGTGCAGCGCGTGATCATTCACGCCGATATCTACGACCAGTTCCGCGACATGCTGGCTGCCAAGGTGAAGACGCTGAAGTCGGGCGATCCCAAGATTCGCGATACCTTCATCGGCCCGATGATCTCGGCCAAGGAAGCGCAGCGGCTGAAAGGCTGGATCGACGCGGCGGTGGCTGGCGGGGCAACGCTGCTCGCTGGCGGCGGCTGTGATGGTAATATGCTGGAAGCCACGCTGCTGGAAGGCTGCAGCCGCGATATGGATGTCTACACCGAAGAAGCGTTCGGTCCTGTGGTGATCCTGTCAAAGTTTACCGATTGGGACGCGGCTTTGGATGAAGTCAACGACAGCAAGTTCGGCTTGCAGGCAGGGTTGTTCACCTCCGACATCCAGAAGGTGTTCGGCGCTTGGGACAAGCTCGACGTTGGTGGCATCGTGGTGAACGATGTGTCGTCCTACCGCGTGGATAACATGCCTTATGGCGGTGTGAAGGATTCCGGTCTTGGCCGTGAAGGGATTCGGTTTGCGATGGAAGACATGTCGGAAATCCGCAACATGGTGATCCGCCGGACGTAAATCGGGCAGAATCGCTATATGCTGCGTCCGTCTGTTGCTGAATTGTGTGCGAAAGGGTGTTTAGCCACTTGAACCCAACTCGGTTGGTGGCCTAGTCTCGGTTGAACGGGGTCGCATTGCAGCACTTCCGGTTTGGGATGTCGTCACAGACGTAAAGTCGGACGTCTTGTCTGCCGGTGGGGACGAGGGGCAATGCTGGGCATTTTCAAGGGCAAACAGCGGCTGAAGGCTGCATTCCGGGCGGTTTCCCGTTCAGGAACGCTTGCGTTCGCGGCATGTCTGGCGATGGCAGGGGCGGCGCTTGGCGTCTCCGCGCTGGTCGGTCCTGATTCTGTCAGGGCCGAACCCGCTGCCGAAACCCTGCGTGGCCATACTGGCGTGGCATCCTGCGCCGGTTCCACCTGTCACGGCCGGAGCATCGCGGATGGCGCTGTTGTGCGGCAGGACGAACTGCTGCGCTGGCAGGAAGAATCCTCCCCTACCGGCGCACATAGCCGTGCGTGGCGTGTGGTGCAGGAACCGCGCGGGCAGGCCATTGTGCGGCGCCTTGGCCTCGACGCCGCTGGGGCCCAGCGCGAATGCGCAGGTTGCCATGCTTCGCCGGGCGCTACCCGCGTGGCCGATGGTGTGGATTGCGAAGCCTGTCACGGTGCGTCGGGCGGGTGGCTCTCCACGCACTATACAGTGGGCGCAAGTCATCGTCGCAATGTGGCGCAGGGCATGACCGATCTGGTCAATCCGCAGGTCAAGGCACAAGTTTGCCTCGATTGCCACTTTTCGGGCGACGCACGCGGTCAATTCATCGCGCACCGCATCATGGCGGCAGGCCACCCGCGGATATCGTTCGAACTGGACCTCTTCACCACGCTTCAGGCCCATCATGACGAGGACGCCGATTACGTAACGCGCAAGGGCGGCAAGACCAACGCAATGCGCATGTGGGCCGTGGGGCAGGCGGAAGCTGTAAAACGCAGCCTTGAACTGTTCAGCCAGCCGTCCCGCGCGGTGGACGGAATCTTCCCCGAATTCACGTTCTACGATTGCCATTCGTGCCACCGACGCATCTATGACGGTGAGGCGGGCGGTAATGTAACGGCGGTGCCGAATCCGGGCCGTCCGATCGATCTCGGCACGCCGCCCTACAATGATGAAAACATGATCATGTTGCTGGCTGCGGCAAAGGTGGTTGCGCCAGATGCTGCTGCCACGTTTGATGCCCGTGCCAAGGCCTTCCATCGCGCGATGCTGGCGGGCCGGTCTGAAACGGTCGCGGCGGCACAGGCATTGCGGCAGTCTGCCGATGCGCTGTCCAGCCGGTTTGCCGCCACCAGTTTTACCCGCGAACAGACTTTCGCGATCATGGATTCGATCGCAAGCGACGCCATTGGCGATCGTTTCACTGATTACGAAGGCGCAGTGCAGTCAGTCATGGCGGTGGACACGCTGCTGGGCGGCATGGTCAATCAGGGAATGGTCTCGACTTCTGCAGCCAGCGGTCTGCGTGTCCAGATCAATCAGGCCTACGCAGCGGTGCGCGATCCCAACGGATTTCAGCCCTTTGCCTTCCGCCGTGCGCTGGGCGGTGCGGTCCGTTCAATTCGGAGCCTGCGCTGATGCACCTGCCGCTGGCTCTCAGGCAAACGACTGCCATCGCGCTGTCCCTTTCGCTTACGCTAGCAGGCTGTGGCGGCGGTGATTCCGGCTCTGGCGATACGTTCACGCCCACACCAACCCCCACCGCATCGTCGCGCTTCTTTGCCGATCCGGCGCAGGAAGCGCTGACAGCCAGCGAGGTTCAACAGATCGTTGCGCAGGCTGTGGGTGAAGCACAGGCGCGCAGCAAGCCCGCGATCATCAGCGTGGTCGATCGGGTCGGCAATGTCCTTGCCGTGTTCCGCATGAACGGTGCGCCCAGCCGGATGCTCACCAGCCGCCGCACGGCTACGGGGCGCATCGCCAATCCCGGCATCGATGCGCAGGGTCTTGATGTCGAAGCGACGATGGGCGCGATCAGCAAGGCGATCACGGCAGCCTACCTGTCTTCCAGCGGCAATGCCTTTACCACCCGCACCGCCAGCGAGATCGTGCAGGAGCATTTCCCGCCCGCGCCCAATACCCCCGGCCTTGAATCCGGCCCTCTTTTCGGCGTGCAATTCAGCCAGCTTCCCTGTTCCGACCTCAACACGCGCTTCATTACCGGCAACGCAGGCAGCGGCGCGTTCATCGGCCCGAAGCGGTCGCCGCTCGGCCTTGCGGCGGATGCGGGCGGTTTGCCGCTTTACAAGAATGGCGTGGTTGTCGGCGGTATCGGCGTGATGGCCGATGGTGACTATGGTTACGATCCCGACGTCAGCAATGTTGACGAAGACGCCGAAGAATACATCGCTCTCGCCGGTATTCAGAGCTTCGCTCCGGCAGATGATATCCGGGGTGATCGCATCACCGCAGACGGCACGACGCTGCGCTTTGCCGATGCGCAGCCTGCAAAACTCTCTGCCTTGCAGACCAGCTTTTCCGCGATCAACAACGTGCGCGGAACGCTGATTCCCGTGAATGGTTATTTCGATGGGACGGCGGTGCTGGCAGGAACTGCCTATGGCACCGAGCGCAGCGGCATCCGGCGGGTTAGCGCATCGGAGTTCTCGCTGGCAGATGCCTATCTGTTGACGGATGGTGCAGGAAATCCGCGCTTCCCAATCAAGGCCGGGACTGATGGGGCCGACGTGGGGCAGGCGCTTTCGGCAGCTGAAGTCCGCACCGTGATGGAAGAAGCTTTCACGGTGATGACCCGCGCCCGCGCGCAAATCCGCCGACCGCTCGATAGCCGCGCGCAAGTCACCATCTCGATCGTCGATACTTACGGCGAAGTGTTGGGGCAGGTGCGCAGCCCCGATGCGCCGATCTTCGGCACCGACGTCTCGCTGCAAAAGGCGCGCACGGCGGCGTTCTTCTCAAATCCCGTGGCTGCACAGCAGCTACTGGCCACCCCCGGCGCGGATGTTTTCGTGCAGCGCGTGCGCGATTTTCTGGGCGATCAGACGGCATTGACCGGAGGCAAGGCCTTTGCCGACCGGTCGGGCGGCAACCTCTCACGTCCGTATTTCCCCGATGGGGAACTTGGCCGTCCTCCCGGCCCTTTGTCCCGTCCGATCGATGATTTCAGCCCGTTTGCCACCGGATTGCAGATCGCGCTTGTTGCCGGAAACGTGGTGCAACACGCAGGCTTTGTGCAAGGGGCGGGCAGCGATACGCCGCAGACCTGCTCAACCGTGCCCAACACGCCCACGGGTAAGAAGCGGCTGGCCAACGGAATCCAGATATTCCCCGGTTCGGTGCCGATATACCGCGGGAACCGGCTTGTCGGCGCTATCGGCGTGTCGGGTGATGGGATCGATCAGGACGACATGATCGCGTTCCTCGGCGTCCACAACGGCGGTGCCAAGGCAGGCGGAATTGGCAATGCGCCCAAGGACATGCGCGCCGATACGATCGTTGTCGCGGTCGGCAGCGGCGTTCGTCTGCGCTATGTGAACTGCCCCTTCGCACCGTTCCTTGATACGAGCGAACAGAACGTTTGCGAGGGCAAATGATGCAGCAGGTGATCGCCTTGATTGCCCCGGCATTCGGTATCACGCAGCCGACACCGATGCCGATGATGCCGTTTCAGGTGCTCGCTGCTGTCGAGGCGGCAACGCCCGGCGCTCAGCAGCCACAGGCGACCACGAGCGCAGCGCCAGACAGCGCATCGCAACAGGTCGATCCCAATACTACCGCCCTTCCGGGCGGCGAAACCGAAGCTGACGACGCCCTTATCGATGGGCGCCGTCGCCCCGGTTACACCAAGCAGCTTCCCGACAAGGTCGATCAGGAGAATCCCGGCGCAGTCAATGCCCCGCCGCCTGAAGCCTTTTACGACAAGTATGATGGCGAAGGCCCGATGGGCAATCTCGCGCTTGATGTTGGGGTGCCCGACCGTTGGCGCATCGTGTCCTCGCTTTGCCCGCAAAAGGACAAGACCACCGGCAAGCGCGATCTTTCGCTCTACACGCTGTTCCCGCGATTGCAGCACGTCTGCCATTCGTCGCTCGATCCATTTCACCACAATTTGCTCAAAGGCGACCGTCCGCTCGCGCGTGGCAAACGTCCCGGATTTCTCAAAGGCGACGACTGGTTCCTGATCGCCGGCGCGGTTTCCGATACGATTGTCGAGCCGCGCAGCTTTCCCATTCCCGTCGGAAATCAGACCACGAGTGACCCGAACCAGATCGATGTGTTCGGGCGCAGCAACAGCCTGGTTCTTGCGCAGACCTTCATCGCCAGCGTTTCGCTTCTGAAAGGCATGACGGCGTTCAAACCGCCTGCAATTGAATATCGTATCGCGATTGCGGGCAATATCAATCACGTACAGGTGCCAGAACGGCGCGTGCTGTTCGTCGAACCATCAAAAGGTACGCGCCGCACCGATGGCTTTGTTGGGCTGCAGGAAGCCTTTGTCGATTACCACCTTGGGCAGTACGATTCGAAGCGCTACGATTTCTTCTCGGTCCGCGCGGGCATCCAGCCGATGCAGTCTGATTTTCGCGGTTTTCTGTTCAACGACAATCAGTTGGGCATCCGCTTTTTCGGGAACCGCGATAACAACCGCTTTCAGTTCAACCTTGCAGCCTTCTGGCGCCTGGAAAAGGACACCAATTCCGGCCTGAATGACATCACGCAGACCCCGCGTGACGACTTCGTGCTGATGGCCAACGTCTATCGGCAGGATTTTCCAGTCGTTGGCCTGACCAGCCAGCTTTCCGCCACATGGAACATCAACCGCGAACGCGGCCAGGTGGCGGTGGACAAGAACGGTTTCCCGGTCCGGCCCGCGCTGCTCGGCGATCTGCGGGGGCGGAATTATGATGTGGTCTATCTGGGCTATGCCGCCGATGGCCGCATCGGTCGCATCAACCTCACGGGGCAGTTCTATGGCGCGCTGGGGCATGACAGCAACAATTTCCTCACTAGCGGCCCGGCCAGCATTCGCGCTTTCATGGCAGCAGCTGAACTCAGCTATGATATCGACTGGACCCGTATCCGCCTGTCTGGCCTTTACGCCAGCGGTGACAGCGATCCTTACGACAAAGTGGAAGGCGGCTTCGACGCCATCTTCGAAAACCCGCAGTTCGCAGGTGCCGACACCAGTTACTGGATTCGCCAGACGATCCCCTTTGCAGGCGGCGGGCGCGCCATCTCTATCAATGGCCGCAACGGCATTCTCAATTCGCTGCGCTCTTCGAAAGAGCAGGGGCAGTCAAATTTCACCAATCCCGGCACCATGCTCCTGGGGGTTGGCACCGATTTCGATCTGACGCCCACGGTGCGCGTTTCTACCAACGTCAATCACTTGTGGTTTCAGAACACAAAGGTGCTGCAAGTGCTGCGCAACGAAGGTTCGATCCCGCGCGAAATCGGCTGGGATGCTTCGGTGTCGGCCATCTGGCGGCCCCATGCATCGCAGAACCTTGTCTTTCGTCTGTCCGGTGCAGTGCTTGAACCGGGGCGGGGCTTTGACAATCTGTTCTCGCAACAGGGTAAGGCCAGCCGCTTCTATTCCGTCCTCGCCAACGCGACTGTGGCCTTCTGATGACCCAGCCCATGACACTCACGCGCCGTATTCGCACTCTTCCGCTGGCATGGTTCACGGCGCTGTTTGCTGCGCTGCTGCTACCCAGCGCCTTGTTCGCGGCGGGTGAGGAGCCTGCCCAGAAGGTTAGCCACACCCGCGCTCCTGCCGCGCCGCGCGGCCAGCCGGGCGATACGGCGGAAGAACAATGGGCATTCGTCGATAAGCAGAACGCAGGCTGCGTAAGTTGTCACACGCAAAGCGATCACCGCACGAT
This sequence comes from Novosphingobium sp., assembly GCF_049240505.1. Classification (GTDB taxonomy): domain Bacteria; phylum Pseudomonadota; class Alphaproteobacteria; order Sphingomonadales; family Sphingomonadaceae; genus Novosphingobium. The sequence goes on from NZ_JBMLSM010000205.1 coordinate 30,198, forward strand.
GCACGCCAGTCCGGCGGTCGTCCTGTCTTGCGCCGATTGCCACGGCGGCAATACCAAAGTCGTCGCCGATCGCTCTTGGAACCGCAATTCGATGGAATATGTGGGCGCGATGAAGGACGCCCATGTCCTGCCGAAGTATCCGGTGGCGTGGGGATGGCCGTCATCGGCCAATCCTGAGCGTTCTTACGCCTTGCTGGCCAAGGAAAGCCCGGACTTCATCCGCTTCGTCAACCCTTCGGACTATCGCATCGCGCGCGATTCCTGCGGCGCCTGCCACATGTCGATCATCGAAGCATCCGAACGCTCGTTGATGTCGACCGGCGCGATGCTTTGGGGTGGGGCAGCCTATAACAACGGCATTATTCCCTTCAAGAACTACATGTTCGGTGAAAGCTTCACGCGAAACGGCGAACCGGCGCTGCTGAAATCGGCGTCAAAGGACATCGGTTCTGATGGCAAGCCGAGGTGGGGCACGGTCACGCCCAAGGAAAAGGCGCGGGGCGCATTGCCGATCCTCTATCCGCTGCCGCGCTGGCACCAGATCCCGCCGGGTGATGTGTTCCGCGTGTTCGAGGATGGCGGGCGCACGATCAACCCGCAGTTCCCCGAAATCGGTCTGCCCAACTCGACCGGCCTGATCCAGCGGCTTGACGAGCCGGGCCGCCCCGATCTCAAGCAGTCCAACCGTGGTCCGGCCACGGGGCTGCGCGTCGCCATCCCGGTCCTGAACATCCACAAGACCCGCCTGAACGACCCGTTCCTGTTTCAGATGGGCACCAACGACCAGCCGGGCGACTATCGCTCATCGGGCTGCGCATCGTGCCACGTGATTTACGCCAACGACCGCGAACCGCGCCACTCGCTGAACTACGGCAAGTGCGGGCGTGACGGGCAGACAGTCACTGCCGACCCGACGATCAACACTCTGCGCGAAGGCCAGCATCGCAAGGGCGCTTATGGCACCTACGATGCCGCTGCCCATGAAACGCACGAGAAGGTGCGCGGCACGGTGCTGGGTGGACAGCGCGGCTATCTGGGCGGTGACAAGTCCGATCCCGAAGCCTCGCACGATATGGAAGCCGATTGCGCCCGCGCGATCTCATCGGCCGAACAACTGGTCTATGCCCCGGCCAAAGGCGTCGCCCCGCATGGCACGATGGATCACGGCAAGATGGATCAGGCCACGGCACACGCTGCTGCCGGGCTGGATGAAAAGGGCCATGTAAAGAAGGACGCGCATGGCGGGGGCGACGGCGATGATAGCCACGAACCCACCGGCCCTGTCGCCATGCAGGATCGCGAACGCGGCCACCCGTTGGTACACGCCTTCACCCGCGCCATTCCCACCGCGCAGTGCATGAACTGCCACATGCACCAGCCGAACATCTTCCTGAACACCTACCTCGGCTACATCATGTGGGACTATGAATCCGACGCGCCCAGCATGTGGCCCGGACCTGAGAACCGCGCACCCAAGCCTGCCGGAATGTCTGACGCGGACTATGAAAAGGCATTCAAGAAGCAGTTCTACCCGAACATCGACGAACAGCGCGAAGTGCTTGACCGCAACCCCGAAGGAGCTGCCACGCGCGGACTGTGGCGTGACGTCGAATTCCTGCGCAACGTCTATGACCTGAACAGCCAGCTCAAGGACACCCAGTTCGCTGATTACCACGGCCACGGCTGGAACTTCCGTGCCATCCTCAAGCGTGACCGTCGCGGCAACCTGCTCGACGATGGCGGCGACATGAGCACCTACGGCACCGATACGGCGCACATCATCGATCCGAACGACCCCGAAAAGTTCCGTAAAAGCACCGAGGGTAAGTTCGTCGATGTCGGCTCCGACAATCCCGGCAAGGCTGTCCACATGATGGACATCCATGCGCAGATCGGAATGCAGTGTGCCGATTGCCACTTTGCGCAGGACAGCCACGGCAATGGCCTGATCTACGGTGAAGTCGCCAACGCCGTGGAAATCGGGTGCAAGGACTGCCACGGCACGCCCGACGCTTACCCAACTCTGCTCACGTCGAACCTTGCCGCGCCCGAAAAGGGCAACAACCTGTCGCTGCTGCGGAACGCCGACGGCCAGCGCCGCTTCGAATGGTTCAACGAGGCCGATGGTCGTCGTGTCCTGGTCCAGCGCTCGATCATCGACCCGAACCTTTCATGGCGCGTCAGCCTCGTGAAGGATTCAGTCGATGCGCGGTTTGCCGGCAAGATGGACAGCACGGGCGCGCCCATCTTCAATCCCAAGGCTGCGCGCGCGAAACTGATGGCAAAGTCGGCTTCGGACGATGGTGACTACAAGTTCGGCACTGGCATTCCAAAGGAAGCGCGCGCCCATCGTGACGATGATATGGCCTGCTTCACCTGCCATCTTTCGTGGACCACATCGTGTGCAGGCTGCCACTTGCCGATCGAGGCGAACTGGAAATCGGCCACGCACAAGTATGAGGAAGACTACACCCGCAATTACGCAACCTATAATCCGCAGGTCGCGCGTGACGACATGTTCCAGCTTGGAAAGCACCAGCGCAACAAGTCATCCGGCTCCGATCCGGTACAGTTCGATCCTTCGGGCAACCCGGTCAGCGGAAAGGCCATCACCGCGCCGATCCGCTCCACCTCGGCGTTGATCCTGTCGTCGACCAATATCAACCGCGAACGCATCTATGTGCAGCAGCCGCCGATTTCCTCGATAGGCTACTCGTCGCAAGCCTTCGCGCCGCACTTCCCGCACACCGTCCGCAAGAACGAGACGAAGCAGTGCACCGATTGCCACGTCGCTCAGGATGAGGACAACAATGCGGTCATGGCGCAGCTACTGCTGCTCGGCACCAACTACGTGAACTTCGTCGGGATGAACGCATGGTTCGGCCTCGAAGGCGGCTTCGAAGCCGTCCGCGTGACCGAATGGGATGAGCCGCAAGCCGTGATCGGCTCCTACCTCCATCGCTATGCCTATCCCGATTACTGGAAGAGCCACGTCGAAAAGAACGACCGCGAGCTGAAGAACTGGACGCGCGGCAAGATATTCGACTCCAAACTTTCCGGGGAAACCACCGGACAGGAGCAGTTCGCCAATGTCGTCGAAGGCACCAGGGATGCGGTCCGCTGCCTGCAGATGCGCGGCGAATATATGTTCGTAGCCGAAGGGAAGGGCGGTTTCAGGGCCTATGACATCGCCGCGATAGGCGACAAGGGCTTCTCCGAACGCATCGTTACCGCTCCATTCTCATCGCTCGGCCATGACACGCATGTGAAGACGAAGAACGCCACCTGCATGGCGCTGCCCACCAATCAGGCCATCGCGCCCACGCGCAACACGCCGGAACTGCGCGGGATCAACCAGGAACAGCCGTTCTCGCCGATCTACAGCTATGCCTTCGTCACCGATGCGGTCGAAGGGCTGATCGCGGTCAACGTCGATACGCTGGCCGATGGCGAATTCCGCAACAACTTCTTTGGCCGCGCCTTCACTTTCAATCCCGATGGCGTGTTGACCGGCGCGCGGCACATCACGCTGGCGGGTGACTACGCCTATGTCGTTACCGACAAGGCGTTGGTCACCGTCCATCTGACCAAGCCGTGGTCCGCCGACAAACCGTGCGAAATCAGTGCGAAGAAGGGTGGTGAAACCTGCCTCGATCCGCGCATCACATCGGTTGTCCCGCTCAGCGACCCACGCGGCACAGCAGTGCAGTTCCGCTATCTGTGGGTAACGACCGCCAATGGCCTCGAGCTGATGGACGTGACCAATCTGGCGGCGCCGAAGCCTGTGGTGGGGGCAAGCGTTCCGCTGGCCGATGCCCGCCGGGTCTATCTTGCGCGCACATATGCCTATGTCGCGGCCAAGGGGCAGGGGTTGGTTATGGTTGACATCACCGCACCCACTCGCCCGTCAATTTATATGAGCTACACCGCGGACGGAAAACTCACCGATGCGGAAGACGTGATCGTGGCGTCCACCAACGCATCATTGTTCGCCTATGTTGCCGATGGCCGGAACGGTGTGAAAGTGCTGCAGTTGACCAGCCCGTCCAGCCAACCCAATTTCTATGGCTTCTCACCCGAACCCAAGCCGGAATTGATTGCCTGGGCACGCACGCCAACGCCTGCCTTGGCCCTTTCCAAGGGGCTGGATCGTGACCGTGGTGTTGATGAAACCGGCGGCCAGATGGCGGTGTTCGGTCGCCTCGGCTCTCGCCCGTTTACCCGGCCAGAGATGGAAGAACTGTTCCTCAACGCCAAGGGCGAGGTGTTCCGCGTGACCAATGCGGTGGATATGAACCAGTGGGTCGGCGCGAAATCTGCGCCGCTACTTGCCCGAACGAACTAAGCGGTTGGAGAGGAGACCGGGTGCCTTGCGCTTGTTCCTTAGGGGGGCACCCGGCGATCTCCTTCAGTCTTCGTCCAAGAGCAAAATCTCGCACTCCACTTCCATTAGCGGAGCGGGCAGAAGTTCGTGATCGACGCGGGTCACGGCTGCATCGGCCACCAATTGCCCGCGCAACCGGAACTCGTGTTCCGGTAACAAGCTTACAAAGTTCTCCCCGTCGCTCACCGCATCGCTGCCGGCAAAGCGCAAAACGAGCGTGTGTCGCGCGCCTGAAAAGGTGATGCTGGCCCAGGGCGCTTCTGCATGGCTTACCACTTCGGCGAGCGGTCCGGCGATTTCGCGCATCGCGCGCATCAGCCGATCAGTCGTGGCGATGCGGCGAGGAGGCGGCGTGCTGCCGATCAGCGCCTTGGTTTCGAGAGCATGAAGATCAAGCAGCATGGACATTCTCCGCAAATATGTTCATGAAATGTTCTACACGTCTTACCATCGCGGAACGCGGTTCGCGCCCATTGCGCAGATCGCCCACTAGACGGGGGTCGTGTGCGGCCAGTCGGCCAAACTTGGTGACGGGCATTCCCGTCCGCTCAAGAAACTTTTCGATTCTGCGAAGAAGCATGACGTTTGGACCCTCCATGACCGATTTTCTGGCGAAGCGACTCGAAATAGGATTTTTCCTATGTTGATCTGCAAATCCTACAATGCTAGGAAAAGTCCTTCGAAAGTGGAGGAAGGCTGATGGACAGCGATAATGATGCCGGCGCACGGACTCGCCTTGTTGCACTGGCGGCCCAGCGCGGCGTGAGTCTGGCAGCACTTTCTGCGCTGATTGGCCGTAATACTACGTATCTCCAGCAGTTCGTCCGCAAGGGCAGTCCACGGAAATTGGAAGAGAATGACCGCAGAATTCTTGCCGAATTCTTTGCCGTGCCGGAATACGAGCTGGGTGGCTCGCGGCGTGGTGGCGTGATTGCGATGGAGAGGGGGCGTAGCGCGATAGTGTTGCCCTCACCACGCGCACTGCTGGCCGAATGGGCCGATATCCCGCGCCTGCCGCTGGGCGCATCGGCTGGCCCGGGAGCGCTCCCGCCAGAGGAAATTCCCTCTGGCCGTCTGCGTTTTTCCAATCGCTGGCTCAAGGCTCAGGGACTCGAGCCTGCCATGCTCTCGGTGATCGAAGTCGAAGGCGATTCGATGGAACCCACGCTGCGCGATGGTGACGAAATTCTCGTCGACCGCACGCCGCGCCCGTTGCGCGCTGGTATTCACGTGATTCGTCTGGACGATGTGCTGCTAGTCAAACGCCTCGAATCCGGCCCCGGTGGAACCGTGCGCGTGATCTCCGACAATACGGCCTATCCGCGCCTTGAGCGCCCGCTACACGAAGTCGAACTCGTTGGTCGCGTCGTGTGGAAAGGTGGCAGGTTGTAGGGCTAGGTTTCCCGGCATTGCAATTGCGCTGCCAAGGCTCCAAATCGGTCGCCATGAACCAGCCTGCTGCCGAACCGCCCTTCAAGGTCGCCATCATTCCCGTCACGCCGCTCCAGCAGAACTGCACGCTGGTCTGGTGCACGAAGACAATGAAAGGGGCCTTCATCGACGCGGGCGGTGATCTGGAAAAGCTGCGCAAGGCGATTGAGGTAACCGGCGTCACCATCGAAAAACTGCTCGTAACGCATGGTCATATCGACCACTGCGGCATGACCGGGATTTTTGCCAGGGAACTGGGCGTGCCGATCGAAGGCCCGCACGAGGCCGATCGCTTCTGGATCAGCCGTCTTGATGAGGATGGCCGTCGCTGGGGCATCACTGGCGAAGTGTTCGAACCAGGTCGCTGGCTTGTGGATGGCGATAAAGTGACGGTGGGTGAAGTTGAACTCGATGTCATTCACTGTCCGGGGCATACTCCAGGCCATGTCGTCTTCCATCACGCGCCAACGCAAGTGGCGATCGTTGGCGACGTGCTGTTTCAGGGTTCCATCGGGCGCACCGACTTTCCAATGGGCAACCATCAGGATCTTATCGATTCGATCACGCAGAAACTCTGGCCGTTGGGCAACGATGTTACGTTCGTGCCTGGCCACGGTCCCAACAGCACGTTTGGTCGGGAACGGCAAACCAACGGTTTCGTCAGCGATTACGCCCTGAGTTGAACAATCTCTTCCCCGCTTGCGGGCGGGGAGCGCACTTTTTCCCCTCCCGCTGGCGGGAGGGGCTGGGGGAGGGCATGTTCCCACGCCCTTCCCCGCGACCCTTACATATCAAGCGCGATCGAAACCGCCCAAATTCCAAGGCCGACCTGCGCCAGCATGGTTATCATCGTGCCTACGCCACGCAGGAAGCCCAGCGGGCCGCCATCCATGCCTACGCCATGCGCCACGCGGCCCAGCATATAAGCCGCAGCGACGCCCATCAGCCATATGTTGCCCGCGCGCGCCAGTTCGATCACGACGATGAGCGCAAGAACGATGGGCGTATTCTCTACAAAGTTGGCCTGCGCGCGCATACGGGCGATCAGTTCCATGTCGCCACCGTCACCGATGCTGATCTTCTTGGCGGTGCGGACCATCCCGATGCGGATCGACAGCCAGATGTTGAGCAATGCTGCAGCGGCTGCCGCGCACAGTGTTATGGGCAGGATTATCATGCCTTCTGTTACTCCCCCTTACAAAGTTGTCCGTCTGGTGTTTCTGTTCCGGGATCAGCCGTATTGCTAGCGTGCCCGTGCTTGCAAAGCATCAGAAAATCCGTATAGGCGCGCCTTCGCCCGTGATTTGGCGAATCCCGTTTCAGCTGGCGACACGTCGCTGCGCATGGGGCCTGTTCCAAACAGGGCTTGTGCGGTGAACCGGTTTTCCCTATCGCGCCCGCAGCAAAACTACGCAATTCAGGAACAGGTGCCGAAATGGCCGTCCCCAAAAGAAAGACTTCGCCCTCCCGCCGGGGTATGCGCCGCAGCCATGACGCGCTGAGCGTTGAGGCGTTCCACGAATGCTCCAACTGTGGTGAGCTCAAGCGCCCGCACATGCTGTGCAACGCCTGCGGTCACTACAACGGTCGCGAAATCATCGCCGTCGGCCTCTGAGCCTGTAGGCCGGGGGAACTGACGACATGAGTCTGCCGCGTATCGCCGTCGATGCGATGGGCGGAGACGAAGGTGTGCGTGTCATGGTTGAAGGCGCGGCGCTTGCCCGCCGTCGCCATGATCGCTTCAAGTTCCTTCTGGTCGGTGATGAAGGGCGCATAAAGCAAGCCCTCGACAATCATCCGAACCTTCGCGGCGCGTCGGAGATTCTCCACGCGCCGGATGTCGTATCGGGTGACGAAAAGCCTACGCAAGCCTTGCGCCGCGCCAAAACCACTTCGATGGGGCTGGCGATCAACGCAGTAAAGCAGGGACATGCCGGTGCCGCAGTCAGTGCGGGCAATACCGGTGCGCTCATGGCGATGGCCAAGCTCGCGTTGCGCACCATGCCGGGCATTGATCGACCTGCGCTTTCCGCGCTGCTGCCAACGCTGGGCGATCACGATCTGATCATGCTCGATCTGGGCGCGAATACCGATTGCGATGCCCGCAATCTGGTGCAGTTTGCGATCATGGGTGCTGCCTATGCGCGCATCATCAACGGGCTTGAAGCGCCGCGGGTGCGCCTGCTGAACATCGGCACCGAAGAGACGAAGGGCACCGATTCCCTGCGTGATGCCGCCAACCAGCTCAAAGCGCTGGCAGGCGATCTGGCGATGTCGTTCGACGGCTTCACCGAAGCGGACAAGCTTTCGCGTGGCGATTGCGATGTCGTGGTGACCGATGGCTTTTCGGGTAACATCGCGCTGAAATCGATGGAAGGGGCGGCGCGTTTCGTGGCCGATCTGCTGCGCCGCAGTTTCTCGTCGTCGCTGCGTTCCAAGTTCGGCTTCCTGATCTCGCGTCCGGCCACCGAACTGCTCAAGCATCACCTTGATCCCAACAATCACAACGGCGCGGTCTTCCTTGGCCTGAACGGCGTCGTGGTGAAAAGCCACGGCAGCGCATCGGCGCTGGGCGTTGCGAATGCTGTGGCGGTTACCGCCCGTCTGCTGGAGGAAAACCTGACCGAGCGCATCGAAGCCGACCTTGCCCGTCTCGGGGCAGAGGCGATTCGCACGTCGGGCCGTGGATCGGGGCGCGCCAAATCTGCCACCAAAAACGAGGACGCAGCATGAGCCTGCGCGCCGTCATTCGTGGCAGTGGCTCCGCCCTGCCGCAGCGTTGCGTGACGAACGCCGAAATGACCACGATGGTCGATACGACCGACGAATGGATCGTTGAGCGTACCGGCATTCGCCAGCGCTATATTGCAGGTGAGGGTGAAAGCACCTCCACATTGGCGACCGAAGCTGCGCGCCGTGCGCTCGAAGCCGCCGGTATCGATGCCGCGCGTGTGGATTTGATAGTGCTTGCCACTGCAACACCGGATCAGACGTTCCCGGCTACGGCCACGATGGTGCAGCATAACCTCGGCTGCAATGGCGGCATTGCGTTCGATGTTGCGGCAGTCTGTTCGGGCTTTCTCTATGCGCTGGCCACGGCGGATTCGATGATCCGCACGGGCATGGCGAAGTGCGCACTTGTAATCGGTGCCGAAACTTTCAGCCGCATTCTCGATTGGGAAGATCGCACCACGTGCGTCCTGTTCGGTGATGGCGCAGGCGCGATCGTTCTCGAAGCGCAGGATGTGGACGAAAACGATCCTTCTGCGCCCGGCGTGATCGCCACGCGGCTCCACGCCGATGGTGCGCACAACGAGTTGCTTTATGTCGATGGCGGCCCGTCCACCACCGGCACTGTCGGCAAAGTGCGCATGAAGGGCAGGGAAGTATTCCGCCACGCTGTTACCAATCTCGCCAGCGTATTGCGCGAAGTGCTGGATGCTGCGGGTCGCGATGCGGCTGACATCGATTGGGTCGTGCCGCATCAGGCCAATTTCCGCATTCTCGATGCCACTGCGCGCAAGCTTGATCTGCCAGCCGAAAAGGTCGTTGTCACGGTTGATCGGCACGCCAACACCAGCGCGGCTTCGGTCCCGCTCGCTTATGATACTGCTGTGCGTGACGGGCGGATCAAATCCGGCGACCTGGTGATGTTCGAAGCGATGGGTGGCGGGTTCACCTGGGGCGCGAGTCTCGCGCGGGTCTGATCGTTCCCGCTTCGGGACATGACGTCAGACGCATCCATTCCCGTCAAGGCATTCGATTGCGTTCTGTAGAATGCACGTTATTGTTGCGCTCTTGTCTCTAACTCTCGGGGGGTCGTAGAGAATGCGTTCTGTTGGTACTTTGACGCGGGCAGATCTTGCCGAAAGCATCAATCGCCGCGTCGGTTTGTCGCGTGCGGACTCGCTGGAAATGGTAGAATCCATTCTCCAGCACATGTGTGAAGCCCTGGCTGAGGGCGAGAATGTAAAGATTTCGGGCTTCGGCACGTTCCTACTGCGTGACAAGGCGGAACGCATCGGTCGAAATCCGAAGACGGGTGTCGAAGTGCCGATCACGCCGCGCCGCGTCCTCAGCTTCCGCGCCAGCCAGATGCTCAAGGATCGCATCGGTCAGGGTTGATCCCGGTGCCGGATCAGGATTCATGACCAAGCCTGCTCTTTCCGATGGCCCAATTCTCTCCGATGGCAAGGATGCGCAAGCCTTGCGCACCATTGGCGAGGTTGCGAAGGCGCTTGGCATTCGCCAGCACGTTCTGCGGTATTGGGAAGAACAGTTTCCGTCGCTGCGTCCGCTCACGCGGGCGGGCGGGCGACGGTACTACCGCCCGGAAGATATTGCGCTGATCGTCGAAATCGATCGGCTGCTCCATCGTGAAGGCTTCACGATCAAAGGGGCAAAGCAGGCTCTGAAAGGTGGCGTGAAAGGCGATGGGAAAAACCCCATTGAGGCGAAGCAGGCGGACGTCGGATCATCGGCCAACCTGTCGCAGGGCGAAGTCGCGCAGCCGCTGATCGATTTCCTGCAAGGCATCCGCAATCGGCTGGCCGCCGCACTCGATTAATCGATCAGTTGCGGCCCCAGTGTCGGGTCAAGATCGCGCGGGCGCTTGATCTCGACCAGCCGTGCGCAGCCTTCGGTCATGTCAGACCATCGTGCCACGTCGAGTTCCAGCACGGCAAAAGTCGCGGTCGGGAACTTCTCCTCAACCACCTCACGCAAGGGGGAGGAGCCATCATCCGGCACCAGATCGAAGATCAGATCTTCCAGCCCCGGATTGTGCCCGATCATCAGCACGCTTTGCGGATCGCCAGAAAGCTCTTTCAGCAGATCGATCAGCGTGGCCGAACTGGCCAGATAGATGCGCCGATCCCACTCCAGCTTGAACGTGCATTTCCACGCCTTGCTCGCCTCTTCCACCGTTTCCGCTGCGCGCACGGCGGGGCTGGCGATCATGCGGTCGAACGTGCGCCCGGTATCCCGGATATATTCTCCCATAGCCCGCGCCCCGCGCTGCCCACGCCCGTTCAGCGGACGGTCGAAATCCCGCGCGCGCGCATCGCTCCAGTCCGATTTGGCGTGGCGGAACAGGGCCAGTGTCTTCACGAAATCCCCTCGGGCTGCGTTGATGCAGCCTCTCTTCCAAGAACACCGCCTCCGACACTTTGTAAAGCCACATCCAGCGTCACCCTGCGGATTGGCGTGCCCGCCGGAAAGGCCGAAAGCAGGCGTGACGGGAACGCGGATGACAGGACCACGAAGTGCCCCTTGTCCCCGGAAGAGCGGATCAGCCGCCCGAAAGCCTGTGCCAGCCGTGCACGAATGATGCGGTCGTCATGGGGCTGCCCGCCGCCCGCCAGCCGCCGCGCCCGATGCAGGATCGAAGGTTTGGGCCAAGGCACCTGTTCCATCACCACCAGCCGCAATGAATGACCCGGCACGTCTACCCCATCGCGCAGGGCATCGGTGCCCAACAACGAAGCGCGGGGATCGTCACGGAAGATATCCACCAAAGTGCCGGTATCGATCGGGTCCACATGCTGCGCAAACAAGGGCAATCCGCTTCGCGCCAACCGGTCTGCAATCCGGCCATAGACCGCGCGCAACCGCCGTATCGCGGTGAACAGCCCCAGCACGCCGCCGCCCGATGCCTCTATCAGCCGTCCATATGCCGCTGCCAGCGCCGGAATATCACCCTTGGGTACATCGGTCACGATCAGCACTTCGGCTTGCGCAGCATAATCGAAAGGACTTTCGGCGCTGAACAGCCGGGGCGCAATGTCCAGATGCTGCGCCCCGCTGCGTTCAACGGCGCTGGTCCAGTCTTCGCCATCGCGCAGTGTGGCCGATGTCATCATCACCCCGTGCGAAGGGGCCAGCACGCTTTCGGCAAAGGGCTTCATCGGGTCGAGATAGTGGCGATGCAGCCCAACGTCCCATTCGCGCCCGTCTGATCGTTCCACCGCGATCCAGTCGACAAAATCGGGATCCCCCGGCCCACCCAACCGTGCCAGCAGGGCAATCCACCCGGCAATCAGATCGCAGCGCCAGCCAATCGCACTGCGCGCACCTTCGATCCTTGCCCGCGCCGGACCGTCCAGCCAGTCTGGCCCATCCTCGACAATCGCTTCCAGTCGCAGGCCCAGTCGGACCAGCGGCTTGCGCAAGGCTTCCAGCGCTTCCTGCGCCCGCCCTGCAATTTCGATGAACGGCCCGTCGAGCTGTGCGATCTCGGTTTCCAGCCCATAGCCCGCTTCCTGCCCGCCGCTTTCGTCACGCGCATAGGCCAGTGCGCGCGCCGCGCTGAGCAGGTCTTCCAGCGGCCCGGAAGGCGTGCCTTCCACCACCCGCGCCAGCCAGCCGTCAGAGGGGAGGGCCTCTGCAGCGGTGCGCGCCTGTGCAATCGCGCGCTCCCCCTCTTCGTCATAGCTGGCAACATCGGCAAGCCGTGCCGAAAGCCCCCGCCGCCGTCCGCGCGATTTGCCTTCAGGCCCGATCACCCAGCGCCGCAATTCGATCGTTTCAGCGCCGGTCAACGCCGCTGAAAACGTTGAATCCGCAGCTTCGAAAACATGATGGCCTTCGTCAAACACGATCCTTGTTGGCCTCTGCGCGGCATCGCGTCCCCGCGCAGCATTGACCATGACCAGCGCATGGTTGGCGATGACCAGTTCTGCATCGGCAGAAGCGCGTGCTGCCCGTTCGATGAAGCACTTCCGGTAATGCGGACACCCGGCATAGACGCATTCGCCGCGCTGGTCGGTCAGCGCCGAGATTCCCCGCTTGCGGAACAGCGTGCCCAGCCAGCCCGGCAGGTCGCCGCCGATCATGTCGCCGTCTTGGCTATAGGCGGCCCAGCGCGCTACCAGTTGTGCCAGCACCGCTGCCCGTCCGCCAAAGCCGCCTTGCAGTGCGTCTTCAAGGTTCAGCAGGCACAAGTAGTTCTCACGCCCCTTGCGCACCACCACCGGCGGCTTGCCGTTTCGCTCCGCCGGAAATGCCCGACGGCTTTCACGCCGCAGCTGTCGCTGCAGCGCCTTTGTATAGGTCGAAACCCACACCGTTCCGCCCGATGTCTCAGCCCAGAGCGAGGCCGGGGCCAGATAGCCGAAGGTCTTGCCGGTGCCCGTGCCAGCCTGCGCCAGCACCACATGCGGCTGGCGTTGATCGCGGCGGGGTGCAAACATGCGCCCGGCTTCGCGCGCATAGTTCTGCTGGGCCGGACGGCTTTCCGCATCAACGCCGGTCAGCTCGGCCAGCCGTCCGACAATGACTTCATCTGCCAGCATGACTTGCGCGGGCTGCGGGCGGTCTGCGGCTTCTTCCCATTCGGGCAGGCGCGTGAACAGCCAGCGCTCCGCCCGTTGCGGTTTCCTGATGCGCGGCGTCAGCAGCGTGGCCCAAGGCCAGTGCATCCGCACCAGCGATTGCAGCGTGGTCCACGCGCCTTCGCGTTCGCTCCAGTCGTCCCGTTCGCATGTTGAGAGCAGTGCTTCTGCTGCCTGCTGCAGAAGCAGCGGCACGGCATCGTCACCCGCAGGCTCGGCCAGATCCAGCGCATTGGCCAATCCTTTGGGCATCGGAACCATGAACTTCGCCGGGTGGACGAAGGCGAAGAGTTCCAGCAGATCCAGCCCGGAAAGATCGGGATAGCCCAGTCGGCTTGCCACCAGTGGCGCGTTCAGCATCAGCAACGGCGTATCTGCCGCTGCCACGATCGCATCGCCCTTGCTCACCCCGCGCGTTGCAAAGCCTTCGCGCAGCCAGCATCCGCCGTGGCTTGAATGAATCGCCGGAAGCGAAAGGGCGGGGGTCTCGGACACATTTGTGCGATAGAACAGGAATGGAACACCCGGCAAGTCCGAAGCGCCCAAAGAAAATCCTGCGCGGTGATTAACCAGCCCCCTTAAACTTTATCCACGCTGCCCGTCCTTCTCGTCGGGAAACTCATACCGGTGCGGCGCAAGCCATGCCGGCCCATAGTGGAGAATGGGAAAATGGCAGTCATCAACACGAATATCAGCGCGGTTCGCGCGACCAACGCTTCAAATTCCGCCAACAAGATGCTCGGCGTCGCAATGGAGCGCCTGTCGACCGGCAAGCGTATCAACGGTGCCAAGGATGATGCAGCGGGCCTTGCAATCACCACCACCATGACCTCGCAGATCAAGGGCATGAGTCAGGGTGTGCGCAATGCGAACGACGGAATCAGCCTTGCGCAGACCGCCGATGGCGCGCTGAACGAAGTCACCGCGATGCTCCAGCGCATCCGCGAACTCGCAGTGCAGGCCGCATCCGGCACCTATCAGGGGTCGGACCGCGACGCGATGCAGTCGGAAGTCGAAAATCTGACCAGCCAGGTCAGCGAAGTGCTGACCAAGACCAAGTTCAACGGCAACGAACTGTTCGCGGTGGCCACTGCGCCGGTCGCTGCGGACGATCTCAGCTTCGTCATCCAGACGGGGGCGGAAACGAATGATACTGTCACGTTGACCAGCGTTGCCTTCGATGGCGATGTGCTGTTCGGCACGGGCAACACGGCATACAGCGCGGCGGCAACGCAATCGCTCAAGGTCAATGATACGGTTGCCGGTGACGGAAGCGGTTCGACCAACGCCACCGCTACGATTGACTTCGTGGACGATGCACTTGCTGCCGTCAGTGCAACTCGGGCCGGTCTTGGTGCAGGTCAGAACCGGCTGGAATCGGTGATCAACAACCTCAACGATAACGTCACCAATCTGTCGGACGCCCGTTCGCGCATTCTGGATACCGATTATTCGGCGGAAACCACGCAGATGGCCAAGGCACAGATTCTGTCACAGGCTTCAACCGCGATGATCGCGCAGGCCAATCAGGCCCAGCAGAACGTCCTCTCGCTTCTGAAGTAAGCCTCCTTCAGAAGCACCTCCACGGAACGGCGGGATCGCTTAAGCGCGGTCCCGCCTTTTCGGCGTTTTCCTACAGGGCACGCGCCGTGATACGGGGAGAAAATGCATACCGCACAATTTCTTGCTACGTGGTTCAGTGCCATGCCGGACGTGATCCGGGATGGCGCTTCCATGTGCAGAAATGCCCGCCAACCGGGCGGTGACAGTTTTTCTCTGGACCGTGTAAACAGTGTAAACCCCTTCAGCTTTCGCTTGCGAAACCTGAACGGCCGCGCAAAAGGGCGGACACTATGACAGACGCAATCACAACCGCCGCCCAAACGTCGAAGGCCTGGCCTTTCGAGGAAGCCCGCAAGCTGATCAAGCGGTTTCCCGGTGGCAAACGCGATGCGTCTGGCGAACTCGTACCGGTGCTGTTCGAAACCGGTTATGGTCCATCGGGCCTGCCGCACATCGGCACTTTTCAGGAAGTCCTGCGCACCACGCTGGTCCGTCGGGCCTATGAAGTGCTGACTGGCGGGCACCCCACGCGCCTCGTGGCGTTTTCGGACGACATGGACGGGCTGCGCAAGGTGCCCGACAACGTGCCCAACAAGGCGCTGCTCGATGCGCACCTTGGTCATCCGCTCAGCCGTATTCCCGATCCTTTCGAGAAGTTCGAAAGTTTTGCCCACCACAACAATGCGATGCTGCGCGCGTTTCTGGATCGCTTCGGCTTCGACTATGAATTCGTCTCCGCGTCCGACCGCTACAATGCGGGCGGCTTTGATGATGCTCTGAAGAACGTCCTGCGCAACTGGCAGCCGATCATGGACATCATGCTGCCCACCTTGCGCGAAGAACGCCGCAAGACCTATTCGCCGGTTCTCCCCGTCTCGCCCACCACGGGTGAGGTGTTGCAGGTGCCGGTCGAAGTGGTGGACGCTGAAGCCGGTATCGTCCGCTTTACCGACAGCAACGGGGAAGTGATCGAACACACGATCCTCGGCGGCTGGTCCAAGCTGCAGTGGAAGGTCGACTGGGCCATGCGCTGGGTCGCGCTTGGCGTCGATTATGAAATGTGCGGCAAGGATTTGACCGACAGCGTCACGCAATCGGGCAAGATCGCCCGCGTGCTGGGCGGCCAGCGTCCCGAAGGCCTGATCTACGAACTCTTCCTCGATGAGAAAGGCGAGAAGATCTCCAAGTCCAAGGGCAACGGGCTGACCATCGAGCAGTGGCTGGAATACGGCAGTGAGGAGAGCCTCGGCTTCTACCTCTTCCGCGAACCCAAGAGCGCCAAGTCGCTGCATGTCGGGATCATCCCGCGCGCGGTTGATGAATACTGGCAGTTCCGCGAAAAGCTGCCCACGCAGCCCGTCGAACAGCAGCTTGGCAATCCGGTTTGGCACCTGCTGCGCACCAATGGTCCTGCCGTGGGCGAGGGTGACAAGCTGCCGGTGACTTACGGCTTGCTGCTCAACCTTGTTGGCGTGCTGGGCGCATCGGCAACGCGCGATCAGGTCTGGTCATACCTTGGCAACTATGTCGAGAACGCAGACCCCGCCACACACCCGGCGCTTGACGGCCTCGTTACCCGCGCGCTTGCCTACAACCGCGACTTCATCGCTCCGACGCTCCAGCGCCGCAAGCCGGAGAGCAACGAGGCGCTGGCACTGGCTGTTTTGGATGAAGAACTGGCAGGCACGTCAGACGACGCGACGGCAGAAGAACTGCAGAACATCGTCTACGAGATCGGCAAAGATCCGCATTACGGGTTCGAGCAGCTGCGCGACTGGTTCAAGTGCCTTTACGAAACGCTGCTGGGGTCAAGCGCCGGTCCGCGCATGGGCAGCTTCATCGCGCTTTATGGCGTTGAAAATACGCGTAAACTGATTGCCGAGGCGCTGGACTGAACGGTCAGCATTCAATGATGTGAGGAATAAAGCGGGCGCGGTTGCCGGTGATCAGGCCATCTTCACGGATGCCAAGACCGGCAGCCTCGCCCGCCACTATCCAGCTACCCAGCACCGGGTATCCTTGCCCGAAGTCCTTCAGCGGGTAGCGCTGCTGGAACACGATGCGGCTGGCATCGTAATTCCCGCCCGACCGGGCCAGAACATCGCCACCGGAAACCACCTCGATATTCGCGCCCTCGCGCGCCAGTACGGGTTTTGCCACATAGTCCGGTCCTACCGCGCCGGGGATGAATGAGGCGGGGAGCAGGTTGGGGTGTCCGGGGAACATATCCCATAGGACGGCCAGAACGGCCTTGTTGCTCCACAGCATCTTCCACACCGGCTCAAGCCACACCGTGTCATGCAGGTGCGGCAGGATCGCGGTTCCAAACTCCTCTGCCGCCAGCCATTCCCAAGGGTAAAGTTTGAACAGAGCCGAGATCAGGTAGTCATCCTGATCCAGAATGCGGCCATCGGCATCAATCCCGATCTGATCGATCAGCAGGCCAAAGGTTTCCAGCCCCGCTTGCCCGGCCAGATCACGCAGGTAAGTGGTGGTCATCGTGTCTTCATGCGCATCGTCGGCAACATGCGTGAACCACACCCGCCGCCCCGGCAGGGCGCCAGCGATTACCTGCCAGCGCGCCAGCAGCTTTTCGTGCAGGCTGTTGAGCTGGTCGGCCTGCGGAAACACCTCTTCCTTCCAGAACCACTGCACGATCGATGTTTCGAGCAGCGATGTGGGCGTATCGCAGTTGTATTCCAGCAACTTCGGATCGCCGCTGCCATCCCACGCGAAATCGAAGCGCCCGAAATCGAGTGCAGGGGACCGCCGCCGCCACGCTTCGCGTACCGCGCCGTGCCAGCTTGCAGGGATGCCGCAGGACGACATCAGCAGATCGTCACGGACGATGACGTCGGCGGCTTCAATGTAGAGCCGGTGAACCGTCTCGCTTGCCTCTTCCAGCGTTTCAACCTGCGCGGCTGTGAAGGCATAGGCCGCGCTTTCGTCCCAGTACGGCCCTTCGGCGTCGCTGTGCCAAAGCAGCCCCAGTTCAGCGACCGCAGCCTGCCAACCAGCACGCGGTTCCAGCGTCAACCTGCGCATCGATCAGGACCAGCTACCGCCGAAGAACTTGCCTTTCGAGCCGAATCCGCCGCGCGACACCGGTTTGCTACGAACCATATTGGCCGCAGCGGGGGCATCTGCATAAGTCACGCCCTTGGTCGGAAAATAGCTGCCCTTGTAGCCATAGCTGGGGTCACGCACCGGATCGCCCATATAAGGCACGCGGGAACCGCGGCCGACATAGTACCAGAAGAACGAACTGCCGACGCCACCCGTGCGCGTGCTGCGACAGTTCTGGTCGGGAATGCGGCGGCCTTCCTGATCGACACACACGGCGGTATCGCGGTCTGCCACGACGCCATCGTCCCAATCGTTGCCGCCGCCCGAACAGCCTGCGAGCGTTGCGGCCATCGCCGTGGTCAGCACCAGTTGCTTTTTCATGGCTCAGGGCACCATGCAGGCGGCTTGGAGGATGCCCACGCCAAGGCTCATCCCGCCGACGAACTGGCCAGAGGCGAGGCAACCTTCGGTGATGCGATTGGAGATGGCGCGAAACAGGAAGCGTGCGATCACCACGAAGACGAGAAGCTGCACCACCCCCGCAAGTGCGCTCCACAGCAGCATGTCGGCAAGGCTTACCGAATTGGCGATGATGACCGCCACCGGGGCAGCGAAGCCTAGGAATGTGCCAGACAACTGCGTGGCCGCAGCAGCATTGCCATCGCGGATAAGCGCAAATTCACGGTGCGGCGTAGCCATCGCATAAAGAAACAGGAACGCCACGGCGAGCGTCAAGGCACCGCCGAAGTAGGCAAGGAAGTGCGGCAGTGCCGCCGCGAAATAGCTCAACATGTCAGGCCCCCGTTCGCCCCCCAGCGCAGCGCTACCGGCTCGCCGCGATCCACCGGCGCACTTTGGCTTCAAGCACCTGCATCGGCAAGGCCCCGCTGCCCAAAACCTGATCGTGGAACTGGCGAATGTCGAAGCGCGGCCCCAATGCGGCTTCTGCCTCCTTACGCAGCCGCTGGATCGTCAGCGCGCCGATCTTGTAGGACAGGGCCTGGCCCGGAATGGCAATGTAACGGTCCACTTCAGCCTCGGCATCGCTGCGGCCCATGCCCGAATTGGCAAGCATGTAGTCCACTGCCATGTTGCGGCTCCAGCCTTTGGTGTGCAGGCCGGTGTCCACCACCAGCCGCATTGCGCGCAGCATCTCGTCGTCAAGCGTGCCCCAGTGCTGCATCGGGTCTTTGTAGAACCCCATCTCGTAACCCAGCGTTTCGGCATAGAGCGCCCAGCCTTCGATGTAGGCCGTGTTGCCGCCGAACCGCTGAAAATCGGGAAGGGCGGTGTTCTCTTGCGCAAGGCTGATCTGGAAGTGATGCCCCGGCGCGCCTTCGTGCAGATAGAGCGTGGCGATCCCGGTCAGGAAGCGGCTTTTCAGATCATAGGTGTTGAAGAAGAACGTGCCGGGCAAGCGCCCGTCTGGCGAACCCTGCGCATAGGAGCCGCCCGCTTCGAACTTGGCGCGGTAAGGCGGGTAGGACTGGATCTGCAGCGGCGTGCGCGGCAGGTGCAGGAAATAGCGCGGGGCCAGCGCGTCTACCTTGCGCCCGATTGCGCGGAAGCCTTCGGAAAGCTCGGCTTCGGTGCGGGGATGGTATTTCGGATCGGTACGGATGTGATCGAAGAAATCGCGCAAGGGACCGGTGAAGCCGAGTTCGCCCTTCACCCCGTCCATATCGCGCTGGATCCGCGCCACTTCGCCAAGGCCCAGTTCGTGGACGGCAGACGGATCAAGGTCCAGCGTCGTGTTCATCCGCACCAGCCGCCGATAGAGCGCCATGCCGCCGGGAAGCGCGGAAAGTCCGACCGTTTCGCGCGCGACCGGGCGATACTCTTCGGCAAGGAAACGCCGCAGGTTGCGATAAGCGGGGTAGACGACCTTTGCAGTTACGGTGTGCAAATCGCTGCGCATCTGGTTACGCTGCGCTGGTGCAATGCTTTCGGGAAAGCTGCGCGCAGCCGACATGAACGGGGACCGGTCAACCGGCTGGGCCAGCAATGCGTCGATCTGGGCAATCATGTTGTCCACGGTCAGGCGCGGTTCGGTAGTCCCGGCTGCCATACCTTCGCGAAAGCGGGCGATTGCGGCGTAAAAAACTTTGGGCAGGGCGCGGTGCCGCTCGATCAGCAGCTCGAAATCGCCAGCGTTTTCCAGCACCAGACCGCTGCCGGGCGATGACAGTTCGGGATAGGAGACGTGGAACCCGCCGAAGTGATTGAACGGCTGGACTTCGGTAAGCGCCAGCGATTCAGGCGACAGGAGCGCCTGTTCGGCCTGTTTGGCGTCAAGCATCACCGCGCGCGAAATGCGGTGCCCTTCGTCAAGCTGATCGGGTGGAATACCGCCAAGTTCGCCCAGCAGACGGCTGTTGGCCTCGCGCCGTTCATGCGCCAGCTGCGGCGTGAACAGCAGCAGGAACTGGCTGGTGGGAACGCGCTTGCCCTGCTGCAATGCGCCCAGCGGATCGAGAGCGAGGCTTTGGTGCAGGTCGGCCGCGAAAAGACGGTCGAGCGCGACGTTGGGCGATATTTCGGGCGGTGTCGGCGCAACATCGATCTTTGCCGTGGCAATGCCTTGTGAGCGCGACGCATCAGCGTGGGCGCAAGCAGATGCAGCGCTGGCAATGATGAGCGCAAGAACTGTCCGGGCGATCACGTGGCGCGGTTTCGTCACCACGCCCTCAACTCCACGTCCGCGCGCGATACCATTTGGTCAGGACATATTTCACGCCGCGCACCACCGGCATTCCGGCGTGCATTGCGTTGGGATTGGGAGTGCCATCGGGCTTCATGTTGTTCCAGATCAGCAAAGCGCCCGGCTGGGGCGGGATGGAAAGGTCAATGCGGGAGAAGTCGGTCGTGCCGCCTTCTTCAACGGCGTTGAGATACGCCATTGCCGTCCAGCTACGCTGACCGCCACGCCTTTGTTCCGAATCCCAAAACGGCTGTGATGGCAAAAAGTGGTCATAGTGCCCGCGAAACTCCTGACCAGGGTGATAGCGCTGGCCCTGAATCGTTTCGCCGAACGCAGGATCGATGCCGATCAGATCGTCAATCCGGCGCTGCAACATGATGACGAAAGGATCGTTTGGATCAACGTCGCCGCTGAAGCTGGTCCGGCCGGTCGCATCCGTGCCTTTGTAGGTTGGAGAGGGGCGGGCGACGGCATCGACGATCCCGATAAGCCGACTGCACTCGGCTTCGGAAAAAAAGCGTGCAACACCAAAAATTTCGAGGCCATCGACGGGCAATTGATAGACGCCGGGATCCTGCCTTAGCCGTTTGCGGACCAGTTCGCCGACACGCTTCAATGCAAGTGTTTCCGACGAGGCAGACGTTTTCTTTGCAAAAATGGCCATGTCGGGAACCGTTCTGCGTCAATGCGTTGTGTGGTGCAAGCCCTGTCATTTAGTCCGAAGTGGACGGTAAATACAGATTTCCTCAAGCATTTCCCGTATCTTTGGGTTAACCAAAATCACAGTTTGTTATCACTTGTCGGTCGCTGAACGATCATAAGTTTCGACGCTGGGCGTAAATGGGGGCGCGCACCAACTGTCGTTGCTGAAGGCGGGTTGCAGCCGTCATGAGCGTTGGTTTGCCGAATGGAGTTTTGTTTGGACGCCTTCGCTGATCCTGAACTGGAAAGTCTCAAACTCGCCGTAGCGCTCTATGGCCTTCGCAGAAAGCGTGATTTTGCCGGTGCCCGCAGAGGGCTGTTTGGTGAACCGGGCTGGGATATCCTGCTCGATCTCTACATTGCCGATCGGCGCAGAACGGAAGTGCAGGTTTCTTCGGTGTGCCTTGATGCGGGTGTTCCATCGACCACGATCCTGCGCTGGATCGCCCGGCTTGAGCAGGAAGGCCTGATTTATCGCATTGCCGATAATGCCGACGCGCGCCGGCGTTATGTTCGGCTGACGGCAGAAGGGCACGAGATGATGCGCAATATCCTTCGCGCGATTGCAGGCGGGCTGCCAGGGTAAGCTGTTGTGGTGAACGGACGCCAAAGCAAATGCCCTCCTGACTCGCGTCAGGAGGGCATTTGCTTGTTTGGAAGGGCGCCCGATTACCAGAAGAAGTTCTGGATCACGTCCACCACTTCGCCCGAATAGACATCCACCAGCAGCACGTCGTCCCAGTAACGAACCCAGCGATAGGGACCATAGGCAGGCGGCAGGCGATAAGCCCACGGATCGTTGATCCAGTAATTGCGGCCATAGAAGCCTGAATTCAGGAAAATCCCGATGGAAACGCGGTTGTAGTTCCACCCGCGATAGGGCGCGTAGTACGTAGGCAGACGATAGATGCTCCGGTTCGTTGCGCGGTAGCGGCCCCAATCATAACGGTTGTCGCGTCGCCAATCGTTGCTCCAGCGCCGGTAGTCCCCGCGATAGCTGCTGCGGTTGTTTTCGCCCCGCCAGTTGTCACCCCGCCGATTGTCATTGCGCCAGTTGTCGTTGCGATCCCGGTAATCGCGGTTGCGGTCACGGTCCGAATAGGACGGGTTGCGGCCATTCCAGTTCCGGTCGCGACCATCGTTGCCGTTTCGGTCACGGTTCCAGGTGCCACGGTCCGATGCCCCGTTGTTGCGGCCCGGATTGGTGCCGTTCCAGCGGGTGCCATCCCATCCGCGCTGCGCCGGAGCCTGACGCGCAGTTGCAGTGGCGGGCGGCGTGGCACGCTGCGGGGTAACCGCAGGCGGGGTTGGGCGCTGGGCCGATGTGCGGTCTTCCACACCCGGACGCCAGCGGCCTTCGACATTGCCGTTGTTGCGCCAGCTGGTTGAGGCAGGACGTTCTGCGCGAACCTGTGGCGCTTGCTGCTGGCGGGCCTGCGGAGCCTGTTGTTGCCCGCGTGCCCAGTTACCGCCGCCGCGCTCCCCGCCGCCACGATTGCCACCACCCCAGTCGCCCCGATTGGCGCTCTGTCCGCCACGCTCACCGCGCTGTTGCCGTTCCTGCGCTGTGGCTTGCGACGAGACGGTCGTTGCCGCAAGGGCCACCGCCAGCGCAGCCAGCGCACTCTTGCTGAAGATTGACTTGCCGGACATCGTGACCGACCCTTTCCCGATAGGTGTGCTGCAAACCTTCGCAGCTTCAATAACACCCTGTTAAGCGATTCGCGCTGTCCCATGTCTGAACCGGCTTGGTAGCCTGCCGTTCAGGTTCGGGTATTGTTTGATGAACGAATTTCGGGATGGAGAGTTCCAGATGAAGCGGATATTCGCCGCACTTGGTGCCGCATTGCTGATCACCCCGGCAGCTCATTCTGCGCCGCCTGCCAGCCTTGGCGATCTCGCATGGCTGCAAGGTTCGTGGGAGGGCGAGGGGATCGGCGGAGCGCCTGCGCTGGAGGCCTATGCTCCGGCAGCGGGAGGGCAGATGGTCGGCCATTTCCGGCAGATGAAGGCCGACGGCTCAGTGATGTTCTACGAACTGATCACGATCGTCGAAGAGGGTGGCTCGCTCGCCTACAGGCTCAAGCACTTCAATCCCGATCTCACCGGCTGGGAGGAAAAGGACAAGGTGCCGTCCTTTCCTTTAACCGCGCGGGCAGGGGATCGCTTCGACTTTTCCGGGCTGGTCTATGAACGCACCGGCAAGGACAGCATGACCGCCACCGTGGTGATCGATGGCGACGAGGGCAAAAAGGAAACGCTGGTCTTCCGCTTTCGCCGCAAGGGCAATTAGCGGAAGACCGGTAGCGTCAGATCAGCGCGTCAGTTTCTTGTAGGCAAGGCGCGTGGGGCGATCTGCCGCATCGCCAAGGCGGCGGCGCTTGTCTTCTTCGTAAGCCGCGAAGTTGCCTTCGAACCATTCGACGTGGCTGTTGCCCTCGAACGCGAGGATGTGCGTCGCCAGGCGATCGAGGAAGAAGCGGTCGTGCGAGATGACCACGGCGCAACCGGCGAAGTTTTCGATGGCGTCTTCCAGCGCAGCCAGCGTTTCCACGTCGAGGTCGTTGGTCGGTTCGTCGAGCAGCAGCACGTTGCCGCCCTGCTTCAGCATCTTGGCCATGTGCACGCGATTGCGTTCACCGCCCGAAAGCTTGCCGACGTTCTTCTGCTGGTCCGCGCCCTTGAAGTTGAACGCGCCGACATAGGCACGCGTGCTCATGTCCTGCCCGTTGACCTTCATGTAATCGAGCCCGTCGGAGATTTCCTCCCAGACGTTCTTCTTGGGGTCGAGATGGTCTCGGCTCTGGTCGACATAGCCGAGGCGCACGGTCGAGCCGATCTCGATCGTGCCGCTGTCAGGCGTTTCCTTGCCGGTGAGGATCTTGAACAGCGTCGATTTGCCCGCGCCATTCGGGCCGATCACGCCAACGATGCCGCCCGGGGGCAGCATGAAGGAGAGGTTTTCGAACAGCAGCTTGTCGCCATACGCCTTGGTGATGTTCTTGGCCTCGATCACCTTGCCGCCGAGGCGCTCGGGCACCTGGATGACGATCTGCGCCTTGCCGACCTGACGACTGTCCTGGCTGTTCTGGAGTTCCTCGAACTTGCGGATACGCGCCTTGGACTTGGTCTGGCGCGCGGCCGGGGTCTGGCGGATCCACTCGAGTTCGCGCTGCAGCGCCTTCTGCTTGCCGCTTTCCTCGCGCTCTTCCTGCGCCATGCGCTTGGCCTTGGTTTCAAGGTAGGTCGAGTAGTTGCCTTCGTAAGGGAAGTATTTTCCGCGATCGAGTTCGAGAATCCAGCCCACCACGTTATCGAGGAAGTAGCGGTCGTGGGTGATCATCAGCACCGCACCTGCGTAGTCCTTGAGATGGCTTTCGAGCCATTCGACGGATTCGGCGTCAAGGTGGTTGGTCGGTTCGTCGAGCAGCAGAATCGACGGCTTCTGGATCAGCAGGCGGGTGAGCGCGATG
This sequence comes from Novosphingobium sp., assembly GCF_049240505.1. Classification (GTDB taxonomy): domain Bacteria; phylum Pseudomonadota; class Alphaproteobacteria; order Sphingomonadales; family Sphingomonadaceae; genus Novosphingobium. The sequence continues at coordinate 54,849 of NZ_JBMLSM010000205.1, forward strand.
CGGCGCTTTTCACCGCCGGAAAGGCTGCTTACCGGCCAGTCGCCCGGCGGGCAGCGCAGCGCTTCCATCGCGATTTCAAGCTGGTTGTCCAGCGTCCAGCCATCGACGGCATCGATCTTGTCCTGAAGATCGGCCATCTCGGCGCCCAGCGCGTCGAAATCGGCGTCTTCCTCGGCCATTTCCATGCCGATCTGGTTGAACCGTTCAACCATGTCAGCCGTCTCGCGCGCACCGTCCTTGACGTTTTCGAGCACGGTCTTGCTCTCGTCGAGCTGCGGTTCCTGTTCCAGATAGCCGACCGTGATGTTTTCGCCCGGCCATGCTTCGCCGGTGAAATCCTTGTCGATCCCGGCCATGATCTTGATCAGCGTCGACTTACCGGCACCGTTGGGGCCGACGATGCCGATCTTTGCGCCCTGATAGAATTGCAGGCTGATGTTGCTCAGCACTGGCTTCTGCGCGCCGGGGAAGGTCTTCGTCATGTTCTTCATGACGTAGGCGTATTGAGCAGCCATCGGTGGTCCTTGGGTGTAAGCCGAAAACAGTTGCGCCGCCTCTACCGGCTTGGAACCGTGCGGGCAAGCGGCCCGTGTGCAACAAGGGCGATGGGCGGGGCTTGGCAGAGGCAGGGCTGGGCGATAGCACGGTTGCATGAGAAACTTGTCTTGCGCCATTGCGCTTTCCGCCGCTCTCCTTTCTTCAACCACTTATGCGCAAGATCAAAAGGGCGACGTTGCGTGGGACATCCTCGCGGGCCTGACCACTGAGGTTGGCCCGCGAATGCCCGGCAGCGAGGCCGAAGCGCGCGCCCGCGCATGGGCCGACACCCGGCTGAAAGCGCTTGGGTTCAGCAATGTAACGGTCGAACCGTTTCCAATTCGCGGCTACGTGCGCGGGCGTGACGAGGCGAGCCTGATCGCGCCGATTCCCTTCAGGCTGGCAGTGACCGCCTTGGGCTATAGCGGCACCACGCCGGAAAAGGGCGTGGAGGGCGAAGTTGTCTACTTCCCTACGCTCGATGCGCTGAAAGCCGCGCCCGCAGGCTCGCTCAGCGGCAAGATCGCATTCATCGATCACGCGATGAAGCGTGCGCAGGATGGCAGCGGCTATGGACCATATGGTCAGGTTCGCCGCGCTGGTCCCGCCATCGCTGCAGGCAAGGGTGCGCTGGCCACGGTGATCCGTTCCATCGGCACGGATAACCACCGTAATCCGCACACCGGCGGCACCACGTTCCCCGATGGCGTGAAGCCGATCCCGGCGGGCGCGGTTTCAAACCCCGATGCCGATCTGATTGCGCGCATCGCCCGCAGCGGAAAGCCTATCCGGCTGAACCTGACGCTCACGGGCAAGACCGTCGAAGGCCTGCCTTCAGGCAATGTCTATGCCGATTTGCCCGGCCGCGATCCTTCCTTGCCTGCAATCCTGCTGGGCTGCCATCTCGATAGCTGGGATCTGGGCACGGGTGCGATTGACGATGCGGCGGGCTGCGCGATCATCACCGCTGCCGCACTGAAAGCACAGGAAGGCGGCAAGCCGTTGCGCACGATCCGCGTGTTCTGGGCCGGGTCCGAGGAACTCGGCGGTTTCGGCGGCAAGGCTTTTGCCGACCGGCACGCCGAACCTTATGCGCTGGCGATGGAAAGCGATTTCGGCGCTGCGAAGGTCTGGCGCGTGACGTTCAGCATGGCGGACGCGAACAAGCCGCTGGCAGAACGGATCGCCGCCGCGCTTTCACCGATGGGCATCGTGCGGGGGCCGGGCAAGGCCAGCGGCGGCACCGATGTTGCCCCGGTTATCGCAAAGCAGAAACTTGCCGTGATCGATCTCGATCAGGATGGCACGCACTACTTCGATCTGCACCACACGCCCGACGATACGCTGGACAAGGTTGATCCGGCAGAACTGGCACAGAACGTCGCTGCGTGGACCGAGGTACTGAAGATCGTTGCGAACGAGGCCGGGCCTATCGCGGCAGTGGATTGATCAGTCATGCAAAAGCCCGCCGAAACGCTCGGCGGGCTTTTGTCTATTGGCAAACGATCAGATGCGTTCGATCACGATGGCCGGTGCCATCCCGCCTGCCGCGCACATCGTGACAAGACCATAGCGCCCGCCAGTCCGCTCCAGTTCATCCAGCGCGGTGCCGATCAGGATCGATCCGGTTGCGCCGATGGGGTGGCCTAGCGCCATCGCGCCGCCGTTGGGATTTACCTTGGCGCGGTCCAGATCGAGATCGCGGATGAACTTTTCCGCGACGACGGCGAAAGCTTCGTTGATTTCCCAGACGTCGATATCGTCCTTGGTCAAACCTGCCTTGGCCAGAACCTTCTTTGCGGCGGGAACCGGCGCGTTGAGCATGAGTGTCGGGTCATCGCCCTGATTGGCGTAAGCAACGATGCGGGCGCGTGGCTTCAACCCATGCTTCTCGGCATAGGCGGGCGAGACGATCAGCAGCGCCGCCGCACCATCGACCACGCCCGAAGAATTGCCCGCATGGTGGAAGTGCTGGATATCGACATCCGGGTAGCGGCGGTTGATCTGCTTGCGGAACGACGTGCCACCAAGATCGAAATCGGCAAGCCCTGCAAAGCTCGGCTTCAGCGCGGCAAGGCCTTCTGCGGTGGTCTCGGGCCGGGGAAACTCCTCACGATCCAGCGCAACCGAGCCGTCTTCGTTCAGCACCGGGACGACCGATCTGGCAAAGCGGCCTTCCTTGATCGCAACATCGGCGCGCTGCTGGCTGACAAGGGCGAGGCCGTCCAGCGCTTCGCGGCTGATGCCTTCGATGCTGGCAATGGCATCGCCGCATACGCCTTGGTGCGATTGCGGATGCAGCGCGTCCAATGCCATGTTACCCGACCCCATGCCCATCGGCTTGATCCCGGCATTGGCCTGTTCCGCGCCGTGGGCGGCGGTGAAGCTCATCATTTCGGTGCCGCCTGCGATCACGCAATCTTCCATGCCAGACATGACCGAGGCGCAGGCGAGATTTACCGACGTGATGCCGCCGCCACAGAACCGGTCAAGAGTCGTGCCGCTGGCCTTGATGTCATAGCCTGCCGCCAGCGCGGACATGCGGCCCAGATCGCCGCCCTGCTTGCCCACCTGGCTGGATGTCGACCAGATGATGTCATCCACGGTTGCGGTATCAAGATTGTTGCGCTCTTTCAGCGCTTTCAGCACCGTGGCCGCAAGATGCTGCGGATGCAGGTGCGAAAGCGCGCCCTTGCCGGGCTTGCCCACTCCGCGCGGGGTGCGAACGGCATCGATGATATAGGCTTCGGGCATCGGTTGTCTCTCCGGCTGGATTATTTAATCGACCGATTAACGCAAGGCATCCGCTCGTGCAAGTCCCATCCGCAAGTCCATTCCCCAAGGCTCGACAGCGACGCGACAACGTGCCAGCCTTAGGGCAATCACACATCACGAGGCCCCATGTTGCATCACGAACTGCTCGAACAGGCGCGTAGCCACGCCGACAGCATCGTCGCCCTGCGCCGTGCCATCCATGCGGAGCCGGAACTCGGCCTGCATACACCAAAGACGCGCGACAAGGTGCGCGCCGCGCTCGCGCATCTGCCGCTGGAATGGCGTGAAGGACCATCGACGACCGGCCTTGTCGCCACGCTGAAAGGCCGGGCAGGGCCGGGCCGTCGCGTTTTGCTGCGCGGCGATATGGATGCGCTGCCGATGGAGGAGGAAACCGGCCTCGATTTTGCGTCCACCATTCCCGGTGCCATGCACGCTTGCGGCCATGATACGCACACTGCCATGCTGGCCGGTGCCGCAGAACTGCTCTGCGCGCGGGCGGACAAGCTCGCGGGCGAAGTGCAGTTCATGTTCCAGCCCGGCGAAGAAGGCTTCCACGGTGCGCGCTTCATGCTGGACGATGGGCTGATCGATCCGCTGCCCGATGCGGCCTTTGCGCTGCACGTCATGCCCAATAGCCCGCACGGACTTATCGCCGGGCGCACCGGCGCGCTGCTCGCTTCTGCAGACCAGTTCGATATCGTGGTCGAAGGACGCGGCGGCCACGCCTCCATGCCGCACGATGCGCTCGATCCTGTGCCCGTGGCGTGCGAGATCGTGACCGCGCTGCAGGCCCTCGTCACGCGCAAGTTCCCGGTCAGCGACCCGGTAGTCGCCACTGTGGCCAAGATCGAAGCAGGCACGGCGCACAATGTCATCGCAGATCGCGTGGCCATGCGCGGCACCTTGCGCACATTGTCGCCCGGCAACCGCGCACGCCTTCGGGAAGTGCTGGAACAGGCCGCAACGCACATCGCCGCAGCCCACGGCATGACCGCGACCGTGACGGTGACTCCCGGCTTCCCGGTTACCGTATGCGATGCCCGCGCGGTCGATCTGGGCGAGGCCGTGGTCCGTGATATCAGCGGCGAGAACGGCTTCCACCGGCTTGCCGCGCCAATCATGGGCGCAGAAGATTTCTCCTATGTGCTGGAAAAAGTCCCCGGCGCGATGTTCTTCCTCGGCGTCGCACATGAAGGCGTCGATTGGCGCTCGTGCTGCTCGATCCACTCGACGAAGATGATGGTCGATGAATCCGTGCTGCCCTTGGGCACTGCCGTTCTCGCGGGCTGCGCCGAACGTTTTCTGGCCGAAGGTTTTGCCGGAAACGAACAATGAGCGACGTGATCTGGTGGAATGGCGTCATGCCGTCGATGGAGCGGCTGACCCGGCTGGGCAGTTCATCCATGCCAGCGCATCTTGGCATAGAGTTCGTCGATTGTGGGCCTGACTGGATTCGCGCGCGGATGCCGGTAGATCACCGCACGCACCAGCCTTTCGGGCGTCTTCACGGCGGGGCGTCTGTTGCGCTGGCTGAAACCATCGGATCAATGGCAGGTGCGATGGCGGTCGATCCCGAAAAGTTCGTCGGCGTCGGCATGGAAATCAACGCAAATCACCTGCGCCCGGTGCGCCAAGGCTGGGTCATCGCAACCGCCCGGCCAGAGGCGCTGGGGCGCACCACGCACGTGTGGTCGATCAGGATCGAGGATGAAGCGGGCAGGCTTGTCTGCATCTCTCGCCTCACGTTGGCCATCATTGCGATGGAACGAAAATGATTGCACCGAATTTAATTATCTTGCGCGGAACCAAGGCCTAGGAACTGCATTTCGGTGGCAGGTCCACTGATATGAGCCACAACATTCCCGATCACCTGCCTTCTTCCGGTCCCATCGACCAAGCCCACACGGCGTTCGATACTTCTGCTGCACAGTTTAAGGCGCAGCATGGTGAAGACACCTTCACTGGCGCGTCCGGGGTGCTGTTCGAACAGGCAATGGCGCAAACGCGCATGGCCATCTGTCTGTGCGATCCGAACCTTGAAGACATGCCGATCGTCTTCGCCAACCGCGCGTTCCGCCACCTCACGGGCTACGACGAACACGAAGTCATTGGCCGCAATTGCCGCTTTCTGCAAGGGCCGAGGACTGATCGCGCAGCCCTTGCCCGTGTCCGCACGGCGCTGGCGAACGAAGACGTGCTGGTTATCGAATTGCTGAATTATCGCAAGGATGGCGAACCTTTCTGGAATGCGCTGCACCTAGGCCCAATATATAACGCCGAAGGCAAGCTGATCTATTTCCTCGGCAGCCAGTGGGACGTATCCGATGTGCGCGCCGCCCGCGCGGATGAACGTCACGCGCGCGATCTGGCGCGCGAACTCTCGCATCGCATGAAGAACATGTTCGCGGTCATCGGCGGCATCGTGAATTTCACCGGGCGCGTTCGCGGGATAGAGGTTGAGGCGCGCGAGATCAACGATCGCATTCAGGCGCTGGGCCGCGCCTATGAAACCACGCTTGATGATTCCCATCGCGGCTCGGTCGAAGTGGGGCAGGCCATTCGCGCCGTGCTGGCGCCCTATGATCCTGATGGCACGCGCATCCGCTTCGAAGGCAATGGCCTGCGATCAGACTTTGCGTCGGTGTCCGTCCTTGGGCTCTCACTGCACGAACTGGCGGTCAACGCGATCAAGCATGGTGCGCTCGGCACGGATTCCGGCAGCGTCACCGTGACGTGGAAGCGAAACGGTTCAACCTCGTCTCCTGCCATTCGCATCGACTGGATCGAACACGGCATAGGTGCAGTTGCGGACGCAAGCCGATTAGTAAGCAATGACGGAATCGTCGATCGAATGCTCGATATGGCGCGCGGAGGGATCGTAAGAGAATGGCACAGCGACGGCCTCCGGGCCAAACTCAACATCCCCCTGCGGGAACACGGGGAATGACCGGCCTTCGCGCTTCTACCGGTGAACCTTGCCGCGTTCTCGTGCTGGATGATGAGCCGCTGATCCTGCTCGATCTGGAATTTGCGGTGGAAGACGCAGGCTGCACGCCGATGACCGCGCTTGATCTGGTCGAAGCGCTGTCGATCGTCCAGAACAACGCCATCTCCGCGGCAATCCTCGATGTTTCGCTGGGGCGTGGCCAAACCTGTGAACAGGTCGCCCGCACTCTGGCGGCAATGGGCATTCCCTATGTGCTGCACACCGGCGATCTGGATCGTATGGACGAAACCGTGCGCAATCTCGGCGGCACGCTGGTGCCCAAACCCACGCCAGCCGCTGTCGTAGTTGCCCGCGCGCTTGAACCGCTTGGCGTTCGTCACGTTTGATCACTTGCGCTGACGGACCGCGCCGCGCATGGCTTTGCCCATGACGATAGATACGCGCGTGCTCGGCATGTCAGGCATCCACAACTTTCGCGACTACGGCGGCTATGCTGCGCAGGCAGGGCGCATCCGCAGTGGCCTGCTCTGGCGATCCGGCCAGCACAGCGAAGCGACAGCGGCCGATCTGGCTCAGGTTCATGATCTGCGCATCGCCACCGTATTTGACCTGCGCGGGGATAGCGAACGCAGCGCAAACCCCTGCCTGCGTCACCCGGAATTTGCAGGCAAAGTGCTGTTCCACCCCGGTGAGACCGCCAGCGCTGCAGGCCGGGCCGCGCATGAAGAGGCTGCGCGCGGGGTGAAGACAGCGGACGACGCGCGCGCTGCGATGCACCTTCTGTATGAGACGCTGCCCTTCCGTCCTGTCCTTGTCGGCACGTATCGTCTTTACATGCGGGCGTTGGCCGAACGGCCAGAACCCAGCCTGCTGCACTGTCTCGCAGGCAAGGATCGCACCGGCCTTGCCGCAGCGCTGGTTCACAACCTGCTTGGTGTCCACGCGGACGACATCATGGCGGACTACCTGCTCACCAACACCGCCGGCAATGCCGAAACGCGGATCGAAGCGGGCGCGCGCCATGTGCGCGAAGGGTTTGGCGTTGCGATGGACGATGCTGCGGTGCGTGTGCTGATGAGCGTCGAGGCGCCGTTCCTCGAAACCGCGTTCGCGAAGATCCGCGAAGGCCACGGCAGCGTGGAAGCCTATGCCGCCGACATGCTGGGCGTAACCCCGCCGGTGCTGGCCGCGATAGAGCGTAATCTGATCGCGCCTTAAAGAAAATCTGTCCGATACCTGCGGAAAAAGCGGGGGGCAAGGACTCGCTTTTGCTTCGACCCCTGCTTATCTCGCCTGCCATCGGAGGACATTCTCATGGCGACCACGCACAAGACCCGTATGCTCATCATCGGTTCCGGCCCGGCTGGACTTTCCGCAGCGATCTATGGCGCGCGCGCGGGGATGCAGCCGATCGTGGTGCAGGGCCTACAGCCCGGCGGGCAGTTGACCATCACCACCGATGTCGAAAACTACCCCGGTTTCCGCGACGTGATTCAGGGGCCGTGGCTGATGCAGGAAATGCAGGCACAGGCCGAACACGTCGGTACGCGCATGATGTGGGATACGATCCTCGATGTCACGCTCGATGGTTCGCCTTTCCGCGCCACCGGTGACAGCGGCGATATCTATGAAGGCGATGTGCTGGTCATCGCCACGGGCGCGCAGGCAAAATGGCTGGGCGTTGCGGGCGAACAGGAATTCTCGGGCAAGGGCGTTTCGGCCTGTGCCACCTGCGACGGCTTCTTCTATCGCGGCAAGAAGGTCGTGGTTATCGGTGGCGGCAACACTGCCGTCGAAGAAGCGCTCTACCTGACCAATCACTCTACCGACGTCACCCTGATCCATCGCCGTGACAGCCTGCGCGCCGAACGGATTCTGCAGGACCGCCTCCACGCGCACCCCAATGTAAAGGTGCTGTGGAACCAGAAGGTCGACAGCTTCGTGGGTGAAACGGGCAAGGGACTGACCGGCGTGAAGCTGGTTGATACCGTGAGCGGTGAAGAATCCATCGTCACCACCGACGGCGCATTCGTCGCCATCGGCCACGCCCCGGCAACGGAGCTGTTCAAGGGTAAGCTGGAACTGGACGAGAGCGGCTATATCGTGGTCGAACCGGGCACGCCCAAGACCGCGATCCCCGGCGTGTTCGCGTGCGGCGATGTCATGGATCACACCTATCGTCAGGCCGTCACGGCTGCAGGCACCGGCTGCATGGCCGCGCTAGACGCCGAACGCTTCCTCGCCGAACTGGACTTCAAGGCCAGCCAGACGGTCCCGGCATAAGGGGCCGATGCCTTCCCGCTCGCGGGAAAGGCATTCCCTGAACTCCCCTCCCGCGAGCGGGAGGGGGTGGGGGAGGGCATGTTCCCCAAACCCCCATCACCCAAACCTCTCGTCATTGCGAGCGTAGCGAAGCAATCCAGTGCGGTTCTGCGTGGCACTGGATTGCTTCGCTACGCTCGCAATGACGAAATGTAGCGCCCTTCAGCGTTGCAGCGCATCCAACAAGCGTGCGTGCAACCACTCACGCGCGGCGTTGTCGGAAAAGCTGTGCGATCCGCTGTCGATCCGCTGCACGCGGGCGTCTGCTCCGTCCCACACTTCGGCGAACATCTGCGCGGTCCTGTCTCCGCTCGCCAGCAGGATGGCCACCGGCCCGGCAAAGGCGGCCAGCCCCGCCTTCATCTCTTCCACCAGCCCGGAAGGCGCAGGGGCAGATGCAGCGGCGCCGCGCAGACCTTTGATCAGCTTGGCCAGATTGACCCCACCGGTCAGCAACCGCCACACCTCACGCGGATTGGTCAGCTTGGCCATATAGCGGCTGCGAATGGCTGCGGCGGGCATTGCCTGCGGTGCTTCCTCACCATCGATCGTCCAAGGGTTTGCCAGGACTAGCCCGGCCAGCGGCAGGTCGTGCGCAAACAGCATCAGCGCGGCCGCAGCATCGCAGTTGCCGAATGCCACCACGCGAGAAACATGCGGAGCGGCTGCGCGGAACGCGGCGATGGCGGCAGCTATGTCGGGCGCGGAATGGCGAAACGTCGGGTTCTCACCCTCGCTATCGCCCACGCCTCGCCGGTCGTAACGGAATACCGGAAACCCTTCACGCGCCAATTGCGCCGCAAGCTGCGCCTGTCCGCTCCAGGCGCCGGAACGTAGTTCATTACCGCCCGAAACGATCAGCAGCCCGATGGCACCACTGGCCAGCCCGATGTCCAGCGTGCCCACCAGTTTCGCGCCCTCGCAGGCAAAGGTCACATGGCGGCGTGTCATGTCGCGATCTCTGCCAGCACGATCCGCGCCAGCGCTGCCGACTGATCGGGCGCTGCGGCGGGTTCCGCGCGCAACCACAGTCCGCCGCCGCCCAGTTCGCCTTGCGCCACGATGCGCTGGCCTTCGATCTGTGCCGTCGCAGTCTCAAGCCCGGCGATCAGGGAAGCGCCACAGCGCCAGCCCGCCAGATCCAGCCCCTCGCTTCGTCCGGTTTCCAGCAATGCTGAAGTGTCTTCCTGCCGCCCTGCTTCCCGCGCTGCGATCACGCGCGCGCGCAACAGTTGGCGCAGGATCGATCCGCCCTTGGCCGGTTCCAACACCAGACCCGGCAAGGTGTGCGGAAAGACCAGTGAACCGCCGCGCACCGCCAGCACATCGGTCGCGCCAAAATGCCGCGCCGCCTGCGCCATCGCGCGCCGCCATCCGTGCAGGCTTTGGGCCGGGAAGTCCTGCAAACTCTCGTTGCAGCCGGGCAGGTCGGGCAGAAACGAATCCACGCCCGCTTCATCCAGCAGCCGCATCGCGTCCACCAGCATCCGCCGCATCCGGTTGGCTTCGTCGAACAGCGGCGGCACGATCAGCAGACGCACCATGCGGTTGCGATCAAAGGCGAAGGCATATTCCTCGCTCTGCCCGTGCGGGCCGGGGCAGGGCCAGCGTGCGATCACGCTGTTACTTTGGCTTCCAGAAAGCTCAGGAGATTGCCGTAGGTTTCCAGCAGTTCGCCGTCCACCTCGTCATCCTCGATCACGATGTCGAGCCGGTCCTCGATCTCGGTCAGAAGCCCTGCGACGGCCATCGAATCCAGTTCGGGAAGATCGCCGAAAAGGCCGGTCGAAGCATCGAACGCGGCGACACGTTCGGCGGAGAGTCCAAGCACGTCCTGAAGGATCGCGCGGAGGGTGCTATCGGTGTCGCTCATCGTGTCCCGGTGCCGTTCAAGTGCAGGTAGGTGCAGCTAGGTGCATCTAGGTGTCGTTCAGGAATTGGCCCTTAACCATCGTGGTTCGGGGAAACAAGGGGCCGCAGCTTGTGCCCTGCCAGAGCGCGAAACATCTCCGGCCAGTATTTGACAACACCTTTGCGCCATGCCCGCACGCGCCAGCGCGTGCGCACGTCCTCCATCCAGTCGCGCTTGTAGGGATCGTCGCCCGTGCCGAAGTCTACCAGGGAAACGCCATCGCGATCAATCACATGTTCGAACATCGCCGCGCTCAGCAGCGTGCCGGGCGATTGCTTCTTGAAGCGTTCATCGTGCGCCAGCTTGTGAATGAAGGCCGTGCCGCCTTCGACGGTCCAGAACTGCGCTGCCACCGGCTGTCCGCCGATCTCGGCAATGCCCAACCGTAAGCGCCCGCGCGCGCCATCCATCTCCGCCCAGCGGCGCAGGAAATCCGGTGATCCTTCGCCGGGCTTCCAGCTCAGCTTATAGACGGCTTCGTAAGCGTCCCATTCGGCGGACGAAAATTCCGTGACGACGCGCAAGGCCACTTCACCCTTCCGACCTTTGCGGCGAACCGTCTCGCGCAGGGCGCCGGGGCGGCTGGCCCAGTATTCGGCAAAGCTGCGGCCCTTGAGAGGAAGGACGTGGTTTGAATCGCAAGGCTCTGAAATCACGGCCCAACCTGTGCTGCGCAGGGCTGTGGCAAGTGCTGTTGCGTCGGCCTCCGGCATCGGCGCGAATGACGCGCGACCTGCGGGAAAAGTTCGTGTGATATCTGAGAGAAGGGCGGTATCCCCAAGTGGACGCACGAAAAAATTGTACCAGTTAGCCAGCGCTTCAGCCCCGCCATGCGCTTCCATCCACGGCAGCGCGGCAACCCGCGCGCCATCTACGGTCACGCTGACCCGTGCTTTGGCCGGATCGAGGCACATTTCGGCAAGCAGGGCGAGCCAGTCCATCCGTTCGAACGGAGAAGCGCCTTGCACGGCCACAACATCCGCGTCCGCTTGCGCTTCTTTAAGACTGGCGTGATAGACTTTCAAAACGACAGACGTTTCCTGATTGAGAACCGCGTGCCTGAAAGCCCCGATCCTACCGTTTACCCGCTCGATCACCTTGCCTTGCGCGGAGAACGATCCGCGCCCGCGCTGGTGCTGCGGGAACGCACACTTAGCCACGAAGAGTTAAACGCGCGTGTAGGCGCGCTGGCATTCTGGCTGAAATCGCGCGTGGACGAGGTGGGCGCGCGGGTGGCGACATGGTTGCCCAAGACCGAGCTTGCCTGCCTGATGCCGCTGGCGGCAGTGCGCGCAGGGCTGGTGCATGTACCGATAAATCCCCTGCTGAAGCGCGCGCAAGTGGCGCATATCATTGGTGATTCCGGCGCGGCTATGCTGATCGCAAATAAAGGGCGGCTCGACACGCTTGTGGTTGGGGATGCGAATTGTCCGGTGTTCGAAGAACCAGCTGTATGGGCCGAAGTGGAGACACAGGGCGGAACGCTGCCGCCCTCCGACGCTGCGTCAGATAGCCTTGCCGCGATCCTTTATACCAGCGGATCGACCGGGCGGCCCAAGGGCGTGATGCTGAGCCAGACCAACCTCTGGCTCGGTGCTGTCAGTGTCGCGCATTATCTGAAAATTACGCCCGTAGACCGGGTTCTGGCGGTGCTGCCGCTGGCCTTCGATTATGGGCAGAACCAGTTGCTTTCGACTTGGTTCGCAGGCGGCAGCGTGGTGCCGCTCGATTACCTGACGCCGCGCGATGTGGTGAAAGCGGTGGCGAAGCACGGGGTTACGACCATCGCCGCCGTGCCCCCGCTGTGGCTGCAACTGGTGGAACTCGATTGGTCGGAAGGCACCGCGGCAAGTCTGAAGCGGATGACCAATAGCGGCGGCGCGCTGACGCTTTCGTTGGTTCGTAAGTTGCGCACGAAGTTTCCGCAGGCTGATCTCTATCCCATGTACGGACTGACCGAGGCGTTCCGTTCGACTTACCTTGATCCAGCGCTGGTAGATGAACATCCCACCTCGATGGGCAGGGCCATTCCCTTTGCAGAAGTGCTTGTTGTCAATGACTTGGGGCAGAAAGCTGCGGCGGAAGAGGAGGGCGAACTGGTCCACACCGGACCGCTGGTGGCACAAGGATACTGGCAGGACGCGGAGCGCACCGCCGAACGGTTCAAGCCCGCGCCGGCATTTTCCAGGCTGGGCGGCATGGCGGTATGGTCGGGCGACAGGGTGAAGCGCGACGCGGCAGGACTGCTGCACTTCGTCGGGCGGCGCGATGCGATGATCAAGACCAGCGGCAACCGCGTCAGCCCGCAGGAAGTCGAGGAAGCGGCAGTGGCGACGGGGATCGTGGCCGAGGCCGTGGCGCTGGGCCTGCCCGATGCGCAACTGGGGCAGGCGATCCATCTGGTGGCCCGCGCCGCACCTGATGCGGCGAGGGACGAACTTCTTCCAGCCCTGACGCGCGCGCTGCCGAACTTCATGGTGCCGCGCCATGTGCACTGGCGCGATGCCATGCCGGTCAGCCCCAATGGCAAGCTGGACCGGGTTGCGCTCGCCGCCGAACTGGCAGAGGGACCGAAGGCATGAAACCGCTTGGCCCTATTCCCGCCGGATTTTCCGCCATCGACGGCGTGTTGGCGGTTGCCGGACGCAAGGTAAGCGATCTGGTGGCTGAGGCAGGCGGCACACCACTGTTCGTCTATTCGCGCGATATGTTGACAGCGAAAGTCGCGGCGCTGCGTGAGGCGATGCCAGCAAGGCTGGCGATACATTATGCTGTCAAAGCAAATCCTTATGCGCCTTTATTGAAGCACATGCTGAATCTGGTGGACGGGTTCGACATCGCTTCAGGCGGGGAACTGGCCATCGTGCAGGGTGCCGGTATCGATCCGGTACGGGTCAGCTTTGCCGGACCGGGCAAGCGCGATGCGGAACTGGAAACGGCGATTGCGGCGGGGGTAACGCTGAACCTCGAATCCGAAGGCGAGGCGAACCGCGCGCTGACGATCGCGGGGCGGCTTGGGATAGCGCCCAAGCTGGCGATCCGCGTGAACCCTGAGTTCGATCTGAAAGGATCGGGCATGAAAATGGGCGGCGGGGCCAAACCGTTTGGTGTGGATGAAGAGCGGGTGCCTGCGCTGGGTCGCAGGCTGATCGCAGCAGGAGTGGACTGGCGGGGTTTTCACATCTTTGCGGGCAGTCAGGCACTTTCGGCGGACGCGATCATCGAAACGCAGCGGCAGACTCTGGTGCTGGCCGCGCGGCTGGCGGATGAGATTGGCCAAGCCTTGCCCAAGTGCAATCTGGGTGGCGGCTTTGGCATTCCCTATTTCCCCGGCGACGAGCCGGTCGACATTACCGCCATCGGTGCAGCGCTGGCCGAGCGTTTTGCCGACTTGCCCGATGTGCTGAGCGATACCGCATTCTGCATCGAACTTGGGCGCTATCTTGTTGGCGAAGCAGGGGTTTATCTGGCGTCGGTGGTGGATCGGAAGGTCAGCCACGGCGAGGTTTATCTTGTGACCGATGGCGGATTGCATCATCAGCTTGCCGCATCGGGCAATTTCGGCACGGTGGTGCGCCGCAACTACCCCAGCGCCATTGCCACGCGGTTTGGCGCAGATGTGGAAGAAGAAGCCAGTATCGTTGGCTGTCTGTGCACTCCACTTGATCGTTTGGCCGACAAGGGCGGGTTTCCCCGTGCTGATGTAGGCGATCTGGTCGCAATTTTCTGCGCGGGGGCTTATGGGGCCAGCGCCAGCCCGGCGATGTTTCTGGGCCAAGGCCCCGCGGGCGAGATTCTCGTTTGAAAATCCTTGCGTGACAGCGGGATAGGTTCCCGCTGTTAACCATTGTGATTACGGCAGTCCCGCTTCGGGACACAGGCGAAAGCCGCCTTGGCGTCATCCTTCACAGCAATCAAGGCTAACGCAATCTTCACCCTTTTTGGCGATAGCCGAGCGTGAATTGCGGTCCCTGCGATCTTTGCGCTCTGGCGCAAGGGTAAGGGAAAGCCGCAGCAAGAAGGAAAGACCATGCCGCTGAATACCCGCGTAACCCGGATGCTGGCCGGAACGGCAATGCTCAGCCTTGCCCTGACGGGGTGCGGCGGCGTGGGCGGAGGCGCACAACTGCCGCCAGCTTCGTTCGTGGCGCTGCAGGAAGGGCCGGGCGAGGAATATGTGATCGGCCCGTTGGACGAGCTGACCGTGTTCGTATGGCGCAATCCCGAACTTGGCGCGCAAGTGCAGGTGCGGCCCGACGGGCGCATCACCACGCCGCTGATCACCGACATGCCGGCGGTGGGCAAGACGCCATCGATGCTCTCCGAAGACATCAAGCTCCAGCTTTCGCAGTACATCCAGGAGCCGATCGTTTCGGTCATCGTCAACAAGTTTGCCGGCACGTTCAGCCAGCAGGTGCGCATCGTGGGGGCGACCGAAAAGCCCGCCTCGATCCCGTTCCGCGCCAACATGACGCTGCTTGACGCGATGATCGCGGTGGGCGGGCTGTCGGAATATGCCGCCGCGAACAAGGCACGGCTGGTGCGGTTCGACAAGCAATCGGGCAACCAGAAGGAATATGCCGTGCGCATCGGCGATCTGCTGCGCAAGGGCGATACCAAGGCCAACGTCCTGCTGATGCCGGGCGACGTGATCATCATCCCAGAGTCGATGTTCTGAGCGGCGGGCGGGGGACACGGCGGTCATGACCAGCATCTATGAAGAAGTGCGCATCGCACTCCACGGCATCTGGCACCGGCGCTGGATTGCGCTGGCGATTGCCTGGGCAGTGTGCATGGCGGGCTGGCTGGTGGTGGCTATGGTGCCCAACAGCTATGAATCCAAGACGCGCATCTTCGTGCAGATCGACGATGTGCTGGCCGACCAGATCGGCATCGGCGGTGATCGCAAGCGCGATATCGAGCGCGTGCGCCAGACGCTGACCAGCGCGGTGAACCTTGAAAAGGTGATCCGTGCGACGCGGCTGGGTGACAACGTGACCACCGACAAGCAGATGCAGGGCGCGGTCGAAGGCCTTGGCAAGAACGTGAAGGTGGTGAGCCAGCAGGACAACCTGTTCGAGATCACCGGCAGCGCAGGCGGCGGCGGACGGAACGATGCCGAAAACGCCAAGCTGGCGCAGGACATCGTGCAGAAGATGATCGACATCTTCCGCGAAGAGAACCTTGCAGGCGGGCGCGGCGAAATGACCGATACGCTGGCTTTCATGGACCAGCAGCTTGCGACCCGTAAGAAGGATCTGGAAGCAGCCGAACTGAAGCGGACCGAGTTCGAGGCGAAGAATGCGGGCTTCGTGCCCGGTGCGGGGTCGTTCACCACGCGGATCGAGGCGGCTCGTGGCCAGTTGCGCGATGTCGAATCGAACCTGCTGGCGGCGCAGAGTGCATTGGCTTCGATCAACGGGCAGCTTTCGGGCACGCCGCAGACGATTGCCGTGGCAGGTGCCGGAGGCGGCGCCAAGGGCGCACTCGCGCAGGCGCAGTCCGATCTTGCATCGATGCGCGCACGCGGGCTGACCGACAGCCACCCCGATGTTGTTGCCGTGAAGGGGCAGATTGCAGGTTTGCAGAAGGTTGCGGCCGGCGAAGGTGGTGGCGGCGGTGCGCCGAATCCGGCCTATGCCTCGCTGGTTTCGATCAAGGCGGACCGTGAAGCCAGCCTGGTGGCTCTGCAATCGCGCAAGGGATCGCTTCAGGCCGAAATCGCACAGCTTTCAGCGCAGCAGTACAGCGAGCCTACGGTGGCCGCCGAAGCCGCGCGCATCAACCGCGATTACGACGTCTACAAGGAGCAGTACGACAAGCTGCTGCGCGACCGCGAACAGCTTCGTCTGCGCGGGCAGGTGGAAACCGAGCGCGATGCGGTGAAGTTCGAAGTGATCGATCCGCCGACGATGCCGTCCGGTCCTTCGGCACCCGACCGTCCGCTGTTGCTGATGCTGGTGCTGATCGTCGGAATTGGCGCGGGCGGTGCGGGGGCCTTTGCCCTGGCGCAGCTGAAGTCGGCCTACTCTACGACGGGTCAGCTTGAGCGGGCCACGGGTCTGCCGGTGCTGGGCGCGGTGTCTGAAGCGATCACGCGCGCTGCACGAGCGGAGCGGATCAAGCGGCTCAAATGGTTCGCGGGCGGCCTTGCGGGGTTGTTCATTGTCCTTTTCGTCCTGCTCGGCGTGGAAATGCTGAAGCGCGGCATGGTGGCCTGAGGAGCATCAAGCGATGACCGACCAGACCAAGATCCCGGTTCCGCCGTCAGGGCCTTCGCTGATCGAGCGTGCTTCGGGCAGCTTCGATTTCCGCACGCTGACGCGGCCTGTGGTGCCCGACCTGCCACCTGCGCCAAAGGCTGCGCCGGTTGCGCCGAAGGTTGCCCCCGTGGCTGTGGCTCCTGTTGCAGAGCCTGCGCCTTTTGCGCCGCCGCCGCCCGAACCCATCGTTGCGGTGAAGCCGTTCACCGGGGCCTATCACAAGATCGACCGCGAGCATTTGCGCGAACAGTGCATCATCGAGCCGGAAAGCGCGGTGACGGGGACGCTCGAAGAGTTCCGCATCGTCAAGCGGCAACTGCTGCGCGTGGCCGCTGAATCGCGCGCCGGAACGGGCGCGCCGCATGGCGAGCGTATCCTGATCGCGTCTGCCCATCCGGGTGAGGGCAAGACCTTCTGCGCGGTGAACCTTGCCATCTCGATCGCGGCGGAAAAGGATAACGAAGTCCTGCTGGTCGATGCGGACTTTGCCAAGCCTTCGGTCCTTTCCACGCTGGGCCTGCCCGGCGGGAAGGGCCTGATGGACGCGCTGGCCGACCCTGCGTTGCCGGTGGAGGATTGCGTTATCGGCACCGATATCGCCGGACTTTACGTGCTGCCTGCGGGCAACGCCACCGGATCGGACACCGAATTTCTCGCTTCTGCCCGCACTGAAGCGGTGCTGGCGCGGCTGACGGCGCATTCGCCCAACCGCATCGTCATTTTCGATTCGCCTCCGGTGCTGGCTGCATCGCCTGCGACGGTCCTTGCCAAGCACGTTGGCCAGACAGTCGTCGTGGTGCGGGCCGATGGCACCGGTGAGGCCGCGCTGCGCGATGCAGTGGGCCTGCTGGGGGCGTGCGACGACATCAAGCTCCTGCTCAACGGCACCCGCTTTTCCACGACGGGCCGCCGCTTTGGCTCTTATTACGGATACAAGGAATGACCAGACCGGCTCTTCCCCTCCGCCTGACTTTGCTGGCCGCGACGGTCTTTGCCGCCTCGCCGCTGCACGCGCAGTCTCTCGGATACGAGAACGTCGAGGGCGATGGCCCTTCGGCGGGCAGCAGTTCCTCGCGCAGCAGCGGCGGCACGGGTGCGCGCACCACGGTGCGACCCTATATCGAAGCCGTTCAGAACGTGCTGTGGGAGCTTTCTCCCGGTGACGAGGTGCTGACCTATAGTTCGCTGGCAGCGGGCGTGGACGTGAGCCTGCAGGGGCGGCGTACAGAGGGTGCGATCTCGGTGCGGTATGAACGGCGCATCTCGCAATCCGACAGGGTTGCCGATGGCGATACGCTTTCGGGCCTTGCCCGCGTGCGCCACGATCTGATCCCGCGCACGCTTTCGGTAGAAGCAGGCGCGCTGGCGACGCGGAGCAACATTGGCGTAGGCGGCGCTTCGGCGCTCAATGCCCTGGCCAACAACGATGCGGTCAGCCAGATCTATTCGCTCTATGCCGGGCCTGCGCTGTCGACCCATGTGGGCGATGTGGCGCTCTCGGCCTCATACCTTGTCGGCTACAACCGGCTGGAGCAGGAGAACGTGCTGCAGGGTTCTGCCGGGCAGCCGCTGAACGATATCTTCGACGATTCGGTTGTGCAGTCGGCACAGATCTCGGCGGGCGTGGCGCCTGGCACCGTCTTGCCGGTGGGCGTGACGGCATCAGGTTCGTATTTTCAGGAAGACATATCCAACCTCGACCAGCGCGTGCGCGATCTTCGCGGTGGCGTTCAGGTGACCTACCCGGTGACCCAGTCGCTCGCCGTGGTGGGGGCTATCGGGTATGAAGATGTCGAGATTTCCTCACGCGATGCGGTGCGTGATGCCAATGGCGTAGCCGTGATCGGCAACGATGGCCGCTTTGTGACGGACAAGTCGCAGGGCCGCCAACTGGCCTATGAAACCGATGGCCTGACGTGGGATGCGGGCGTGATGTGGCGGCCGAGCCGGCGCACCGCGCTCAGCGCCTTCGTGGGTAGGCGTTATGACAGCACGACCTATTACGGCAGCTTCTCCTATGTGCCCGATGCGCGCAGCCAGTTGACCATCGCTGTTTCGGACAACGTTTCCGGCTTTGGCGGACAGGTAACGCGCGCTTTGCGTGATCTGCCGACAGACTTCGAGGTGAACCGCAATCCGTTCAACGGCCAGATCGGTGGTTGCGCCAATGGTTCGCAAGCGGGCGGCTGCGTGAACAATGCGCTGTCATCGGTTTCTTCGGCGGCGTTCCGTGCGCGGAGCATCAACGGCAGTTATTCGCGCCAGATCGGCCGCATGACTGCCGGAATCGGCGCAGGCTACATTCGCCGCAGCTTCATCGCACGCGAAGATTCGGTGCTGGGTGTGGCAAATGGCGTGATCGACGAGAGTTACTACGTTTCGGCCGGGCTGAACGGCCCGATTGATCGCCGGTCCAGCTTTGCCATTTCGGCCTATTCTGCGTGGTTCGAACCGGGTTCAAGCAACCTTGGCAGCACCACGGCCATTGGCGCGAATGCCTCGTACTTCCGCAACCTGACGGATCGCTTAGCAGCATCCGCAGCAGTCGGTATAGATAGTTTTAACCAAACTCTGCTTGAAGATCAGACAATTGCATCCGGCCTTGTAGGCCTGCGCTACAGCTTCTGACGTCTGGAGACGGCTGATGTACGACGAATTCTATGGCCTGAGTGGTCGCCCGTTCCAGCTGACGCCGGATCCGCGCTTCTATTTCGAGAGCGGGACGCATCGCAAGGCGCTGTCCTACCTCGGCTATGGCCTGGCGCAGGGTGAAGGTTTCATCGTTATCACGGGCGAGGTCGGCGCGGGCAAGTCCACGCTGGCGGCGCACCTGATGGCTTCGGTCGATCGTCAGCGGTTGACGGCGGCGCAGATCGTCACCTCGGCACTGGATGGCGAAGAACTTATCCATGTGGCCGCACGCGCCTTCGGCCTTGAAGTGGCCGGGCATGACAAGGCTACCGCGCTCGCCCAGATCGAAGCCTTCCTGCACCACGAAGCACGCGAAGGCCGCCGTTGCCTGCTGGTGGTGGACGAATCGCAGAACCTTTCGGTTGAAGCGCTGGAAGAGCTGCGGATGCTGTCCAACTTCCAGTTGGGCGCACATCCGCTGTTGCAGATCCTGCTGCTGGGCCAGCCCGAATTTCGCACGCTGTTGCAGACGTCCGATGAACTGGAGCAGTTGCGCCAACGCGTGATCGCTTCGCACCACCTTGATGCGATGGAACCTGCGGAAGTCGGCGCTTATATCGAACATCGTCTTGCGCTGGTCGGCTGGCAGGGCCGCCCGCAGTTCGATGCGCGCGTCTATGCCGATCTGGCCAAGGCCAGCGGCGGCGTGCCGCGCCGCGTGAACCAGATCATCAACCGCCTGTTGCTGATGGGCGCGGTGGAACAGCGCGATCATATCGACGCGGCCATGCTGCAGGCCGTGCTGTCCGACCTGGCAGGGGACGGCGGTTTGAGCACGACCCAGCCCAAGGTCACGCCGGTTCCGGCTGCCGAAGCGCCTGTGATTGCACTCTCGGATGTGGCGGCTTCGCAAACATTCTCCACCATGCCTGCACCTGTTTTCGACGATAGTGCATGGCGCAAGGCGTGGGCCGAGCGGGACGAGCAGATCGCCGAATTGCAGCAGGCGATCATCGAACTGGCTGACATGCGCGTTGCCAACGCCGAGCCGGTTGTTCCGGATTTTGACGCCCACGCACAACTTCAGGTTCAACTGGAAGAGGCAGAGCGCCGTATCGCTGCGCTCGAGTCACGTCCTGTTGAGGTTGACGCTGCGTTCAACGAAGATGTGGTGAGTGCGCTGGAAGAGGCCAATCGCCGCATCGCCGCACTGGAAACCCGGCCCGGCGACGATCAGATCATGGCCGCTTTTGACGAAGTGCAGCGCCGCATTGCCAAGCTTGAAACGCGCACGGCTGAGCAGGAAACGGCAATTCGCCACACCCTGACGATGCTGATCGAGTGGATCGAAGCTGAAGATTTCCACCGCGCCGCCGCTTGAGCGGCGCATCGTGGGGTGCAGAACATGACCACGCCGACAGGTGTGCTGAACGGCCTTTCGGTCGACGTCGAAGACTGGTTTCAGGTCGGCGCGTTCGAAACCGTGATCGAGCGCAAGGATTGGGACGGCCTGACCTGCCGGGTTGAGCGCAATTGCGCCGAAATTCTTGCTCTGTTTGATACGGCGGGCGTGAAGGGCACGTTCTTCACGCTGGGCTGGATCGCGCAGCGCTATCCGCAGATGATGCGGCAGGTTGCCGATGCGGGCCATGAAATCGCCAGTCACGGTTGGGATCACGCGCGCGTGTTCACGCTGGGGCGCGAAGCCTTTGGCGCTGATATCGATCGCGCGCGCAAGGTGCTGGAAGATACAACCGGACAGCGCGTAATCGGCTATCGCGCGCCAAGCTTTTCCATCGATGCACGCACGCCCTGGGCGCACGAAGTTCTGGCGGAACAGGGCTATGTCTATTCTTCGTCGGTCGCGCCTGTGGTGCATGACCATTACGGCTGGCGCGAGGCCCCGCGCTTCACGTTCCGCCCGGTCGAAGGTGCGGACCTGATCGAAATTCCCGTGACCACGGCGGAAGTGGCAGGGCGTCGCATGGCGGCAGGTGGGGGTGGGTTCTTTCGTCTGCTGCCCTATGCCGTGTCGCGCTGGGCGATCCGGCAGGTAAATCTGCGCGATGGGCGGCCTGCGGTGTTTTATTTCCACCCTTGGGAAATCGATCCCGACCAGCCCCGGCCAGCAGTGGCGCCGCTGAAATCACGGTTGCGGCACTATACCAATCTCGATGTCATGGCAGCAAAGCTGGGCCGGTTGGTTGGCGATTTTCGCTGGGGCAGGATGGATGAAGTGGCCGCTATTGAAGGTGCGCGCACACCGATGAGCAAGGCTGCATGAACGCGCCGTTCTTTCCTTCCAGTGCGGTTGCGCGGCTGGCCGATCCGGGCGACCGGGAGGCGATTGCGCGGTTTCTGGCCGATCATCCCGATGCGACGGCTTTTCACCGGGTCGAATGGCTCGATGCGGTTGAAACGGCGACTGGGCACAAAACGCACGTTCTCCTGTCCGAACAGGACGGCGCGATCCGCAGCGTTCTGCCTTTGCACGAAGTTCATTCGCCGCTGTTCGGACGAGCGCTGGTTTCGACCGGCTTTGGCGTTGGCGGCGGTGTGGTGGGTGAGGGCGATGCAGCGCTTTTTGCAGCGGCGCAGGAACTGGCGGTGCGGTTGAACTGCCCCAGTCTTGAACTGCGTGGCGGACCTCTGCCGCAGGGGCCGGAATGGCATGTGAAGGCCGATAGCCACGCAGGGTTCGTCATGCCGCTTGCCGCTGATGACGATGCCCAACTTCTTACCATACCGCGCAAGCAGCGCGCCGAGGTGCGGCGTGGGTTGGGCTATAACATGGAAGTACGGACCGGACGCAGCGCGGACGATCGCGCGATGCACTATGCCGTCTATGCTGAATCAGTGCGCAATTTGGGCACGCCGGTTTTCCCCAAGCGTCTGTTCGTTGCGGCAATGGACGCCTTTGGCGATGATGCTGATATTCTGACGGTGCTGCAAGATGGGCAGCCGCTTGCCTCGGTACTTAGCCTTTAACATCGTGGCGCGGTGATGCCCTACTGGGGCGGCGGCGTGTTTGCCGCACTGACGATGCGCGCGAACGATGTGATGTATTATGCGCTGATGAACCACGCGCGTGGCCGTGGGTGCGACCGGTTCGATTTCGGACGTTCGAAAGTCGATACCGGGGCCTATCACTTCAAGCGCAACTGGGGCTTCACGCCCGAACCGCTGAGCTACGCACACTGGACGGCGGATGGGCAGGCCCCGCGTGACGTCAATCCGCTCAGCCCGCGCTATCAGGCCAAGATCCGGCTGTGGCAGAAGTTGCCGTTGGCGGTTGCGAACCGGGTTGGGCCGTTCATCGCGCAAGGGCTAGCATGAGCGAGGTTCTGTTCCTCGCCCACCGCATTCCGTTTCCGCCGGATCGCGGGGACAAGATCCGTTCGTGCCACGTGCTGCGCCATATCGCCGCGCTGGCCCCTGTCCATGTCGCCTGCTTTGCCGATGATGAAGGCGATATGGGCCATGAGCCAGACCTTGCTGCCGTGGCCCAAAGCCACTGTCTTGCCCGTCGCAGCCGTTCGCTGAAACTTGCAGGGATCGAAGCGCTGGCAGCGGGCAAACCGGTGAGCCTGACCGCCTTTGCTGACAAGACGATTGCGGCTTACGTTTCGCGGGTGCTGGCCGAACGTCCGATTGCTGCGATCTACGTTTTCTCAGGGCAGATGGCGCAATACATTCCGGCAACCTTTGCAGGCCGGGTGGTGATGGATTTCGTCGATGTCGATTCGGCCAAGTTCGAAGCCTATGCGGCGCAGGCGCGGTTCCCGGTGCGCCAGATGTATGCGCGCGAAACGCGGCTGCTTTCGCGCTTTGAAAGCGATGTTGCGCGCAGGGTTCATGCCAGTTTGCTGGTGACCGACGAAGAGGCATCGCTGTTTCGCCAGCGCCTTTCGCCGGGCGCGCAGCCACAGATCCTTGCGTTGGGCAACGGTATCGACACCGATTTCTTTGATCCTGCAGGAATGCCGCCCGCGCCGGAAATGGCGAAGAAGGGGCCGCATCTGACCTTTACCGGGCAGATGGATTATCCCCCCAACATCGCCGCTGTCGATATGTTCGCGCGTGAAGTCATGCCGCAAATCCGCGCGATCTTTCCTCAGGCGCGCTTCAACGTGGTCGGGCGTGCGCCCGCGCTGGCGGTGTGTTCGCTGGAAGGCGTGAACGGAACGCATGTGACGGGGGCTGTGCTGGACGTGCGCCCGTGGATCGCCGGGGCAGACCTTGTAGTGGCCCCGCTGATGATCGCGCGGGGCGTGCAGAACAAGGTGCTTGAGGCGATGGCAATGGCGCGTCCGGTCCTTGCCACGCCCGAAGCGGCTACCGGCATTCCGGCGCGCGAAGGGCATGAGATCGTCGTTGCTGCCGGGGCAGATGCCTTGGCACGGCAGGCCATCAGCCTGCTGCACGACAAGGTGCGCGCTGCAACCATTGGCCAGTCTGCGCGGGCTTTCGTGCTTGAGAAATGCGGCTGGGCGGGCGTGCTGGCACCTTTGGCCGACCTGCTTGGCCTTGATATCAGCGAAAGTGCATCCTGTGCCGCGTAACCTCGCTTTCGATGCTCCGCTGGGCCGGGCATGGGCCACGCTTCCCGCTGGATGGCGGCGCGCGCTGGGCCTGCTCGCGCTGGCGTGGTTGGGCAATGTCGTGCTGTTCGCGGCCGACTGGCAGGCGATGTTCCTGCAATGGTGGCATTCTTCGACCTACAACCACGTCCTGTTGATCCCTTTCATTCTCGGCTGGCTGGTGTCCCTGCGCTGGCGCGAAGTGGTGAAGATTGCGCCCGAAGGCTGGTGGCCGGGGCTGGTGCTGTTTGGTGGCGCAGGGTTCCTGTGGCTCCTGGGCGATTTCGCGGGGCTTTCGCTCGCAAAGCAGCTTGGCGTTGTGCTGATGGCGCAGGCGAGCGTGCTCGCCCTGCTGGGGCCGCGTGCCTCGGCGGCGCTATTGTTCCCGCTCGCTTATATGCTCTTCCTCGTGCCTGCGGGGGACGAACTGGTGCCCACGCTGCAGACGATCACTGCGGCTATTACCATGATCCTGCTCGATATTTCGCAGGTGCCTGCACATATCGAGGGCGTGTTCATCACCACACCCGGTGGATATTTCGAGGTGGCCGAGGCCTGTTCGGGCGTAAAATTCCTGATCGCGATGATCGCTTATGGCGCACTGGTGGCCAACGTCTGCTTCCGTTCGTGGCCGCGGCGAATTGCCTTCATGGGCTTAAGCGTCGCCATGCCCATTCTTGCCAATGGCGTGCGCGCATGGGGCACGATCTTCATCGCGCAGAGCCAAGGCATCGAGTTTGCCGCTGGATTCGATCATATCTTCTACGGCTGGATATTCTTTGCGCTGGTTATGGCGCTGGTCATGGGTGTCGCTTGGAAGTTCTTTGATCGTGCGATCGAGGACCGGATGATCGATGCCGAAGCGATCGCCGCCAATCCTCTGCTAACCCGCTTTGCTGCATTACGCCTTGGTACAGGCCGCGCGCTTGGAGCGATGGCAGCACTTGCGCTGCTGTTCATCGGCTGGGGCGTCTGGGCGAACCGGCTGGAAGCGGCGGTGCCCGCGCGCCTCGCGTTCCCTGCCGTGCCCGGCTGGCAACAGGTCGATTACACGCCGCGCGCCTATTGGCGTCCGCGCCACACGGGTGCCTCGCACGTCCTCCTCGCGCGTTTCCGCGATGCGGCGGGGCATACGGTCGATGTGTCTTTCGCGCTCTATTCCGGGCAGAGCGAAGGACGCGAGGCGGGTGGATTTGGCGAGGGCGTGCTGACGCCCGATACCGGCTGGGCATGGGAGCGCTCGCCTGCGCCGCTGGCCGGCGGCCATGCCGACCGTATCCAGACCGCTGGGCCGGTGCACCGTCTGGCAGAGACATTCTATCGTTCAGGCGATCTGCTGACAGGCAGTAACAGCCGCCTGAAACTGCAGAATATTCTCGACCGGCTGGTACTGCGTGAGCGGACTACCATGACGCTGATCGTATCGGCGGAGGATGGACAACCCGGCCAGCCATCTGCCGAACAATCCATGCGCGCATTCGTGGGTGCAACCGGTTCGGTCGCTGCCCTGATGGACCGCACGGCTTCAGGCGGATAGAGCCAGCCCATGTGCGGAATAGCCGGAATCATCCATACCGAAGGCCTCAAGCCCGTAGACCCTGATCGCGTCCGCAGGATGTGCGATGCGATCGCCCATCGTGGGCCGGATGGCGAGGGGGTGTGGACCGCGCCGGGCGTCGGCCTGGGGCATCGTCGCCTGTCGATCATCGACCTTGCCGGATCGCCGCAGCCGATGATGGCGGCAGAAGGCGATGCGGTGATCGTCTTCAATGGCGAAATCTATAATTTCAGGGATTTGCGCAAGGAACTTCAGGCGCTGGGTGCAACGTTCCGCACTGATGGCGATACGGAAGTTATCCTGCAGGCATGGCGCCACTGGGGCGTCAATTGCTTGCCGCGCCTGCACGGTATGTTCGCCTTCGCGCTGTACGATCTGCGCCAGCGTACCACGCTGCTGGTGCGTGATCGTTTTGGTGTGAAGCCGCTGTTCACGGCGCGGCTTTCCGATGGCGCGGTGATTTTCGGATCAGAACTCAAGGCCTTGCTGGCGCATCCTTCGTTGCGGCGTGAGATCGATCCGCTGGCGGTGGAGGACTACCTCGCATGGGGTTATGTGCCCGATCACCGCTCCATCCTGAAAGGCGTGGAAAAGCTGCCTGCGGGGCATTACCAGTTGCTCCGCCCCGATGCCCCGCCGCCTGCACCGGTGCAGTGGTGGGACATCTCCTTTGCCGACCGCGCAAAGGGCAATGCCGAAGATCTCAGCGCGCACCTGCTTCACCACATGCGCGACGCAGTAACCTCTCGGATGCTGGCCGATGTGCCGTTGGGCGCATTCCTTTCGGGCGGGGTGGACAGTTCCAGCGTCGTTGCCCTGATGGCTGAAGCCAGCACAACGCCGGTCAAGACCTGCTCGATCGGGTTCGATGTCACCGCGCTCGACGAAACGGCCTATGCTGACAGGATCGCTGAGCAGTATCGAACACAGCATTGGAAACGCACGGTTTCGGCTGAGGACTTCACGCTGGTTGACCGGTTGGCCGGAATGTTTGACGAACCGTTTGCCGATGCCTCGGCATTACCCACGTTCCG
This sequence comes from Novosphingobium sp., assembly GCF_049240505.1. Classification (GTDB taxonomy): domain Bacteria; phylum Pseudomonadota; class Alphaproteobacteria; order Sphingomonadales; family Sphingomonadaceae; genus Novosphingobium. The sequence goes on from NZ_JBMLSM010000205.1 coordinate 81,411, forward strand.
GGTTTGCGAACTGGCGCGTCAACATGTGACGGTAGCGCTTTCTGGCGATGGGGCGGACGAAGCCTTCGCCGGATACCGCCGCCAGACTTTCCAGCACCGCGAGGAGCAGGCGCGGGGCCTTTTGCCTGCCGCCCTGCGCAAGCCGCTGTTCGGTGGCCTTGGTGCAGTGTGGCCCAAAGCGGACTGGGCACCGCGCCCCTTGCGCGCCAAGACCACGCTGCTCAGCCTCGCCGCGACGGGAGAGGAGGGGTACGCCCGCGCACTCGCCGCAACATCGCCGGAATTGCGCGAAACGCTCTACAGCCCCGATTTCAAGCGGCTGCGCGGGGATTACCGTGCCGAACAGCCCCTGATTGATCTGATGCGCCGCGCGCCCGCGCGATCTGGCCTTGATCGTGCGCAATATGCTGATCTCAAGTTCTACATGCCGGGCGACATCCTGACCAAGGTTGATCGTACCAGCATGGCCGTCAGCCTCGAAGCGCGCGAACCGCTGCTCGATCATCGCCTTGTCGAATTTGGCGCGCGCCTGCCCGAACGAATGCGGGTTCGCGGGAACACCGGGAAATGGCTGATCAAGCACACCATGCAGCGCTATTTGCCGCAGGACGTGCTCTATCGCCCGAAGATGGGCTTCGTCACACCCATCGCCCAATGGTTGCGTGGACCGCTGGTGTCAGAGGCGCGCGGACTTGCATCAAATGGTGTGCTTGCTTCGACCGGATGGTTCGACGCCGCCCGGATCGAATCGCTTGCTGATGCGCACATCGCAGGCCGCGCCGATCACAGCCGACTGATCTGGCAACTGCTCATGTTACGGAAATCATTCGAGCGCCTTGGTTGACCTCCGCTTAATTTTTTTCCGCTGGTAAGGTGATCTTCACCAATTCGGACTAATCAGGGTCGGAAACAACGACCGTGGGTCCATGCTGAAGAAACTGCGCTCACCGCTGTATCTCGCGCTGCTGATCCCGGCATTGCTGGCCTTTGCCAGCGATCTGCTGTCTCCGATTGATCAGGGATTCTGGAATCTAAGGTACAAAATCGGCGGTTATCCAGCTTCACAAGGCACCATCATACTGAGCTTTGATGGTGGCGTGAACGCCAGCGAAAAATCGATAATCGATTCGGGCAAGCTCGCGACAGTTCTCGAAAACGTTGCAGGGCAAATGCCGCAGCGCGTGTTCATCGATAGCCCCGTAAAGTTCGGGGAAGACCCGAAGGGAGACGAGGCGCTACGCAGGGCTGTCGATCAGCTCAAGCCAGACGTAACCTTTGTGGTGCGCAGTAAGCGGACAGGTTTTATCAACCAGCCGTTTACCAAAGGCGATTTCGACATTCCAAATGCGGAAAGGCTGGGTGGAGCGCCAGTCGCGCTTTCGGCATGGCGGGCAAACTTCATCGAGTTCGGCATTTTGTCGGACTATGTGATTAAGATTGCAGGCAAGACATACCCGACTTTACCGGCTGCACTTGCACACGTCGGCAAAGGTTCGCAAAATTCGTTTGCTCCAGAATTTCTGCTGGATGCCGAATCTGTCCCTTATCTCAATGCCAGCAAATTTCTGCGCGGAGACTATCCGCCCGGTCTGTTGACGGGGCGCACGGTAATCGTGAATTCGGCAGGTATTGCGCCGCCAATGGGCTATTTCGGTAAGGGGCGGATGCACCCGCTGGCGCTGGACCTTGCCGGCGCAGACGCGTTGAAGAAGCCCTTGGCCCTTTCGTTCAATGGCGTGCCGCTTCTGATGGCGGTCTGGTTGCTGATCTTCTTTGGCAGCCGCGCGACAGCAACGCGCCGCAAGGTGCTGCTTTACACCGCCGCGCTGGCTGGTGTTTTCCTGCTTCCAGTCCTTTTGCAGCGCCTTGGCCTGAGCCTCGATATGGGGGGGGCAGCGCTTTGCACGATGATCTACGGTATTGCGCGTATCTGGCAAAAGCGCGTCCGCCGGGTGCAGCATACCAGCACGTCAGGCTTGCCTAACCTTCTTGCGCTCAGTGCAAGACCTTTGGCGACCGGTTGCGATGTCGTGGTTGCGGTCATCGGTCGATATGAAGAGATTCTGGCTACTCTGCCAAAAGACCTGCACGGCGAATGTGCCCGCCAGATTGCGCGCCGTCTGTCGGTCGGGTCGGGCATCGATACGGTCTATAATGGCGAGGGTGGCCATTTTGCCTGGACCGAAGAAGCCCGGCCGCTCGAGATGCAACTCAATCATCTTGAGGGCTTGCGCGCATTGTTTTCTGCGCCGTTGCAGATCGGCAGCTATACTTTCGATACGAATATACACTTCGGCCTTGATCGCAACGAAGGCATAGACGCGCCCACCCGCGTCAATTCCGCTGTTGCCAGTGCTAACGACGCCTTGGCGAGCGGGCGCTCGGTCGAATTGTTCGAGGCCGAACGGCTGGCCGAAGCGCCGTGGGAACTCTCGCTTCACGCTCGCATCGATGAAGGCTTGCGCAATGGCGAAATCTGGCTGGCGTTTCAAAGCCAGTGGGACATGCGCGAAGGGCAGCCTTTCGGGGCCGAGGCACTTATCCGCTGGAGCCACCCGACCCGTGGCCCGATTGCGCCTGATGCTTTTATTCTGCAGGCCGAACGTGCGGGGCGCATTGATGCACTGACCTATTGGGTGGTCGATGAAGCGATTACGGCCGCGCTGGCGATTGCCGCACTCGGTCAGCACTTCCAGATGAGCGTTAACCTTTCGGCACAGATGGTGGACAAGCCTTCGCTCGTGCCGAACTTTGCCGAAATCGTGCGTCGTCGGGGTATCGATCCACGAATGTTGACGATCGAGGTGACCGAGACATCAAGCGTGCGCAATCGGCCCGCTGCCGTGCAGAACCTTTCACAACTGCGCAGCATGGGTTTTCGGCTTTCCATCGACGATTTCGGGACCGGCGAGGCCAGTCTTGCCTACCTTGCTGATCTGCCGAGCGATGAACTCAAGTTGGACCGGCGCTTCGTTTCGCGCCTGCTGACTCATGCGCGCGAGCGGGAAATCATCCGTTCGACCATCGGCCTGGCCCATGCGCTGGGGCAGACGGTTGTTGCCGAAGGTATCGAGGACGAAGCGACCTACCTCGCTTTGTCAAGGCTGGGTTGCGATGTAGGGCAGGGGTACTTTCTGGGTCGTCCACAACCTTTTGCTGAATTCCATCAGTGGTATCTCAAAATGGGACAGCGGCGAAAGGGCAGTCTTTAGAAGTTGTTAACCATTAAACTCGATGTTAACTATGTGTCTCCAATCGTGGATGGAGACACGAACATGTTTGAGATTCTTCGCTGGATCATGACCTGATGGTTATCGGCTGATTCCCCTACGGAATTAGCCGTTTCCGCACTAGAAATGATTACGCGCCGCCAGACCTTCAATGGTCTGACGGCGCGAATCGTTCGGGCGAATCACTACGATCTTTGGTTAATGCTTTTTGCCTGACTTGAGCCCAAAACTGTGGGCTGGCCTTATCAGTCCTCGCCGTGGCCCAGTGCCAGATAGTCCTGGCTCTGCATTTCCATCAGGCGGCTGACCGTGCGGTCGAACATGAACCGGCCTTCGTCGTCACCTTTACCGCCCCAGTCATAAAGATCTGCAGGTTCGGCATCTGCGGTGGCGATCAGCTTGACCTTGTGTTCGTACAGTGCGTCGATCAGCGTGATGAAGCGTGCCGTTTCGTTGCGCCATTCTGCACCAAGGCGCGGGATGGCGACCACGATCACCGTGTGGAAATGCCGGGCGATGGCAAGGTAATCCGCAGCGCCGCGTGCCTCGCCGCACAGCTTCTTGAAACTGAAAACACCCACGCCCTTCAGGCTTTTCGGCACGTGCAGCAGGCGCCCGCCGCCAACATCCAGTTCGCAGCTTGGCACGTGCGCGCTGTCTTCGGGCGGATAGTCGGTCAACCTGAAGAATGCTTCGCGCACTTTCTCGGTCGATTCAGGTCCGACGGGCACATGCCAGGTGCCCACGCCCTGCATACGTTGCAGGCGATAGTCGGTCGGTCCGTTCAGCGTCAGCACGTCGAGCCGGTCCTGCACCAGCGCGATGAAAGGCAGGAAATGCTCGCGGTTCAGCCCGTTCTTGTAGAGATCGGACGGCGCGCGGTTCGATGTCGTGACAACGGTGACGCCGCCTTCCACCATCAACGCGGTGAACAGGCGACTCATGATCATGGCGTCGGCGCTGTTGTTGACGACCATCTCGTCAAAACACAGCACGCGCGTTTCAGCGGCGATGGCTGCAGCGACGGGCAGGATCGGATCGCCGCTTTCCTTCTTGCGCTCTTCCCGCAGGCGGGCGTGCACGTCGAGCATGAATTCGTGGAAGTGGGCGCGGCGTTTGGCCGCGATGTTCAGGTTGTCGTGAAACAGATCCATCAGCATCGACTTGCCGCGACCGACACCGCCCCACATGTATACTCCGCGCGGAGACGGGGCGGGCTTGCTGCCGAAGAGTTTGCCGAAAAAGCCGGTTGGCGCCGCTGGCGTTTCAAGCTCCTGTTGCAGAGCCTCGAGCCGTGCGGCGGCGGCGGCCTGTTCCGGGTCGGGGCGCAGTTCGCCTGCGGCGACCAGTTCGTTGTAGCGCTGAAGGACCGACGTCATCGTTTTGTGGGCTTGCGGATCGTGCCGTTGAACGCGGCGATGGTATCGTCTGCCTGCATCACGAGCCCGCGCAAGAACACGAGACGACCCGTTTCGCGCAGCACTTCGGTTACCGCGTCGAGCGGTTCGCCGATGCGGCCCGCGCCGATGAACTGGGTCGACAGATCGAGCGTTACCGATCCTGCCGCGTCGCCAGACAGCAGCGTGCGCATCGTGGCGAAGAGCGCGATATCGATCAGGGCGAGCGTAACGCCGCCGTGGACGGCATCAAGCAGGTTGGAATGCCGACGTTCGGGAAACATGCGCAGCCTTGCGCGCCGCACGCCGTCTGCCCCATCCTCAACCCGCGTCAACATTCGGCCCATCGTCTGGGCATTGAAGCGGGTTTCGTCGGTGAGGTTCCAGGTGAACCAGCCGGGGTGATCCCCGGCGGGTTCGTAGTGGAAGGCTTGACCGCTCACGCCAATCAGACGAGGCGCTCGGCCTGCATCTTCTTGATTTCGGCGATGGCGCGTGCGGGCGAGAGACCCTTGGGGCACACGTTGGCGCAGTTCATGATCGTGTGGCAGCGGTAGAGGCGGAAAGGATCTTCCAGCTCGTCAAGCCGCTCACCGGTCATCTCGTCGCGGCTGTCAGCAAGCCAGCGGTAGGCCTGCAGCAGGATCGCCGGGCCAAGGAACTTGTCCGAGTTCCACCAGTAGCTGGGGCACGAAGTGCTGCAGCAGGCGCAGAGAATGCATTCGTACAGACCGTCCAGCTTTTCGCGCTGTTCGGGCGACTGCAGGCGCTCCTTACCCGATGGCGTGGGGCTGACCGTTTGCAGCCAGGGACGGATCGAGGCGTATTGCGCATAGAAGTGCGTGAAATCGGGGACGAGATCCTTGATCACTTCCATGTGTGGGAGCGGCGTGATGCGAATTTCGCCCGACAGGTCTTCGATCGCGGTGGTGCAGGCAAGGCCGTTGCGACCGTTCATGTTCATCGCGCACGAACCGCAAATACCTTCGCGGCAGGAGCGGCGGAAAGTGAGAGTGGGGTCCTGTTCACCCTTCATCTTGATCAGCGCGTCGAGCACCATCGGGCCGCACTGGTCCAGATCGATTTCGAACGTATCGTAACGCGGGTTTTCGCCACTGTCGGGATCGTAGCGATAGACCTTGAACTTGCGGACCTGGCCTTGCGTGGCCGAAGCGTGGTGGCGAGCCTTGCCGGTGATCTTCGAGTTCTTCGGAAGCGAGAAAGTCGCCATCGTCAATTCCCTGTTACGCGCATCCTGCGTCTTGCTGAGTCGTCCTTAGCGATTGCAGCGCAAGGGGCAAGGGGGTGCGGCCTGCCCAATGGTAGAGGGTGATATTGTTCAGGTTTCACCTTCTGAGCCTGAACAGGTTTACACAGTTTACACGGTTCTGGGAAAAAACGTCAGCTCCGGTTTGTCCCTCCGTCACTCGCGCAACAGCCTCTGCCCCTCGTTTTCAAGAAGTGCAGATTGGGAGGTGTAACCAGAAAGGTCGGCGGCGAGAGGGCATTGACCATCCGCGAAAACTGTCACGAAAGAACGATGTAGGACAGCAAATAGCGCGGTAGATCGCAAAGGGTGCGGAACGTCACTTGTCTGCCGTGACCGGCGATTCTAACTTTCGAACCGGTCGTTGTATTCGGGGGAATCGTGCTGAAATCGTTGCAAATGCTAATGGCTGCAGGTGCTTGCCTTGCAGCGGTTACAACGCCTGTGTTTGCGCAGGAAGAAGCGCAATCAAAGCCGCAAAGTGCTGTTCCTGCCGCTGCAACGGACAATGGCCCACCATCCGTTGCGGCCTATGCGCAACTGCCGTTTGTCGAAGGCGCGAAGCTCTCGCCTGACGGGCTTTGGATTGCAGGCATGTTTGCCATTGGCGGCTCGCAGCGCGTAGTCGTCGTTTCGCCCTTTGAGCCGGGCAGCATGAAACAGGCGATCCTGCCTGACGATACCGAAATCAGCAGCCTGCATTGGGTGGGCAATGAAAATGTCCTGATCCGTTTGCGCGCCATCCGCCCGTTCGACGCCGGCGAACGGGCCTATGTCTCGCGCGCGGTGGCTTTTAACCGCGTCACGCCCAAGTTTACCAAGCTGTTGTGGGATATGGGCGGGCAGGATGCTTCGGACGTGCTGTGGGTGCCGACCGATGGCACGACCAAGGTGCTGATCGCGGCCCAGAATTCGATTTATCTCGGCAAGGATTTCTGGCCTGCGGTCTATTCCGTCGATGTCACGAATGGTCGCCGCACGACCGATCTTGAAGGCCGCACCGATGTAATGGAATGGATCGCTGATCCGACCGGGACGGTTCGCATGGCGATTGCCACGGATCGGGAGCGCGGCACTCGGTCCCTGCTGTATCGGCCTAAAAAGGGCGCGGCGTTTGGGCGCGCGGGCCGCGCCGCGTTCGATAGTCTGGAAGTGCCGGTACTGGTCAGTCCTGCCGAAGGCAAGGCGCTGGTCATCCGCACGATCGGCGGCGAAACCGATGCGGTAAAAGACGCTGGCCCCAAGCGCGATGCCCTGCTGGAAATCGACCTTGCCACAGGCAATACCTTGCAAACGCTGTATGAAGCTGGTGAGGGCATCGATATTGACGGTGCGCGCTATGACGATGCTGGCAACAGTGTTCTGGGCGTCTATCTGGGCGGGCGCAGCAGCGAACCGCTGCATTGGCTCGATCCCAATCTTGACGAGTTGCAGAAGGCTTTCGAGAAGAGCCTGAACGGTCGCCGCGCCCGCATCGTCAGCCTTTCCACAAACCGCCAGCGCATGTTGGTGCGGGTCGACAAGCCTAACGAGGCGGGGCGACTTTATTACTATGATATGGCCGATGGCAGTCTGCGCCTTTTCGCCAATCTCAACAGCGAGACCAATGGCAAGAAGGCGGCTAAGGTCGAGGCGATGAAGTACAAGGCGCGCGATGGTCTGGAGATGGAGGCTATCGTCACCACTCCGCCGGGACGCGAGGCAAAGAACCTGCCGGTGGTGATCATGCCGCACGGTGGTCCCTGGGCGCACGATACGTTGGACTGGGATTACTGGGCGCAGTTCGTTGCCAGCCGTGGCTACCTTGTCATTCAGCCGAATTTCCGGGGATCGACCGGTTATGGCGAGGCTTTCCTGAAAAAGGGCGAAGGCCAGTTGGGCTTTGCCATGCAGGACGATGTGAACGATGCGCTCGCATGGGCCGCACAACAAGGCATGGCCGATGCCAAGCGCGCCTGCGTGGTCGGCGCAAGCTATGGTGGATATGTGGCGATGTGGGGTGCGGCGCGCGATGCCGATCTGTGGCGCTGTTCGGTATCGATTGCGGGCGTGGCCAACTTGCGCCGTGAAGTGAACGACTTTGGCGGCGCGCTTTATAGCAAGCGGTACAAGGAAGAGTGGCAGAAGATGACGCCAAACTTCCCTGCGGTGTCGCCGATCAACTTCATCGAGCGGATCAAGGCCCCGATGCTACTGGTCCACGGCAAGAAGGATCTGACTGTCGATCATGTCCAGTCGCAAAGCATGTTCAACAAGATGAAGGCAGCGGGCAAGGACGTGGAATTTGTCTCCCTGCCACAGGCCGACCATTATTTTTCGCGCACGGCTGATCGCGAGGCGCTGCTTGGTGCGATCGAGGGGTTCTTGCGAAAGCACAATCCGGCGGACTGAATTTACCCCTCCGTCATTCGCTTACGCGAATGCCACCTCCCCATTTGTGCTGCGCAAAAATGGGGAGGAGTTGAAGGTAATCCTCCCCGCTTTCACGAAGTGCAAATGGGGAGGTGGCAGCCCGAAGGGCTGACGGAGGGGTTATGGCACGCGCGTGATGTCCCACCCGCGCGCCATCATAAGGCGTTGCAGGCTGTCGGAACCCGCCAGATGCGCCGCTCCCACCGCGACGAAGGGTTTTGCGCCGCCTTTCAGCATTGTATCCAGCTGATCGGCCCAGTCGCGGTTCCGGTTGGTCAGCAGCGCGGTGTGCAGGCCCGCATCAGCCAGAAAGCCTTCGTTGGCTTCGCGTGCGATGCCCAGATCGTCGCCGCGCAGCCACATCGCGATCATGGCGGTTTCTTCGTCGCCGTTGCTTGCCGCCTCTTTGGTGACTTCCTGCAGCAGCACTTTCTGTTCGCGCGGGGGCAGCGCGTCGAAGACGGCGAACTGGCTCTGGATCGTTTCGAACCCGGCAACCGGTTTGCCTGCGGCAAGGCGGCGTAGTGTCGGTTCGGAACCACTTTCGGGATCGGAGCCGGCCTTTTGCCCGGCGATGGCGGCCAGTTGCAGGGCCACGGCCCAGCTTTCGGTATCGGCAAAGTCTGCATCGGTCAGGCCGAGCTTCTTGTAGACCTTGATCAGTTCAGGTTTCAGGTTCGGGCCGATGCGCTCTGACGGCGGGGGAAGGCCTGCGGTTCCGGCGAGTTCGGCCAGTGCTTCACCGGCAATCGTCTGATCCAGCGGTTCGGCGATTTCCAGAACAAGCCGGTCGGACTTGGCCAGCGCATCGTTGATGGCGGGGCGCAGCCATTTTGTTTTGGGCGGCAGGGCGTGAACCGTGCCGAACAGGTATCCGCGCACGGTGCCGCTCTTGTCGGCAATTTGCCATAGCGCCACGCGGGCAGGCCCCGCCGGTTCTGGCGCGGGCTGTTCGCGCGAAAACCAACTGAAAGCCATGCCCAGCAGCAGCGCGGGGATCACGGCGAGCACGATACGGCGGAGCATCGTCATTGCACGCGGGCGGTTTCAACGCCTTGGGCTTTCAGCGCATCCTGCACGCTGTTCGGCCCGGCAAGATGGCCCGCGCCCACGGCAACAAACACTGTCCCCGGCTGTTGCAGCCGTTGGCGGACCCAGACCGCCCAGTTGCGATTGCGTTGGTAGAGCAGGGTTTCGGCCAGTGTCGGATCGTCCATGTTATCGTTCAGCAACTGGCCAAGCCCATCAGGATCGCCCGAACCCCATTCGTCGGTCATCGTCGCAATCAGGCCAAGACCGCGATCGAAATCACGCACGGCCTGATTAAGAAACTTCAACTGCGTTTCGCGCGGCAACTGGTCGAACAGGCTTAGCTGGTAATCGGCCGTTTCAAGCGCGCCAAGGCTTTTGCCCTTGGCCAAAGCAGCCTTGCGCAGCACGGCTTCCGCACCATCGGATTGCGCATAGCCCGCCATCGCATAAGGCATGACGCCCAGCGTAATTCCCGCAAGCCACGGCTTGAGCGCGTCGAAAGCCTGAGGCGGAATTTTCAGGCGGGCCAGTAGTGCTTCATAGGCGGCGCGATCGGCATCATCCATCAGCGAGCGCAGCGTCTCGCCCTGCAACAGCCCCACCGTCATCACCGCCTTCTGCTGATCCGCTGCGGGGACTTCGGGAATCTCGGTCAGCAGTTGCGACGATGCGTCGAGCGCTGCTGCCACCGGGCCGTCGAGCCAGACAAGCCCTTTGGGCAGGGCATGGACTGTTCCGAACAGGTAGATCGTTGTGTCCTCGTCCGAGACTTTCCACAGCGCAGGCTTGAGCGGCGCGGGCGCAGGTGCAGCGGTTGCGGGCTTTGCTGCCGGGCCGCGGGCCTGGATCGGGCCGGAGAATGCCAGGCCTGCCAGCGCGATGGCGGATGCGAGTGAACGGAGAACGTGTTTCATCGCCTGCCTTGTGCCCGCAAAGGTCTTGCGAGGAAATGAAGGAATTGCCGCTTTGCCGGGGTGAGCAGGTTGATTTGGCGGCGCTCATCGGCCAAAGCCCCGGCATTATGGCCGAACCCACGCAAAAGCCTCTCAGCCTGCAGGACATGATCCTGCGCCTTCATGCCTTCTGGAGCGAGCAGGGCTGCCTGATCCTTCAGCCTTATGACATGCGCGTGGGTGCGGGCACGTTTCATCCCGCCACGACCTTGCGCTCGTTGGGGCCAGAGTCGTGGAACGCAGCCTATGTGCAGCCCAGCCGCCGCCCCACCGACGGGCGCTATGGCGAAAACCCCAACCGGTTGCAGCACTACTATCAGTACCAGGTCATCATGAAGCCTAGCCCGGCGAACCTGCAGGAGCTTTACCTGCAAAGCCTGGCGGCCATCGGTGTCGACCCGCTGCTGCACGACGTGCGCTTTGTGGAAGACGATTGGGAATCGCCAACGCTGGGCGCGTGGGGCCTTGGCTGGGAAGTGTGGTGCGATGGGATGGAAGTTACCCAGTTCACCTATTTCCAGCAGATGGGTGGGTTCGATTGCAAGCCGGTGGCGGGCGAGCTGACCTACGGCTTGGAACGTCTGGCGATGTATATTCAGGGCGTCGATAACGTTTACGATCTCGCCTTCAACAGTCACGGCGTGACCTATGGCGACGTGTTTCTTGAAAACGAGAAGCAGATGTCGAAGTGGAACTTCGAGATTGCCGATACCGACAGCCTGTTCGAAGGGTTTCGCCGGGCCGAGGCCGAATGCCAGCGCTCGCTCGATGCGAACGTGCCGATTGCCGCTTATGAACAGGCGATCGAGGCGAGCCACCTGTTCAACCTGTTGCAGGCGCGCGGCGTGATATCGGTGCAGGAACGCGCCAGCTACATGGGTCGCGTGCGCGATCTGGCACGCGGTTCGTGCGAGAAATACATGGAAAAGAACGCCGATCAGTGGGCGAAGGATTACCCGGAGTGGAGCAAGTGACCGATTTCCTTCTCGAACTCCGCAGCGAGGAAATTCCGGCGCGGATGCAGGCGGGGGCGCGCGCCGATCTGGAAAAGCTGTTCCGCAAGGAGCTTGATGCCGCCGGGCTGAAAGCGGGCGAAGTGGCCGTGTGGTCCACCCCGCGCCGCCTTGCACTGATCGCGCGCAATCTGCCGGTGGCGACCGAGGCTGTCTCGGAAGAGACAAAGGGGCCGAAGACATCGGCGCCCGAACAGGCTTTGGAAGGCTTTCTTCGCAAGACCGGGCTGAACAAGGACCAACTGACCGAGCGTAACGGCGTGTGGTTCGCCGTCACCGAAAAGCCCGGTCGCGCGACGAAGGACGTGCTGGCGCAGGCGATCCCCGCGATCATCCGCGCGTTTCCGTGGCCCAAGAGCCAGCGCTGGGGCGCGGCCTCGCTTTCCACGGAATCGCTGCGCTGGGTGCGCCCGCTTTCGGGCATTGTCGCCATCTTTGGCGAAGATCTGGTCGAATGCGAAATCGGCGGCGTGAAGTCGGGCTATGCCACGCGCGGGCACCGTTTCCATTGCCCCGGTGAAATCACCATCGGCAGCGCGAACGACTATGCCGAGAAGCTGCGCGCCTGCCATGTTGTAGTCAATCACGAGGAACGTGAAGCACTCGTCCGCGTCCACGCCAAAGATGCGGCCTTTAAGGCGGGCCTCGTGCTGGTCGAAGACGAAGGTCTGGTGATCGAGAACGCCGGCCTCACCGAATGGCCGGTGCCGCTGCTGGGCCGCTTTGACGAAGCGTTTCTGGACGTGCCGCCAGAGGTGATCCAGCTGACCGCGCGCGTGAACCAGAAGTATTTCATCTGCCGCGATGCAAGCGGCAAGCTGGCGAACGCCTTTGTCTGCACCGCCAATATCGAGGCGAAGGACGGCGGGGCGGCGATTGTCGATGGCAACCGCAAGGTGCTGGCCGCGCGCCTTTCGGATGCGCGGTTCTTCTGGGAACAGGACAAGAAGAAGCTGCTTTCGGTCCATGCCGAGAAGCTGGGGCGGATTACCTTCCACGAGAAGCTGGGCACCGTGGCCGACAAGGTTGAGCGGGTGGCCAAGCTGGCGCGGTGGCTGGTTGAAGAGGGTATCGTCGGCGCAACCGGCTCCCCCGCGAAGGCGGGGGCCTCAGGCAGCAGCGCACAACCTCACGAGGTCCCCGCCTTCGCGGGGACGCAGGCGGAACTGGCAGATCAGGCCGAACTCGCCGCGCGCCTGTGCAAGGCCGATCTCGTCACCGAGATGGTCGGCGAATTCCCCGAACTCCAGGGCCTGATGGGCGGCTACTACGCCCGCGCCGAAGGCCTGCCCCACGCCGTGGCCGACGCCATCCGCGATCACTACAAGCCGGTCGGGCAGGGCGATGACGTGCCGACCGCGCCGGTGACGGTGGCCGTGGCGCTGGCGGATAAGCTGGATACGTTGGTGGGGTTTTTCATTGAGGGGATGGAGCCGAGCGGGTCCAAAGATCCATTCGCACTTCGCCGCCAATCAATCGCAGTCATCAGATTGCTTGTTTCTAACAATATCTCACTTAACTTGTTTCACTCTCTAAAAACGGCGTCCAGAGAGTATGCGATTCGGAGAATTAAAGCAGGTTTAAATGAATCAGCAGATTTTCTGAAAGACCTTGTTAAGCGTGCCGGTGCTGTTCCTGAAAATATTGCGGACAAAGTCCTTGATAGGGCAGCGCAAGACGTCGACCCATCAGGACTTGGAAATCAATATGCAGACGGAGTCATTCGACTCGTGGATTTCCTTGCCGACCGCCTGAAAGTCCAGCAACGCGAAGCAGGCGTGCGCCACGACCTGATCGACGCCGTGTTCGCGCTCGGTGGGGAGGACGATCTCGTTCGCCTGCTCGCCCGCGTCCATGCGCTGCAAGCCTTTGTCACCACCGAGGACGGCACCAATCTGCTCGCAGGGTACAAGCGCGCGGCAAACATCCTCAAGAAGGAAGGCTTTGAATCGACCGCTGGTGCGCAGGGCGAGGGCGTTGTGCCGCCGACCGGTGAGGAAGACCCGCTCGTTCTCGTCGATGATCCGGCGTTAAAAGGTATCGCTGCGCAATTTTCGCATCCCGAGCAGAACTACGCCCGCGAACCTGCCGAACAGGCGCTGGTCGATGCGCTGGCGGTGGCTGAGCCGCAGGCGCGCAATGCCGTGGCGGGCGAAGACTTTGCGGGCGCGATGGCGGCTCTGGCCAGCTTGCGCGGGCCGATCGATGCGTTCTTCGAAAGCGTGATCGTGAATGATGCGGACGCTAACAAACGTGCAAGTCGTTTGGCGCTGCTTGATCAATTCCGTGCTGCGGTGCACAAAGTTGCGGACTTTTCGCGCATAGAAGGCTAAGGAGCGGGCCGAATCCGGCCCTTTCCGGCAAAAACAGAGTTACGCAGGGAGCATCGTTGGCGGCATGAGCGCATACGTATTCCACTTCGGCGGGGGCGCAGCCTCCACGGACGCCCGCGCAAAGGACAAGACCATCGTCGGCGGCAAGGGTGCGAACCTTGCCGAAATGGCGGGGATCGGCCTGCCGGTGCCTCCCGGTTTTACCATCACGACCGAAGTCTGCACGTCTTACAACGCCAGCGGCAAGACCTTTGACGACGCTCTGCGCGCAGGCGTGGCTTCGGGCGTTTCGCACATCGAAGCGGCGACGGGCCGTGTGTTTGGCGATGCCGCCAATCCGCTGCTTGTCTCGGTCCGTTCGGGCGCGCGCGTTTCGATGCCGGGCATGATGGACACGGTGCTGAACCTTGGCCTTAACGACCAGACGGTTGAGGGACTGGCCGCAGGGTCAGGCGATCCGCGCTTTGCGTGGGACAGCTACCGCCGATTCATCCAGATGTATTCGGACGTGGTGCTGGGCCTTGACCATCATCGGTTCGAAGATGCGCTGGAAATCGTCAAGGAAGACAACGGCTTCTTCAACGATGTGGAACTGGGCGCGGAACACTGGCAGGCGCTGGTGGCCGAATACAAGGCCATCGTGGCAGACCAGCTCGGCCGCCCGTTCCCGCAGGACGTGCACGAACAGCTTTGGGGCGCAATCGGTGCAGTATTCGATTCGTGGGAATCGGACCGCGCCAAGGTCTATCGCAAGCTGAACGACATCCCCGCCGACTGGGGCACCGCCGTGAACGTGCAGGCGATGGTCTTCGGCAACATGGGTGAAACATCGGCCACCGGCGTTGCCTTCACCCGTGACCCGGCGACGGGCGAGAAGGCCTATTACGGCGAATGGCTGGTCAACGCGCAGGGCGAAGACGTGGTTGCGGGCATCCGCACGCCGCAATACCTGACGCTGGCCGCGCGCGAACGTGCCAACGCCAAGCCGCTGTCGATGGAAGAAGCCATGCCCGCCGCCTATGGCGAACTGGCCGCCGTGTTCGAGCTGCTGGAAAAGCACTATCGTGACATGCAGGACATCGAGTTCACCGTCGAGCAGGGCAAGCTGTGGATGCTGCAGACCCGTTCGGGCAAGCGCACCGCCAAGGCCGCGCTCAAGATGGCGGTGGACATGGTGGGCGAAGGCCTGATCGATGAAGCTACCGCGATCAAGCGTATCGATCCGATGGCGCTCGACCAGTTGCTCCACCCCACGCTCGATCCCAAGGCCGTGCGCGACGTGCTGACCAAGGGCCTTCCGGCATCGCCCGGTGCGGCGTCGGGCGCAGTGGTGTTCGATGCCGATACCGCGCAGGCGCGCGCCGAACGCGGCGATGCGGTGATCCTCGTCCGCGTGGAAACCTCACCCGAAGACATTCACGGTATGCACGCGGCAAAGGGCATCCTGACCGCGCGTGGCGGCATGACGTCACACGCAGCCGTGGTTGCACGCGGCATGGGGCGTCCGTGCGTTTCGGGTGCTTCGGGTGTTTCGATCGACATGGCCAACCGGACCGCGAAGATCGGTGGGCGTGATATCAAGGAGGGCGATGTTATCACCCTCGATGGTTCGAACGGCGATGTGATGGCGGGTCTGGTGCCCACCGTGGAGCCGGAACTGGTGGGTGATTTCGGCACGCTGATGGTCTGGGCCGACAAGCACCGCCGCATGAAAGTGCGCACCAACGCCGAAACCCCGCTTGATTGCCAGGTGGCGCGCCAGTTCGGCGCGGAAGGCATCGGTCTGTGCCGCACCGAGCACATGTTCTTCGAAGCGGGCCGCATCAGCGCCGTGCGCCAGATGATTCTGGCCGAGGACGAAGCGGGCCGTCGTGCCGCGCTGGCCAAGCTGCTCCCCGAACAGCGCAGCGACTTCCAGTCGATCTTCGAGGTGATGGCGGGCCTGCCCGTCACGATCCGCCTGCTCGATCCGCCGCTGCACGAATTCCTGCCGCACGCCGATGCCGAGTTTGCCGAACTGGCCGAGGCAACCGGGCTGGGCGTGGAACATCTGAAGCGCCGCGCTGGGGAACTGCACGAATTCAACCCGATGCTGGGCCATCGCGGTTGCCGCCTTGGCATCACTTTCCCGGAAATCTACGAAATGCAGGCGCGCGCAATCTTTGAAGCCGCGTGTGACGTGGCCGAAAAGAGTGGCGACGCGCCGATCCCCGAAGTGATGATCCCGCTGGTGGCGACGCGCAAGGAACTGGAAATCCTGCGCGCGCTGGTGGATCGGGTTGCGCTGGAGGTGTTTGCCGAAAAGGGCCGCACGCTGGACTACATGGTCGGCACGATGATCGAACTGCCACGCGCCGCGCTGATGGCGGGCGAGATCGCGGAAGAGGCGAAGTTCTTCTCGTTCGGCACCAACGATCTGACGCAGACCACGCTGGGCGTGAGCCGCGATGATGCAGCGCGCTTCCTCAATCCCTATGTCGATCAGGGCATCTACCCGCGTGACCCGTTCGTCAGCCTAGATATCGAAGGCGTGGGGCAACTGGTGGAACTGGCGGCAGAGCGTGGACGCAAGACGCGCGGCGATCTGAAGCTGGGCATCTGTGGCGAACATGGCGGCGATCCTGCGTCCATCGCGTTCTGCGAGAAGACCGGCCTGGATTACGTGTCGGCCAGCCCCTATCGTGTGCCGATTGCACGGTTGGCGGCGGCGCAGGCTGCGCTCGCATAACACCACATCGGCGCCCCCGCGAAGGCGGGGGCCTCGGTGTTGTTACGGGACATCCGGGTAAAACGACTGAGGCCCCCGCCTTCGCGGGGGAGCAGGTTTAAAGGTCAATAACCCATTTGGTGTGTTTCCCCGGGGAAACATTCCAAGTGGGTTTTTATGTCTCAGCGTCTCGTTTCAGAACTTCGGTGGGCGCAGCGGTTTGGCCCAGCCGCTGAGCGTCAGGATTTCGAACCGTTCGGTCACTTTGCCATCTGCATCCGCCCTGGCCGCAAAGGCCCCTTCCGCGCGGGTGAGCGCGGCCTTGCCCAGCGGGGCACCGGGGCGCGCGAGGCAATTGCCCATGCCTTGCGCGCGCAGATCTGCCACCATGCTTTTGAGCGAGCGGAACCGCACGTCGATGTGGTGGCTGTCGGTCACGGGATCGGCAAAGCCGCAGCGTTGCAGCAACTGGCCGCCAGCACGACCATCGACTTGCGGGTGGATACGTGGGGAGGGGCGGTCTGCATCGGCTTCCAGCATGATTTCACGCAAGGCAGGCAGCGACCCTGCGCCCATGAAACTGGCGATCATCAGTCCGCCATCGGCCAGCGCACGGCGAAGGTGGACCAGCGCGCCGGGCAGATCGTTCACGGTATCCAACGTGCCGAGGCTGGCGATGAAATCGAAGCCTTCGGTGAAAGGGTAGGGCGCTTCCTCTTCGAGCGGAATCTCACCCAGAACGGGATCGCGGCATTCCACGGCACAACCTGCTGATGAAAGTGCGGCGGCAAGAGCGCCGCTATGTTCACCGATAATCAGCGCACGCTTCGGTTCGTGGCGCAGGAACGAGAGCCGGTCGAGCACGTCTTCTACCATGTCATCCGCCACGTAACGCGCGGCGTCGGGCGACTGTTGCAGGTGCGCCATACGGTGACGCAGGGCATTTCGCCGTTTTGGCGCGAAAATAGTGGGGGGGATGCTGGCCATTTCCGGGCAGTGCCCATGTCTGGCGGTCTTGCCAAGAGGGGCAATGCTGCGAGGATGGCGCCATGCGACTTGCCGCCACGCTGATGCCTGTGATCGACTTCGTGTTTCCGCCGCGCTGCCCCCTCTGCGGCGATCCGGTGGCGGCGCACGGCGGGCTGTGCCTTGATTGCTGGGGCACGCTGGCAGTGCCATCGGGCGCCTGCTGCACGCTGTGCCAGCGCCCGATGGGAGAGCAGCATTCGGTTGATGCCGAACTGATTTGTGCCCCTTGCATGGCTGAACCGCCACGGCACACAGGGATCGCTGCCGCAACGCTCTACAACGAGCCATCGCGCGCGCTCGTGCTGGCGTTCAAGCACGGGCGGCGGATCGGTCTTGCGCCGATGATGGCGCGGATGATGCTGACGCGCATCGGGCCGTTGGAAGGGCAATGGTTGGTGGTTCCGGTGCCACTGCATCGCTGGCGCCTGATGCGGCGCGGGTTCAACCAGTCTGCGCTGCTGGCGGGGGAAATTGCGCGCGGTTTGGGGCAGAACCTTGTGGTCGATGGTCTGGTGCGCCACCGCGCCACGCCTTCGCTGGGAGGGATGGGGCGCAAGGCGCGAGCGCGCGTGCTGGCGGGCGCGATCAAGGCGCATCCCCGGCGCGCATCGCTGATCAAGGGTGCCAAGGTTCTGCTCGTGGACGATGTGATGACCAGCGGCGCGACGACGAACGCCTGCATCAGTGCGTTGCGCAAGGCGGGCGCGGCACAAGTGCGGATTGCCTGCTTTGCGCGGGTGCTGGATGAAGCGCTGGATTCGGTGCGCAGCCGGTCTGTGGTGGATGGATGAGGCCAATACAAAAGGAAACGCCCGGAGCGTTAACTCCGGGCGTCCTCGTGACGAATTTCTGCGGGCGTTCGCGTAGTCCGCGATACCGACGGCCCCCTGACCGTCCCGCCTGGTCCCTCAACCTCCGACCGGAACCCCGCGCGGTCCTTTGGACCTGCTGCGAGGGTTGCCGACCGGCCCCTCATCAAGTTTCCCCGAACATTGGCGCTTTGTGCACTGCGCGTCCCCGTGGGGCGGCTGTTCAGTTCGCGGTTCCCTCAAACCGCAATTGCTTCATCACGCATTAAGGCTATTGGCGAAAGCATATTGTGCGCGGCCCGTGGATTTTGCCACTTTGTGTGGTTATCCTGCAACAAAACCGCCACATTGCGTCGCTTCGTCGTGTTTTACCTGAAAGGCCGTTCACCTTTGTCCGCATCTGAAGACAGCATCCGCCGTGAGCAGGGGGCCGAGTTCCTTCCCAAGTTCGATTCGAACGGCTTGTTGACGGCCGTTGCGGTCGAGCATGGAACGGGTGTGCTGCTGATGCTGGCGCACATGAATGCCGAAGCTGTTGCCAAGACGCTGGAGACGGGTTTCGCGCACTTCTACTCGCGGTCGCGCGGGCGGCTGTGGATGAAGGGCGAAAGTTCGGGCCATGTTCTGAAGATCGTGGAAATCCGGGTCGATTGCGATCAGGACGCGCTGGAACTGCGCGTGGAAGCAGCCGGGCCGGCGTGCCACACGATGGCATCAAGCTGCTTTTATCGGCGAATTACCGCAGAAGGCGGGCTGGAACGGATCACTGATTGACGCTTACGTAAAGGTTAGTTACTTGTGACACCATGTCACAGCAAGCCGACACCGCGATTCCTGCCGAAGCTGCTCAACCGGATTCGGGCCATACCGGTCATCTCGATCAGCCCGATGCGCTGAAGCGCGATCAGTTCACGATATCCGATCTCTCAAACGAGTTCGGTGTAACGGCCCGCGCGCTTCGTTTCTATGAAGACGAAGGTCTGATCGCGCCCGAACG
The DNA here is from genome assembly GCF_049240505.1 of Novosphingobium sp. GTDB lineage: Bacteria > Pseudomonadota > Alphaproteobacteria > Sphingomonadales > Sphingomonadaceae > Novosphingobium. The sequence continues at coordinate 100,590 of NZ_JBMLSM010000205.1, forward strand.
GGTGGGCCTTTCCCGCATCTATTCCAAGCGCGACCGCGCCCGGCTGGCTTGGATCATGCGCGCCAAGAACGTGGGCTTCAGCCTTGCCGAAATCCGCGACATGATCGACCTCTATGACATGGGCGATGGCCGTGCCGAACAGCGCCGCGTTACCATCGCGAAATGCCGGGAGCGGATCGAGAATCTGCGTCGCCAGCAGGCCGATATCGCCGCGACAATTGAAGAACTCACCAGTTTCGTGGAACTCGTCGTCACGCGCGAACGTGGCGAGGGCCGCAATCTCGACGTCTGAAGGGACAGGACCACATGCCGATCTACAACGCGCCCACCCGCGATACCCGCTTCGTCGTCAACGAACTGATCCGCCTTGAAAGCTATGGCAATCTGCCCGGCTTCGAAAGCGCGACGCAGGATATGACCGATGCGATCATCGAAGAGGCCGGGCGCTTCGTGTCCGAAGTGATCGCCCCGCTCAATCTTTCGGGCGACCGCGAAGGCTGCACCCGCCATCCTGATGGCAGCGTGACAACACCTGCGGGCTTCAAGGATGCCTATCGCCAATATGTCGAAGGCGGTTGGGGCACGCTGTCCGCGCCGGAAGTCTATGGTGGCCAGGGCCTGCCGCACGTGATGGGCTTCATCATGGAGAAGTACCTCGCCACCGCGAACCAGGCATTCGCGATGTATCCCGGCCTTGCTAATGGCGCGATCTCGGCGATCATTGCCAAGGGTTCGCCCGAACAGCAGGCCACTTATCTGCCGAAGATGGTGACGGGCGAATGGCTGGGCACGATGAACCTTACCGAGCCGCATTGCGGCACCGACCTTGGCATGATCCGCACGCGGGCCGAACCGCAGGCCGATGGTTCCTATGCCATCACCGGCACCAAGATCTTCATTTCGGCGGGCGACCACGATCTGACCGAGAACATCGTCCACCTCGTTCTGGCCAAGACGCCGGGTGCGCCTGAATCGAGCAAGGGCATCTCGCTGTTCATCGTGCCCAAGTTCATGGTGAACGCCGATGGTTCGCTGGGCGAAAAGAACGCGGTTTCGGTCGGCGCGATCGAAGAGAAGATGGGCATTCACGGCAATGCCACCTGCGTGATGAACTACGACGGCGCGAAAGGCTGGATTGTGGGCGAGGAGAACAAGGGCCTCGCCGCGATGTTCATCATGATGAACGCTGCGCGCCTTGGCGTGGGGATGCAGGGGCTGGCGCAGGCCGAAGTCGCCTATCAGAACGGCCTTGCCTATGCACTCGATCGCCGTCAGGGCCGCGCGCTTACGGGGCCTGCCGATCCGACGCAGAAGGCCGATCCGATTATCGTCCACCCCGACGTGCGCCGTATGCTGATGGACGCCAAGACTTTCATCGAAGGAATGCGCGCGCTGTGCCTGTGGGGCGCACTGCAGGTAGACCTGTCGCACAAGGCGGCCACCGCCGAAGAGCGCCAGATGGCCGATGACCTGATCAGCCTGCTGACCCCGGTGATCAAGGGCTATGGCACCGACATGGGCTACAGGACAGCCACCGACATGCAGCAGATCTGGGGTGGCCACGGCTATATCGCAGAAAACGGCATGGACCAGTTCGTGCGCGATGCGCGCATCGCCATGATCTATGAAGGCACCAATGGCGTGCAGGCGA
>NZ_JBMLSM010000206.1:0-775 GCF_049240505.1 Novosphingobium sp.
TTCTGCCTCGTCCGCACCGACAAGACGAACAAGTATCAGGGCATCAGCTTCCTGCTGTTCGATATGACGACGCCGGGCGTCTCGACAAAGCCGATCAAGCTGATCAGCGGCAATTCCCCTTTCTGCGAAACCTTCTTCGATAACGTGGTCGTGCCGAAAACCCAGATCGTTGGTGATCTGAACCGTGGCTGGGATGTGGCCAAGTATCTGCTAGGGCACGAACGCGAGATGATCTCCGGCGCAGGCGGCGGCGATCGGCTCAACGCCATCGGTGCAGTCGTGGCGCGTAATGGCCTCGAAGATCCGATCCTGCGTGCAGAACTGGCGCAGTTCGATGTCGATGCGCTGGCCTATGCCTGCATGGGCGAAAAGTTTCTTGATGAGGTGAAGGTCGGCAAGGCGCATCCTGCCCAGCCGAACATGATGAAATACGCCGGGACGGAACTGAACAAGCGCCGCCACGAACTGCTGATGTCGGCAGGCGGGGCCACCGCGCTCGAATGGGACAGCGAGCGCACCAGCGGCGGCACGCCGTCACGCTCATGGCTGCGCACCAAGGCCAACTCGATCGAGGGCGGCACCAGCGAGGTCATGCTCAACGTCATTGCCAAACGCATTCTCGACCTGCCGGGAGCGTAAGGATCAAGCCCTCTCCCCTTCAGGGGAGAGGGTTGGGAGAGGGGGCTGTCCTCCCACACGGAACATGGGTCGGCGTGAGAGACAGGGCCACGCCCCCCCCCACGCCCCACCAAGGGGGGGGGGGAGAAAAATACGC
>NZ_JBMLSM010000206.1:785-5315 GCF_049240505.1 Novosphingobium sp.
AGACAGCCCCTCTCCCCGACCCTCTCCCCTGAAGGGGAGAGGGAGAGAAAATGCCGCTTTACCACACCGAAGATCAGGCCATGCTGGCCGATACCGTCACCGGTTTCATGGCCGGCGAAGGCGCGATCAAGCAGCAGCTTCGCCACTATCGCGATATGAACTGTCAGGACGGTTTCGGCCATGCCCTGTGGCAGCAGTTCGCGGAAATGGGCCTCACCGGAATGCTCGCCAGCGAAGCTGATGGCGGCCTCGCTATGGGCCACGTCGAAGCCGGGATCGTCCTGCGCGAGATCGGGCGCAACCTCACCCCGTCGCCGTTTCTCACCACTTCCGTCATGGGCGTTACCGCGCTTTCGGGCGGCTCTGACGATCTGCGCGGGCGCTGGCTGCCGGGCGTGATCGCGGGTGAAAGCGTGCTGGCGGTTGCGGTTGACGAAAGCCCCAAGCATCGCCCCGAACGCATCGCTTGCAAGGCCGAAAAGGCGGGCAATGGCTTCCGTCTGCAGGGCCGCAAGGCCTTTGTGGTCCACGGGGCCTCGGCAGATGCGATCATTGTCGCCGCGCGCACTTCGGGCAGCGACAATGATGCCGATGGCATCACGCTGTTTGCCGTGCCGAAGGACGCAGCGGGTGTATCCCACGAAAATCTGCGGCTGGTGGACAGCGCTATGGCCAGCAATGTCACGTTCGACGGCGTGGAACTGGATGGCGATTGCGTGATCGGCGAAGTCGATGGCGGTCGCGCGCTGCTGAACAGGGTGATCAACGCCGGGCGCATCGGTGCAGCAGCAGAGCTGACCGGTGTGGGGCAGGGGGCGTTCGACATCACCACCGCCTATCTCAAAACGCGCAAGCAGTTCGGGCAGTTGATCGGTGAGTTTCAGGCGTTGCAGCACCGCGCTGCACACCTCTATTCCGAACTGGAAATTGCCGAAGCTGCCGTGATCAAGGCGCAGCAACTGCTTGATGGCAATTCCGAACGTGCGGACCTGATGGTTTCGGTGGCCAAGGCCAAGGCTGCCAAAGCGTGCAACCTTGCCGTGCGCGAAGGTGTGCAGATGCACGGCGGCGTTGGCATGACCGACGAGTTCGACATCGGTCTTTACATGAAGCGTGACCGTTCGCTGGCCGAATTCATGGGTGACCAATATTATCACGCCGAGCGCGTGGCACAGCTCAGCGGCTATTGAGACTCATTTGTTTCCGTCACACCATTCCACTTCGTCATCCTGAACTCGTTTCAGGATCCATTTCGCCAATCAGACCAGCGTTCTCGGTCGAGAAATGGACCCCGGATCAAGTCCGGGGTGACGAATTGGGCTTGGTAAGGCAGGCAGGAGAATACCAATGGATTTCAGCAAACTCTTCAGCCTTGAAGGCCGCATCGCAGTCGTCACCGGCGGTTCGCGCGGGATTGGCGAGATGATCGCCGAAGGCTTCATCGCCGCTGGTTGCGAGCGCGTTTACATCACCGCGCGCAAGGTTGCCGTGGTTGAGGAAACCGCCGCCCGCCTCGGCCCGAAGTGCATCGCTATTGCCGGTGACATTTCGAACGTTGCAGGCATCGAACAACTTGCCGCTGATCTTGCCGCTCGCGAAAGCCGGATCGACATCCTCGTCAACAATGCGGGTGCTGCCTGGGGCGCGGATTTTGAGGACTTTCCCGAAGTGGGCTGGGACAAGGTGATGGACCTCAACGTCAAGACCCCGTTCTTCCTCACGCAGAAGCTGCACGGGCTGCTCAAAGCGGCTGCCAGCAAGGAACAGCCCGCTAAGGTGATCAACATCGCCTCGGTCGATGGTCTGCGCCTCAACCCTTGGGAAACCTACAGCTATCAGGCGTCGAAATCGGCGCTTGTCCATCTTACAAAGCGGATGGCCGCGCGGCTGATCAAGGACCAGATCGTCGCCAGTTGCATCTGCCCCGGCGCATTCCCTTCGGAAATGAACAAGGCAGCGGCAAAGAATCCCGAAGCTTCGGCCAAGGGCATCCCGTCAAAGCGTGTCGGCACGATCGAGGATATGGCAGGCGGCGCGATCTTCCTTGCCAGTCGCGCGGGCGATTACGTGGTTGGCACCCCGCTGCCGATTGATGGCGGCATCGTCAATGGCTGGATTCCCGATACGGCCATTGATCCTTCGGGGCATTGATTGCGCTGAAGGGGAAGTGCCCCCGCGAAGGCGGGGGCCTCGGTGTTGTTAAGGAACGCTTGCGTAAACCGACTGAGGCCCCCGCCTGCGCGGGGGCGCTCTCTAACCAGGAAATCGCACCCTACTCACACGTTCGGCAGATGCTCCGCCAGATGACGCCCGGCGATATAGCCGAAGGTCATACCCGGCCCCAGCGTGCCCCCTGCGCCGCCGTAAACGTCGCCCAGAACCGCCGCCATTGCATTGCCTGCTGCGTAAAGGCCGGGAATCGGATTACCGTCCCAGTCCACCACTTGCGCATCGGCGTTGGTCTTCGGCCCGCCAGCGGTGCCCAGCGCGCCCGCTTCCATCTTGACCGCAAAGAACGGCCCTTGATCGATCGCGCCCAGTGTGCGGTGCGGCGGATCGAAATCCATGTCACCCCACATGTAGAAGTTGTCGTAGGTGTTGTCGCCACGGTTGAAATCGTCGTCGTGGCCGTTGCGCACCATCTGGTTGAAGCGTTCGACCGTGGCGGTCAGGCCTGCCGGGTCGATCCCGGCCTTTGCGGCCAGTTCTTCCAGCGTATCGGCCTGCATCATGAACGAAGGCACCGGTCCACCCGCAGGGGTGTTGAAGGTGTGGTACTTGTTGCGATAGCGCTGATCGATAATCAGCCAGTACGGCAGGTTGGCATAGCTGTGCGTGCCCGCGTCAAAAGCGTGGAGCGACTTGCCCAGCGCATTGTAATTCGCGGCCTCGTTGACGAAGCGCTTGCCCGCGCGGTTGACAAGGATCGCGCCCGGCCTTGCACGTTCATCCGATCCCAGCAGATAGTTCGGCTTGGCCGAACGGTGCTGTGGTTCGAACTCCAGAACGCTCTGCATCCAGAAGGCGTTCTGCATATTGCCCAGCTGCGCCCCGGCTTCAATCGCCATCAGCAGGCCATCGCCTTCGTTTTCTGGCACGCTGACCGGGCCGGTGAGGGGGCCGCGCACGAAGGTTTTCACCAGCGTTTCGTTCCATTCGAACCCGCCCGTGGCGATCACCACGCCGCGCCGCGCACGCACGGTATAGGGCTTGCCATTGGCATCTTCGGCAATCACGCCGACGATGCGGTCGCCATCCTTGACCAGCTTTCGCGCCCGCTTTTCGAACTCCACGGGAATGCCGCGATCCAGCACTGCAAGGAACAGCGATCCGGCAAGCGCCTGACCAAGCCCGCGATAATCGCCCCGCTCACGCTCGGCCAACGTCTCTTCGTCCAGCGAGCCGCGGATCGCTTCCATCAGGCTGCCGCGCAGGGGGTAGGCCATCTTGCTGGGATTGACGCGGGTGGCCCACTTGCCCAACCGTTCGAACGAGAATGCTTCGTTATCGAGCGAGCGTCCGCCATCGGGCTTCGCACCCGGCGAATAGGGCTGATAATCGGGGAAATCGGCAAAGGCGCACAGCCGCACCGGCGTTTTCTCGGCCAGATAGCGCAGCATTTCCGGGCCGTTCTGCATGAATGCCCACAGCGTTTCCGGGTCGAGCATCCCCGGTGCCAGCGAATCGAGATAGGTGACGATATCCTCGTCGCTGTCTTCGATCCCGGCTTCGTGCTGGTGATGGTTGTTGGGGATCCACAGCATCCCGCCCGACATGGCCGTGGTGCCACCCACCATGCCGTTGCGTTCAAGGATCACGACATCCTTCGCGCCAAAATCATGCGCAGTGATCGCCGCCGTCATCGCCGCGCCGCCCGAACCGAGCACCACCACATCGGCTTCGCGGTTCCATTCCATCTCGGTCATCAACCCTCTCCACAAGGCAACTTCCGGGCCGCTCGGGCGTGCTCCGGCAAGATCAGGGGAGAACCTAGGGTGGTGGGCCTACAGGCGGCCACTCTGAAATGTCGCAGGTTGGAGAGTGATTTGCGAGGTGGTGGTTTCAGAGGTGGTTGTTCCAACGCATTTGCATATCCACCACAGTCACTTGCGCCCCCGCGCAGGCGGGGGCCTCAGTCGGTTTACACTACCATTCCGTAACAACACCGAGGCCCCCGCCTTCGCGGGGGCGCAAGGGCAGGGACTGACGCGATTACCCCCGCATCAACCCACGCACAAAGTCGATCAGTCCGGTCTGCCGGGTGCGCTTCATGCGCTCTGCTGCCAGAATCTCGCGGACCTTTTCGTAGCAGCCCTCAACCTCGTCGTTGATCACCACGTAATCGTAGCCGTCCCAGTGGCTGATTTCGGCCTGCGCGCGCGACATGCGTGCGGCGATCACTTCGGGGCTGTCGGTGCCGCGCCCGGTCAGGCGGCGGTGCAATTCTTCAAGGCTGGGCGGCAGGATGAACACGCGCACCACATCGGCCTGCGCCTTCTGGTAAAGCTGCTGCGTGCCCTGCCAGTCGAT
>NZ_JBMLSM010000207.1:0-19622 GCF_049240505.1 Novosphingobium sp.
GGCATTCCATCATGCCTTCCCTCGTTCATATGCTGGACTTTCGCGCGCTGGGGAGCAACCGTCTTGTCAGGCGGTCCATGGTTGATCGTGTTTGATCATGGCGTTGAGGGCGCAGATGAGTTTGCGCATGATGGCGATAAGGATGACCTTGGGCGGTTTGCCGGTTTCGGCGAGGCGCTGCCTGAAGGTTTTCATGACAGGATTGTGCTGTCCGGCGACAAGGGCTGCCATGTAGGCGGCATCGCGCAGGGGTTTGCGACCGCCGATGATGCGTCGTTGCCCCCGGAATGTTCCGCTTTCGCAGTCGAACGGAGCCACACCGACGAGCGATGCGGCCTGCCGGCGGGTCAGTTGGCCGAGCTCGGGCATGAGCGCGAGCAGGGTATGGGCAAAGACCGGCCCGACGCCCGGAACCGAGCGCAGCAGGCGGTTGCGGTGGGCCATGCGTTCGTCGGCGGCGACTGCTTCGGCCATGGCCTGGTCGATCAGCAGGATATCCGCCTTGAGACGTGCGATCCGCCGCGCGGCGATGCGCTTGAGCACACCATGCACCGTGCGCGATGCCTGGTTTGTGCAGCGGGTCAGTTCCTCGACCAGCTGGCGCCTTGCCGTCACCAGTTCGGCCATTCTTGCCGCAACCGGGTCATGGACCGCATCGGGCTGCGGGACGCAGGAGACGAAGCGAGCGATGACGGCAGCATCGATCCGATCGTTCTTGGCCATGATCCCGCAGCCTTGGGCAAACCGACGGACCCGCAATGCGTTGAGCCGATGTGCGGGCAGCCCCGCTGCACACAGCGCGGCCAGCGCCTCGCGCTCGTAGCCGCCACTGGCTTCCAGACCGATTGCAGCGGGGCCGAGCCGGGCCAGATGCCGCACCAGGGCGCGGATGCCCTTGCCGTCATTGGCGAATTCCAGCGCCTCTCCATCCGGCCACAGGCACACATCGAGCCTTGCCTTGCTCACATCGATACCGACAAACACAGCCTGACACGTCATCTTCGTTCCCATCCTTGCGCGTGCGGGGTAGAACCCCTCGCAACCGTGCGGGTTGATGAAGATCCGTCCGGGCCCAGGCTCCCCAGCGGTCTAGGCAACCAAGGTGGCTGCGGGCTCGCGAACGGCGCGGGTTGGGTCGCTAGCGACCCAACCCGCAATCGCATCATGCAACATTTTCAAGATACAAGGCTGCCGGTCGCAGTCCTTGTCCTTGCGTCCCGCAAGTCGGTGCCGATGCCATGGCCTGGCTGCATTCTCTCCATGGCTCCATGGGGACGGGCTACATTTCCGGCCACATTCGGATGCCGCCGACATACGTCTCCGGCGCCATCATCAGCATTCCGCCTGTTAAGCCGTGTAGGCGAAGGCGACATTTCAGCCCTCGGATGCGGATTAACCGGTTCGTGTTCCTCAACCTTCCAGCGCTACAGCCTCGGGGACCATCTTGGCGTAACGGCTTCGCCTCAATCCCCTTTACCTGCGGGCTACGTCACCCTGCCAGTTGACGGCAGGTCACCGCCGCTTGGGCTCATGCCCCCTCACAGCAGAGGGCAAGGCATTCGTTCAATTCCTCCTTTCTCCTTTGCATTCCAGTCATATGCACCCCGGACCATCCGGGACGAGGCGCACCGTAGGTGAAGTCGACCACCCACAGGGCATTGGGCCGGCTGACGCGGAACTCGCGGTTGACCTTGTCCAGCGGGCATGGCGCCTTGGGATCGCTGACCGTGGTGATGGTCTTCTTGCCCCGCCGCACACCTGCCAGGCCCATGGTGGCCATCAGCCGTTCCACCGTGCACTTGGCGATCACTACGCCTTCGCGCCGCAACTGGTGCCAGACCTTGCGCGTGCCGTAGAGACCAAAGCTGGCGTCATGGACACGCTTGATCTGTGCTCGCATCTCGTCGTCGCGCTGGGCACGAGCAGGTCGCCTGCCGGGATCGGCAAGACGGGCAACATGCTCGTGGTAGGAGGACGGGGCGATCGCCAGTTCACGGCAGATCGGCTCGATACCCAAGTCCTCGCGATGGGCGTCGATGAACGCCATTATCATCTGCCGTGGCGGTCGAGCTCCGCCATCGCAAAATACGCGGACGCCTTGCGCAGAATCTCGTTGGCCCGCCGCAGCTCCTTGACTTCCCGCTCCAGCAACTTGAGGCGCTCACGGTCATTGGCGACCTGCGCCGCTGGCCCCGCTCGTCGGCTCGCCTCCTCGCGGCACCAGCGGCGCAGCGTTTCGGTCGTGCAGCCAACCTTCCCGGCGATCGAGGTCATCGCCGCCCACTCAGCCAGTCGAGCATGGAAACGCCGCTGCCATTTGGTTTTGCACCGGACAGGCTTGCTGCCCAACTTGGCGCTATCTCAGCGCCGACCGCACCTTCGATTTCCGACTTGAGGCCGTCCAGGACATAATCCTGAGCGATGGCGGCCATACGCTCCAGCAGCCGCTCCCCCGGCAAGATATACGAGCGATCATACAGCCACCGACGCGCCTGGCGCACAAGATCTGGTCGGGAGATCTCTGTCTCAGCCTGGCGGCGCAGGAAGGCGGTCAGCATTCGCAACACGCCGTCTTCCGCTGTCCGCCATCCAATGGCTTCGGCAGCCAGGCGTTGATGTTCGAAAAGGGACATGCGGCGTCGATAGATTGCGCGCAACGTTGCAATCTGGGGGGCTGGAACGCCAGCGTGATCGGCAACGAACTCAAGGATGACTGGTGGGATTCTGTCGAATGCCGCCAGCGGTCGTCCGGTCATGCGGAGAAAGCCGATGTGCAGCAGCAAGCCGAGCCGGGTCAGTGGTCGGCGGCGTGTCTCAACAAATGGCAGGGTTTGCTCAATTGGTTTGAAGAAGAAGGCAACTTCGGCCTGGGTCAAAGAAGCGGGCAATGAATCGACGCCCAGGTATTGTTCCCTCCAGCTCTCCATCGGCCAGTCTCCTCTGCGGATCGACGAGGCTATGGAAGATTCAACGCAGAGTCTTTGAAAACCTGATGGATGTACAAGTCATTGAAATAACAGTAGTTGAGAATAGACAGCTTGATCATCATACTGATATTAAATGATATTCCTTACCGCTACTTTTGGCGAAACCGGTACGGAAACCCCTCCTATGAAAACCTCTTACGCTTCATCTCGTCCGTCCTTCCGCAGGCCGGACTCTAATCGCAACTAGAGGTAATTACCCGTGGCAGGTCAGATCCTCTGAGTGGGGGACGATGCCTCGAGATTCTTCGAATTTGGTACTTCAAAATATAATCCACTGACACAAGTTCGTGCAGTTTTGCAGTAATACTTTTTTAAGTGGAGAAGCTTGCTGACATCTCAAACCCAACGTGAACTAAAGGTCCTTTAAACTATTTCGGTTGATCACGGTTGGTATGCGCGATATATTGGACGCACGCTCGGCACTAATCGGCCTAGCGCGTTGGTTAAACAGCCGCAGGCGTTGGCATGGAACCAGGGTCTGGGCGTTGCAGGGCGGTTCATCCTTGACGGGTTGGGTTACGTCAGGGGTGCCGATTGTCAGGCATGCCTTTGTCGCTCGTTCGCGAATTTGCACCCTACCTGATCGATGCGAAGACTTCAGCTTCCTTGTCGGACTGCCTCGCGCACATCACGCGAGAACTCGGGTTCGATCATTTCGCAGTAGCCTATGAGCCGCGGGTTCGTTTTGAGGAGCGAAAGTCGGTCTTGATGCACAACTATCCGGCAGAATGGGCCGAGGTGTATGTTTGCTTTGACCTCGCGGGACAGGACCCGGTGCGCCGTGCCTGCGATAGGGCACTGCTGGGCTTCGAATGGCGCAACGTTGCGAGGCTGATCCCCATGACGAGTGGCGATCATCGCATGCTGTCTGTTGGTCGCCACGTCGGCGTCGCAGACGGATACACGGTGCCTCGCCACATACCCGGCGAAGGCAGCGGCTCATGCTCCTTCGTGGTCGGCCCAAGAACTGAACTCCCCCGTGAGCGGTTGGAAGTGGCTGAGCTGCTTGGAGGCATCGCGATAGCGGCCGCACGTGGACTGGCAGGGCTGGGCCACTACGATTGCAGGCCAGCACTTTCGGACAGGCAGCGCGAATGCGTCTTGTGGTCCGCCAGAGGGAAGACGGCAGCAGAGGCTGCAATCATCATGGGCGTCACCGAGTTTACCGTGCGCAAGCACCTCAAGGATGCCCGAGAACGTTACAACGTCCACTGTGGCCAGACGCTCATCCTCTGCGCCCTCTATGACGGTCTGATCAGCTTTCCGGACCTCCTGCGTTGGTGGAACAACCTCCTCGATTAAGAGGATCGCCGGGAAGAGCTTTCTTAAGTTCCGCCATTCCCAGATCTGGGAATACCGCGAACGTCCGCTCGCTGTTTGGATGCGCCATCCCAACCTGGAGATGGCCCCATGCTCAACCTCACTGACGCCGCAGCGAATGAAGCCCACGCCTTTCGCACCATGTTTGCCGCCCGCAAGCGGGTATTTATCGACCTCCTGCGCTGGGATCTGCCAGTCCTTGCCGGCAAGTACGAGGTTGATCAATTCGACAACCAGCATGCCGATTACCTGATCCTGCTCGATGAAAACGGAGAGCATCGGGCATCGACCAGGCTGCTGCGCACCGATACCTCCCACATCCTGCGAGACATGTTTCCGGTGCTGTGCCCCGGGCCAGTTCCGTCCGGACCTGCGACCCGGGAAATAACCCGCTTCTGCCTTGATCCGCGGCTGACGGCTGCACAGCGCAAGGTAGCGCGCAACGAGCTCGTGACCGCGCTGGTCCAGTACGCGCTGAGAAACTGTGTCACGGATTATACCGGTGTCGCCGGCCTTGCCTGGTATCGGCAAATCCGGACATTCGGGTGGCAATGCCGGGCGCTTGGCGATGCTGTAACACATGATGGGCAAATGCTCGTCGGTCTGCACATCAGTATCGACGGGAATACCCTTGAAGGGCTCAAGCAGGCAGGTTGTTTTGCCGAGCCGATTATCGAAATGCCCGCCGCGAGGGGAGGAGCGGCATGACGCCCATCACAATCGAGCCATGGCTCGATGAGCTGATGGCGCAAGGCTACTGCGTCATCCCGCAGCTTCTTTCGCCGAGAATCTTGTCCGATCTGGCTAGAGACTTGGAGGTCCCGTTCAGAACGACCCCATTCGGCCAAGGTCATTTCTATGGCTATCGGACCAAGCGCTTCGGCAGCCTGCTGCGCCGATCGACGCGGGCTTCGGAAATCGTCATGGAGCCCACTGTGCTCGCCCTGGCGCAGGCAGTGCTGGGTTGCGCCTGTGACAGAATCCAGCTCAACGTGGCACAGGCCATTGCAATCCACCCGGGCGAACTCGAGCAATTCCCTCACTGCGATCAGGACATGTGGGCGGGGGTGAAGGGGGCGCACGAATACCTCCTGAACGTGATCTGGCCTCTGGATCCCTTCACGTCTGAAAACGGTGCCACTCGGATCTACCCCGGCACGCATCGTGATCCGCCAAAGGATTTCTCGGAGCTTCCAGAGCCCGTCATCACGGAGTGCGAACCTGGCTCTGCCATATGCTTTCTGGGCTCGACGCTTCATGGCGCAGGTCCAAACCGCTCCTCGGGCGTCCGCCGCGCGATCGTTGTCGGGTACAGTCTGGGCTGGCTCAAACCATACGAGAACATGTGGCTGGCCTATCCGCCGAAGGTCGCAAGGACATTCTCGCCCGAACTCGCGGCGCTTGTCGGCTATGCTCAGCATCGTCCCAATCTCGGGAATTACGAAGGGCAATGCCCGTCCGTGTTGCTCAATCGCGGCAGGCGAGGCAAGCTCGGTGCGGTCGATGCACTACGACCCGATCAGACCGCGATGCTCTCGGAATTCGCGCGGCGGCAGGGGGCACAGCGATGAGCCCGGCGCATGTCCTCGAACCGACATACACGGCGATTAAGCAAAAGTTGCTGGATGGAGCCTGGCACCCGGGCTCTCGCCTGGAGAGCGCGCGGATCGCCGACCTGGTAGGCGTCAGCATGACCCCGGTTCGCGACAGTCTCAATCGCCTTGTTGGCGAGCGCTTGGTGGACCTGAGGCCAGGTTTCGGCTTCCATGTGCCGCGGCTTTGCACATTCGACCTTTGTGACCTCCTAAAGCTCAACCTTTCGCTGGTGAGCTTCGCAGTGAAGCGCATGGGCCAAGCTGGGATCACTGGCATCGGGACCGGCGAACCCGACCTCGCCTTGCGCTCGCGTGCTTTGTTCAGCGGCATCGCCGCAGCCGCGCGCAACGAGGCTCTGGAGGACGCGATAGAGTCACTCGGTGATCGCCTTCATCCTTTCCGGCGGATCGAGGCCCAGGTCTTGCGCGACGTTGAACAGGAAGTCGCCGATCTCGAAGCCACGCTGATGAACTGGTCCGGTCAGAAGAGCGCTGTGGCGATCCGGCGCTATCATCAGCGCCGGATTTCTGCTGCCCCACGCCTCGTTGCCATGTTGCAGCAAGTCCATCCGACCAGAAGCTGACGCCGGTTGGTCATTGGCGCTTGCCAAGTCCATGCAATCGCGCCATCTTTTCGGAAGGCAGCATCAACAGCTGGCATAAGCTGCCCGGATCACAATTCCGCCAGGCATAAAGCACGCCTGTCCCGATGGACCGGCGGTCGGTCACCGCCACCTAAGGCCGACGCAGACCTGACTCCAAACGCAGTCGGCAACTACCTTGCCGGGCTGCCGGGATCATGCCGGCTTCGGTGCCAATGTGTCTCCTACCAGATCGTCGCCTGCGCTGATAGCGGCGCGCGAAGGCACGCTCGACAAGGCGTACCGCGAAGAGCAGGCCAGATTGAAGCGCTACTTCGATTGGAAGGCGGGGCCAGATTCGTCCGCAGACCTGGTGCAGGATGTCTTTGTCAGAGCCTTGGGCAGAAGTCAGAGTGAGCGCCTGGAGAACCCCGCAGGCTATCTCTGGCGGATTGCCCAGAACCTCTTGATTGACACGTTGCGTGTCCGAAAGCGGCGAGGGCCGCAGGTCCAGTTCGACGAAGCGCAGCATTCGCCCGATCTTGCCGATCAGGCAGCGATCCTTGAAGCTGCCCAGTTGCAGTTACGCTACGAGGCGGCCATGGCAGCACTTCCGAAGAGGACGCGCGACATTTTCCTGATGCACCGGGTCGATGAGCTGACATATCAGGAGATTGCTGCAGCGACGGACCTCACCATAGCGGGGGTCGAATATCACATGTCGAAGGCGCTTGCACATCTTGCTAGACGTCTCGCGGCGCACAGGTGAGCCGTCAGCGATGAGTCGTGAGGGGGGATCGGACAGGGAGCGCAACGCCAATTCGAACGACGAGGCTGCGCGCTGGTTTGTATTACTGCGCGGACCTGAAGCAGATCGACACCGTCTGGATTTCGAGAAATGGCGCGACGCAAGCGAGCTGAACCGCGCGGCGTTTGAGCAGGTGGCTGCCACATTTGATGGAGCTGAGGTGCTCAAGAGGTCGGCCGCGCCGCGGCATCGTCGGCCGCCGCTTCTCCGTCTGAGTACCCGTTCATGGATTGCGGGCGCTCTTGCGGCAAGTGTCGCTGTCGCCCTTGTCACAGGTGTTGTCAGGGGACCACTGCTCAAGCTGCAACAGACTGCGTCAGATGGGCGTGCCACCACATTCGCTACCAGGCATGGCACGATGCGCACCGTGCAACTCGCGCAAGGCGCAAGCCTTGCATTGGATTCTGCGACTGAAGTGCACCTCGAAGAGCAAGACGGCGAGCCCGTTGTCACCGTGGTCAAGGGACGTGCCCAGTTGCGCCTTCCCGGCGGTGGGACTGAATGGGTGGTGCGTGTGGGCGACAGCGAGATCGTCTCCCGAGACGGGATCTTCGATGTGAGCTGGAGCGGTGGCAATGCGCCATACGTGCAGCTCTATGCAGGAGAGGCCATAACGCGGCCCGTCCTGCAAAGCGCAGGCTATGTCGTCGGCGGGCATGCGCTTCCCACAGGCCTGTCCATGCGTCTTGCGAGAGGCCGGGCCGAGCCGCTGCAGCCGCGCTTTGCTGCAGATGAGCGAGATTGGCCGCAAGGGTGGGTGCAGTATCGCAGCGTCCCTTTGTCTGACCTGGCACAGACCGCAAACCGCTACGCTGCCAAGCCCATCATTCTTTCGGATCCAGCGCTTGGTAGCCTTCGCATTTCCGGCCGCTTCCGGATCGTCGATCCATCCGCGGTTGCCCGAAACATGGCGCGCGTCTTTACCCTGACGGTCTCGGAACGTCCCGAGGGATTCTACATCGACCGACCCTGAAAATTTATTTGCAATTGCAACTAGGGTCACGGCCGATCCCGACGTCATTGCCCTCATAGCCCGGCTGCTCTCGCGCAACCGGATCAACGAGAATGAGGGAACTATCGATGACCTGCTCACCCCGGTTGCTTGCCAGTTTGCTTGGCGGCGCATGCGCCGTGCTGATCGCAACGCCCGCTCAGGCGCAAGAAGCGCGCTATGATTTCGAGATCTCCGAGACTGATCTTGGTGCAGCGCTCATGGCTGTTGCCGCCAAGGCGGGGTGGCAGGTCTATGCTCCGGCCGAGGCTGTCAGCAGTCGTCGGGTCGAACCCTTACGCGCAAGGATGACGGTGGAACAGGCCGTGACCAGGCTTCTGTCGGGAAGTGGACTACAGGCGAGTTTTTCGAACCGTACGATCGTCGTTACCATGCCCCGCGAGGCTGCATTCTCTGGGGATAACAATGCGCCGATCGTCGTCACAGGATCATTGATCCGTGGTGCCGAAGTGGCAGCGCCCGTGATCAGGCTGTCGCGCGAGACCATCGTGGCTGCCGGGCAGACCGATACCGGCGAGGCCTTGCGGGCGATTCCGCAGAACTTTGCAGGTGGTCAAAACCCGGGGGTTGGAACGGGTGCGGGCCTGATCAACACCAACGTCAACTCGGCAGCCAGCGCGAATCTGCGCGGCCTGGGACCAGACGCAACACTGACGCTGCTCAACGGCCACAGGCTGCCCTACGATTCGGCTTTTGGTGGCGTCGATATCTCCGCGATACCGGTTGCGGCGCTCGAGCGCATCGAAGTTGTGCCCGATGGTGCCTCGGCCCTCTACGGTTCCGATGCGGTGGCCGGTGTCGTCAACGTGATCCTGCAGCGGAACTATAGCGGCCTTGCAACGTCGGCGCAGATCGGCGCCGCAACCGATGGCGGCTATTTTCGCCAGCAAGCCGATGTCGTGGGCGGCACGCAGTGGTCCTCCGGCGGCGCCATGCTGGCTTACGACTATGCGCACAATTCCGCGATCTCTGCCGAGCAGCGCAATTACGCATCCTCGCTCGACGCCCGGGCGTCGTTGTACCCGGAGCAAAGGCGGCACGCCGCGCTGATGACGCTTTACCAGGATTTGGGTGAGCGCCTCACCTTCAGCATGGATGTGCTCTATTCGAGGCGGACATCGCGTACGATCGGCGGTACCGCATCTGCGCGCTATCTGTTCTCGCCGCGGGTCACCACGTTTTCCATCGCTCCAGAGCTGCGATTGGAAGCAGGAGGTGACTGGAGCATCAAGCTCCTGGGCGCCTTCGGGCGCGACCGCACTCGCTACCATACGACCTTCACCCCCTCGGGTAGCACGCCCACGGTAACCCAGGGTTGCTACTGCAACGATGCCACTTCGGCAGAAGTCAATGCAAGCGGCCCACTCTTCGCACTGGCTGGTGGTCCCGCTCGCCTCGCCATCGGCGGCGGCTATCGCGATAATGGCATGAACTTCACCCGGGTTGTCGGAGGGACGTTGGCGCAAGCCTTCGAGGTGTCGCGCCACAGCGTCTATGGATTCGGGGAAGTGTTCCTGCCCTTTGTTGCCTCAGAAAATGGCATCGCCGGAATCAACCGGCTCAGCCTGTCAGCCGCCATGCGCTACGAAGACTACCCGGGCATGGCACAGGTTGCGACGCCGCGATTGGGCCTGATCTACGCGCCCGTGCACGATGTTACGTTCAAGGCCTCGTGGGCGCGATCGTTCAAGGCGCCAACGCTGTACCAACAATATGTCGGGTACCAGGCCTACCTCCTGCCTGCAGCAGCCTTCGGGGCCGGCACAGGCGCTCAGGCGGTTCTGTATACCAGCGGCGGAAATCCTGTTCTCAAACCCGAACGGGCGCGTTCGTGGACCGCCGGGTTCGTGATTGCCCCCGCTGCTTTGCCAAACCTGACCTTCGAAGCGAGCTATTTTGACATCCGTTATCGCGACAGGGTCGTCCAGCCCATTGCCGGTTCGATCGCAGCTGCCTTTACCGATCCTGCTTACGCTTCGCTGATTGATCGCGATCCCGATGCAGGTCGACTGAGCCAGCTCATAGAAGGGGCACAGCTCGGTCTGCAGAACTTTACGGGCCGCGCCTATGATCCCGCCGCAGTCGTCGCGTTGGTCGACAATCGCAATCTCAATGTCGCCATTCAGAACATCAAAGGGGTCGATGCGTCTCTCAACTGGCGCAAGGACCTGAGATCGGGTCGTTCGCTCACGGCCAATCTTGCCGGCTCGTGGCTCGACAGCGGCCAACAGGTCAACGCGGCGTTGCCCGAGGCCGATCTTGCGGGGACCCTGTTCAATCCGCCGAAGTTCCGCGGTCGCGGCAGCGTCGCTTACCAGTCGCGTGAGGTTCTGGCGTCGGCCTATGTCAATTACACCGGTGCGCTTGCCGACCGCCGCTTCGCGACGCCTGTGCGCATTGCATCACAAGCGACAGTCGATCTTGCGCTCCGTTATACCGCGATTGCCGGTATAGGTGACGAACCGGGTCTGGCCCTCTCGCTTGTCGTCAACAACATCGCCAACAAGAAGCCGCAGATCATTCGAACGACGGGGCCGACCGACACACCCTATGACTCGACAAACTTTTCTCCGATTGGCCGCTTCGTGGCCCTTGGCGTGTCGAGGCGATGGTGATGCTGGCCGGCGCGGCGCTCATATTGGTTCAGGCTGTCATGCCCGGGGTTTCCGTCCCCGAAACGTCTGCAGCAGTCGACCCTTGCCTGTCGCTTGAAGGGGAAGCCTTGAGGCCAGGCAAGGACAAGGGCAGCGAGCTCACTTCCGGCGATTTGGCGACTATGGCCGACATCGGGCGTTCGGATCCCAACGAATCTGCCAGCCCATTTGGCGTATCGCCCGACGGGAAGCAAATCGCCTTCCTCGTGCGCCGGGCCAATCCGCAAGCCAATGCCTTCTGCCAGAAGCTCATGGTCGCGAGCCTGGTCAGAGAGGGAGCGCCGCCGCGAGAGATTGACCGCGGCGGCGCTTTCATCCGCGCGACATTCGCCTTGCGCAATTTCCCTGTTGTCGGCGCAGGGTACGCTCAGGTCATCACCCCGCGCTGGTCTCCGAATGGCCAGCGTATTGCCTTTCTCAAGCGCGTGTCGGAACAGACCCAGGTCTGGACCGTGAACGTGGCCGGCAACGCTCCGGCGAGGCAAGCAACGGCTCTGCCCGACGATGTCGAGGACTTTCGCTGGAGCACAGACGGGAAGGCACTCATTGCGCAAACGCGGCCATCACTGCGTGAAACGAACGCGCGGATTGGAGCTGAGGCGCGGACGGGCTTTGTGTTCGACGATCGCTTCTCGCCGCAGTTTGCGGATCGTCCCTTGCCCACAGGGCCGATGGTCATGTCGTATACCGCGGTAGACGATGCTGGTCTTGTGCGCCCTGCCACTGATGCCGAAATCAGTGCCTTCGGGAACCAGCGCGCCACTCCGGGCGACGAAATCCCGGTCGGGGCGCGGGGTTTTACAAAGAGAGGGGATGGCGGCGCCGCCTGGATAGAAAGCAAGGCCCCCGGTCGACTGATCGCGCCGACCCGCCTTGTCCTGCGACTGCCAGGCGGTGCAACCCGGCTTTGTGACACGGCGCTGTGCGACGGCGCGCGGCACCTGTGGTGGGCAGCCAATACTGGGGACCTCTACGTGCTGCAGAAGACCGGATGGGGGCAGAGCCAGACAGGCTTGCTGCGTTGGAACGTGTCCTGGCCTCGCCCAAAACGTGTTTTCGTGACCGAAGATGCTTTGATCGGCTGCACGATGTCTGGACCCGAGCTTGTCTGCGCGCGCGAGAGTGCCGCGCGACCCCGCCGCCTCGTCGCGATTGATCCTGCGACGGGTCGGGAGCGCCTGATCCACGATCCGAACCGCGACTGGTCAAGGTTCACACTCGGCGCGGTCCAGCGGTTACGGTTTCGCAATACCTTTGGTGTGGAAAGTTTTGCCGACCTCGTGCTCCCGCCGGATCACGGGCGAGGGCAGAAGCACCCCCTCGTTGTCGTCCAGTACGGCAGCGACGGATTCCTTCGCGGCGGCACCGGTGACGAGGTCCCTGTCCAGGTGCTCGCCGCGAAGGGATTTGCGGTGCTGAGCTTTGCCCGTCCAGACTTTCCGGCCTGGGTCATGGAAGCAAAGGACGAGAGCGAACTGCGCGCGCGCAATCGCACCGACTGGCTCGATCGTCGAAGCGTTCAGTCCTCGCTCGAGATGGCCATTGCACAGGCCATCACCACTGGCGCTGTCGATGCCGACCGCATGGGGATCAGCGGTTTCAGCGACGGAACGTCCACTACCCAATGGGCGCTGATCAATTCGAAGTTGTTCAAGGTTGCAAGCCTCGGCGCGTGCTGCGAGGATATGGTGTCCTATCCTCTGGCGGCAGGCCCCTATTTCGAGAGGTTGGGGCGCGAAATGGGTTATCGCTTCTTCGAGGCAGCCGCCCCGGATTTCTGGAAGCCGATGTCGCTGGTACTCAACGCGGACAGGATTGAGGCACCGATTCTGATCCAGACAGGCGACAGCGAATACGAGGCGGGTCTCGATGTCTTTGCTGCCTTGCGCAAGCAGGGCAAGGCCGTCGAGATGATCGTGCTGGACAACGAGCCGCATTTCAAATGGCAACCTGCGCATCGGCTTGCGATCTATGAGCGCTCGGTCGACTGGTTTCGCTTCTGGTTGATGCACGAGATGGATTGCTCGCCTGACAAGCGCGATCAGTACGAGCGCTGGAAGGCCATGCCAGGCGCGCCTGCGCCTGCTGCCCTGCGCTGCGGATGACCAGATGGGCACTTGAGCAAGGCTGCAGATCAAGGCTGCCAAGAGCGCGCCCAAGCCTCAGCTTCGACAAAGTCCAGCAGCCGATAGATTATCGGGTCTTCTCCATGTGGGTCGCTGGCTATGGCCTGCTCAATCGCGACTGCATCGAGTAGTCCGTTGGCCCTCAACAGGCCACCGAGAAGCATGTCCCGGATCAGCGCCCGATTCTGGGCGAAGATCACGCGCATGACGCTGTCAGGACCGGCCTTGGACACACGGCGTACGATGGCAGCGGGCAGTTCTTGCGAGAACGCTGCACGGGCAAGTGCCCGGTTGATTCCGCCCTGGCACCAGGTCCATGTCGGGATCGACAGGCACAGCTCGACGACGGGTTGGCTCATCAAAGGGGAGAACTGCAACGGGTCTGCAGCACCGCTGGCGGGATGGATGAAGTTTTGCGTCCGCAGCATCGACGCCAGATGATCGACCTTGCCCGGATGCTTGAACGGAACCGCCAGTGCCATGTCTTGAATTGCAGCCGGCGCGTCACAGGCGGGCACATCGCTTGCCAGCAATCGCCGATCAGCCGTCCAGGCTGCAGGTCCAGCTCCGAGCCGCGCCCGCAAGGCCAATGCGCGTGCCATAGCTGGCAATGTCGTTTGCGCGATCCGGCACATGTCGAGATAAGTTGCCGCCGTGCCGCGCGACAGGCCCTCGTTGCGCCAGCGGTCGAGGATCGGCGCCGGAGAATGCAGATAGCAGAACAGATTGTCGCCGCCATTGCCATCGAAGACTGCGCTTGCCCCAAACCGGCCAGCGGCTTCGATTGCTTGGCGCCGGACTTCCTGCATGAACGCCTTGCCCGAGGGGCGTGCCAAGCCCAGCGAAACCGGAACGGTCAGATCGATCATGCGGGGATCGTAGCGAGCCTCGATGGTTTCGACGCCCAACGCACTGGCAAGCGTCCGCACTGGCACGCGCTCGTCGCCGCTGGGATCGCCCGTTGCAATCGTCATGCAGGCGAAGTCCTGCCCGGTCGTCGCAAGCGCGGCGGCGATCAACGAGGAATCGACCCCGCCCGAGGCCGATACCACCAGGCGGCCAGATACATTTCCCCATGCCTGCATGACGCTTTGCGCGGACGTGCGCAATTCGAAGGCCAGTTCGTCAAAAGGTCGTGTCTTTGTGCCCGGCATGAATTGTGCGGCGTTCCACACGGCCACGGACGTTGCGCTTTCCTTGGTCCACGACGTCATGTGTCCAGCGGGCATTTCTTCGATGTCGGTAAGGCAGGTTCGCTGACCGCGCCAATCCGGCCGTTGTAGATGCGAGGCAAGGTTAAACCAGGAAACGCTGGCTTTGGAAACGGAATGCGTATGCAGCAGCGTCGGGTCGCTTGTACATGCCTGGCCCTCGGCGGTCTTCGACCGGTAAACCGGCAGCAATCCTGACGGATCCGGGTAAACGCACAAATGCGGCCCATCGATAAGCAGGGCTGCATAGGCGCCCCAATATTCGCGCGTAAGCCATGTCGCGAAACTTGATGCGTCAGGAGCCTGAAGGATTTCTCGGGGCAGGCGGGTGACACGTCGGCCGGTCGCCCTCTCGAACAGATAGCCGATCACGACGGCGCGTTCGCCAGCCTCCAGAACGTGCTCCTCTTGCTCAGCCCACAGGCGAGGGCCATCGAGTCCTGAAACACGGATCGTGGAACCGGTCGACAAAGCGAAGTGCTCGATGTTGCCCGCACTCGCGTTCGGCCAGGTCAGCAGGAAGCGGACCGGTTTCACAGGACCAGGATCGGTGTGTAGCGCGCCGCCTCTTCCACGCTTTCGTTAAGTAGGAGGTGACCGGCCTGCACCCAGCAATGGGCGGCAAAGGGCCTGAGCTTGACGCCAATGATGACCTGACAAGCGCAGTCCGATTTCGCCATCAAGCGCGCAAGCGCGATCGAGCGGGGCAAGCATCGGTCGACTGCGCTTCGAACAAGCCCAGCGTCCTCGAAGGCCTTCACCAGTGCGGCGTGTTCCGCACCGAAAGGTCTGCGCGCGTGCCGCGAGCACAGCACTGAACGCAACTCTGACAGAACCATGTGCAAGCCACGTCTGGCCAGCCTGCGCTCGATAGCACGCTGATCCCAGAGCGCGCGAGCGATCAGGGAAGGCGAGAAGCCGCATCCCTGCAGATCGGCGGCCTCTCGGGGATGGATGCCACCCCCTTGTGCGCGAAGTGGAGCGAGTGAAACGAACTGGTCAAGTCCTGCTGACTGCAACGCGGGGGCAAATGCCACGCCATTGATCAGACTGGCGAGAAAAGCGGCATTGGCAGTTTCCGGCAACCGGAAGTAGTGGTCGCGAGCCAGATCGAGGAACAGCGCCGTATCTTCGATGACGCAGAAGCTCAATGCGGGGAGGGGAGTGTTCATGGGAAATTGCGCCGAAGGGCGCATGCCCTGAAACTGGGACATGCGCCCGAGCCGGTCACTCGGCAGCGATGCCGGGGAGGAACCGGAGGTTGCCACCGCTGACGTCGAGTTCGACGATCGCTTGGCCCTTGGTGGTGGTCGAGGCTTCACCCAGATCGATCAGGGTGTCCTCGCGGGGAGTGTTCTCGGTCATGAACTTCATCCTTCTTGGCTAAATGCGACTCCATTGTCGCAGGCCAAGGATGATCCCGACCGGCATTGCCAGCCATTTTATAATGGCTTTGTTTTGAGCGGCTTGGGACAGGGATATGAAATGACCGGGACATGAAACGGATCGTTGGGGACCCACACCGCAGCCTTTAGCTTTTCGGCCTGGACATGCGCAGCGGCGACCCGGTCACTCAGGAGCAGCAGCTCGACGCAAATCAATTGCATCACGGCCCCGCAACTGCCCGGAAGAGAAACATAGTTCTTGATAAATTGCCAGAATACAATGCGTTAAACAGAATTCATATTGGTGCATCACGGGCCAATTGCTGCTAGGCTGACGGCACGATGCGCACCGGTCTCGATCATCTTCCAGCACACAAGCAACGTGAGCTTGAGCGCGTCGTGCAGCTTGTTTTCGAGGAGTTTGAAGACAGCTTTGCTCTCGCGCGCCGCGAATGGAAGAAACAGGGCCGGATCCTCAAGGTGGTGCTTTACGGCTCCTATGCGCGCGGCGGTTGGGTCGACGAACCGCACACCGCCAAGGGGTACAAGTCCGACTACGACCTGCTCATCATCGTCAACGATGCGCGGCTGACCGACCGGGTAAAGTACTGGTCACGGCTCGATGAGCGCCTGATGCGCGAGTACGGAGTGACCGGCACACTCAAAACGCCCATCAACTTCATCGTCCACACGCTGGGCGAGGTGAACGATGGGCTGGCCCACGGGCGCTATTTCTTTATCGACGTCGCCCGGGATGGAATCGCGCTCTACCAGGCGGACGAGGAGGAGTTGCATCAGCCGAAGCCCAAGACACCGCAGCAGGCGGTGGCGATGGCACAGGAATATTTTGAAGAATGGTTTCCGGCTGCAGCGGGCCGTTTGGACACAGCCAAATACACTCTGGGTCAAGGAAGATTGAAAGAGGCGGCTTTCGATCTGCATCAAGCCAGTGAGTTTCTTTATCACTGTGTTCTGCTCACGGTGACGTTCTACACCCCGCACGTGCACAATCTCGGTTTCTTGCGCACCCAGGCCGAGCGGCTCGATCGGCGGCTTGTCCATGTGTGGCCGGCGGACAACCGCAAGCAGCGCGCAATGTTCGAGAAGCTCAAGGAAGCCTACGTCAAGGCGCGGTATTCCAAGCATTACCGGATTTCTGGCGAGGAACTGGCCTGGCTTGCTGTGCAGGTCGAGGAACTCGGTCGCGTTGTCCACGCAATCTGCTCAGAGCGCATAGCCGAACTCGAATTGCAGGTCCGGCGGCAGACGGCCTGAGCCGAGATTTCGTTGATTGGTCCCGACAGCGTTTGACTTAGCTCGCTGGATCGAGTCAGATGCTCCTCGCGCAATTCCTCCCGAGCCGGCACGCCCATGGAGGCGTGAATGTTTCGGTATCTGGCACTTGGTCTGGTGGCCCTCGGATTTGCCCCGTCAGCTCATGCGCAATCTGTCGAGCTGATGGTTTTTGCGCCAGCAACATCTGCTAATGTTGACGACCTGCGCAAATCAAAGTCGGCTTCGGGGGCCAGCAGTTCTGTAGAAGAGGCACTACGCTTCTTTCTCCGCACCACAGCCGATCCGCGGACGATACCAGCGCAGTATCAACTTGCCTATTCGTCCTGTCCTTCCGCGCCATATGTTCCGGCACCTTGGCTCGCTGCCAAGGTCGAACGACGACGGCGGATGCATTACGCCGATATCGTGAGAGCGGCATGCGAACTCGGTATTTCGCCAAGTCTGTTAGAAGCGGTGGTCGCCCAGGAGTCGGGTTACAGAACACTGGCCATCAGCAGGGCGGGCGCCAAAGGGCTAACCCAACTCATGCCCGGAACAGCCCATGCGATGGGGGTTGCAAGACCGTTTGAGCCGATGAGCAATTTGCGAGGTGGAGCCCGCTATCTGCGCAAGCAGCTAGCCCGGTTCCGCAGAATTGACCTTGCGCTGGCAGCGTACAATGCAGGTCCAGAGCGTCGGGCGCTCAGTGAAGGCCGCATTCCGGACATCGGCGAGACGAAGGCATATGTTCGATCAGTTCTTAACAATTGGAAGAGGATCGCCAAGCACGCCCTTCACGGCGAAATTTTACAGCGACACACGCTGGTAGTGGGCAGTCCATCAACTGGGAGGGCGGCTGTTCTGGCGACTTTCAAATAGCTGGGCTCTCCCGGTGTATGGCGATGATTGCGGACCTTGGCGGCATTCCGGAATCAAGAGAGCGATCACGACAATTTGCCATTCATTCAGTATGCATGCCGGTTGCACTGCTGGGCTCCAAGGATTGCCCAAATCGATGCTTGGGAATGAATATTTCTTCCGGGAGATGGGCAATTGGGCAAAAAGTGGTCGAAAGCTGGGAAATCGGACGACCTGAAGACGATCTTGGATCGAATACCGTGGGCTTCGCGAGGCCGCGAAACGCCTATTTCGCGCCTCGCGCGCTCAGTAGTTCCAGTCGGAAACAAGGTCAGTGTGCCGAAGGGCGACATGTCCTTGCATGTCACGCTGCAGGACGATGCACATGAGGACTTGGTTATGGATATCCAGGGCACCGCTTTCCAGGCGGGCCGAGGCAAACTCTATACCTGCTGGCACGTGATCGAGCAGCTTCGGCTCCAAGAAGGAGAAGCCTACATTCTGGCCAACACGCGGCTCGGGGGAATCGAAGCCCAGCGCCCCTATCCCTTCGCCGCGGTGATGAAGTATTACGACATGCGGTTCGATGACGGCGGGCCCGGGATTGACGCAGGCATCCTCGTTTGCCCGGCCACCGACCACGCCGACGCCCCTTACGAGGTTCCTCCCGTCGTCTGGGGGGATTCAACAAAGCTCGGCGTCGGTGACCGCGTGCTGATCGGCGGGTTTCCGCTTGGCAAGGCCATGTTCTTCTCCAATGAGACCAACCGCGGCTTGATCCAACCCTCATTTTTCGAAGGTATTATAAGTGCGATCATCCCAGCCATTCGGACAGGCGAGACGCGGCTGCTACAGATCAGCTCAGTCGCGCTCGGAGGCATCAGTGGCGGCGTCGTCTGCGATCCCCGGACGGGTGCCGTTCTGGGCATGGTCACCATTGGCCTCACTTCCGGCGATGTCAGTTTGCCCATCACTTATGCGATCCCCAGCGAAGTGTTGCAGCCGTATGCGGATGCGATCAGTTTCGACACGGCGGACGGCACGCGGTGGCGGTAGCGGCGAGGCACAATTTCCGGTCTGGGGATTGCTATTTGGCGCTGTCGAGAGCACATTCTTTGTATGCCAGTAGCCACTCAGTCCCCGATCAAGAATCGCAAAGCCGCCGTTCTCGGACGCAGCGCTGCTACGGGCCGCTACGTCCTGGTGCCGGTAGCGACCAAAAAGGGCGTGGTTTCGGATAAGCAAATCGAAGCCGCAGTGAAAAGCGTCCTCACGAAGAAGGCGTAGCGTGCCAGATCCGTTGACGTCGACCGACGACGTTTTCATCAACTGTCCGTTTGACGACGATTTCAAACCAGCGTTCCGCGCGTTGATCTTTGCGATTCTGGTGTGCGGCTTTCGCCCGCGTTCCGCGCGCGAACTTGATGACGGCGGCCAGACGCGGATCGACAAGATCTACGGGCTCATCGAAGAGTGCCGCTACGGTATTCACGATCTTTCGCGAACCGAACTGGACTTGGTGAATAACCTGCCGCGCTTCAATATGCCGCTTGAGCTTGGGATATTTCTTGGGGCGAAGCGCTACGGAGGCAAGCCTCAGAAAGCCAAGAGGGTCTTGGTTCTGGACATCGAACAGTACCGATATCAGCGCTTTATCTCGGACCTGGCCGGCATGGATATCCAAGAGCATGGCGGCAATGCGATCCGCGCGCTGCGCAAGGTCCGAAACTGGCTAGCCAATGTCTCGCGCCGCGAGCTGTCAATGGACACCCAGTTTTACGAGCTAAGGCGACACCCAGTGTTACGAGGT
>NZ_JBMLSM010000208.1:0-1031 GCF_049240505.1 Novosphingobium sp.
ACGAGGATCTTGATGCGCGCCTTGTACTTGTTGTCGCGGCGGCCATAGCGGTTGTACACGCGCAGGCACGCCTCGGCATAGGACACCATCTGCAAGGGCGACACGAAATCGCCGATCACCGGGGCGATCATTGGCGTGCGGCCCATGCCGCCACCAACGTAGAACCGGCAGCCCACTTCGCCCGCGTCGTTCTTCACCAGCTGGATGCCGATATCGTGCAGCTTCATCGCCGCGCGATCAGTTTCCGAACCGATGATCGCGATCTTGAACTTGCGCGGCAGGTAATCGAACTCCGGGTGGAAGGTCGACCACTGGCGCAGCAGTTCGGCATAGGGGCGCGGATCGACCAGTTCGTCGGCCGCAGCGCCTGCAAACTGGTCCGCCGTGGTGTTGCGGATGCAGTTGCCGCTGGTCTGGATCGCGTGCATCTCCACCGATGCAAGATCGGCCAGAATGTCGGGCGCATCTTCCAGCTTGATCCAGTTGTACTGGATATTCTGGCGCGTGGTGAAGTGGCCGTATCCACGGTCATACTTGTCCGCGATATCACCCAGCATCCGCATCTGGCCGCTGTTCAGCGTGCCATAGGGCACCGCCACGCGCAGCATGTAGGCGTGAAGCTGCAGGTAAAGGCCGTTCTTCAAACGCAGTGGCTTGAACTGGTCCTCGGTGATGTCCCCCGCAAGGCGGCGCTCCACCTGATCGCGGAATTCGGCCACGCGGGCATCGACCATCGCCTGGTCATAGCTGTCGTACTGATACATCTCAGATCACCCAGTTCCCTGCCGCAGGATCGGCAGGCTTGAGGGAAAGGTCGAGGCGGACCGTCGGGCCAAGCGCCCGGATGCGGTCCTTGATGTGCGCGGGGCGCACGCCTTCGTCGGTCACGGTCGCCTCGATCACTTGCGTGTCGGTGACGATCTGCTTGGCGTTTTCGCGCGCGATGATCGCCTCGGCATGTTCGCCTGCTTCCACGGCATCGTTGACATGGCGCGACCAGCCTTCGCCGGTCCACCAGATCACGTCGCCGG
>NZ_JBMLSM010000209.1:0-27545 GCF_049240505.1 Novosphingobium sp.
AGCTGGACCTCGCGCCGTTCAAGGTAAAAGTGAAGCAGGGTGGCGGCACTGCCGGGCATAATGGGTTGCGATCAATCGATCAGCACCTTGGCGCGGATTTCCGTCGCGTGCGGCTTGGCATCGGCCACCCCGGCCACAAGGATCGCGTCACTGGCCACGTTCTGGGCAATTTCGCGAAGGCTGAGCAGGACGATCTGGTCGAAATGCTGGGCGCGATCGCATCGGAAGCCGATTGGCTGGCGAAGCGCGATGAGGTGCGTTTCATGTCAGATGTGGCGCTGCGCCAGCAGGGCTGACACAATTGCGGCCAGCGGCGGAAACATTTCAGAAACCGAAAACTGTCGAACTTCCTGACATATCGTTCATCCGAAAACCTTCATTAACCATCGAACCTCCTGATTCCACGAAGTTGGCACGGCCTTTGCTGTGTACTGTGTCAACCAAGTTCCAGGGTGTGGAGGTTTACATGACGAAGAAGTTTCTCACGGCGGTCGCAACGGTTGCACTCGGCACCGCGATGGCCACGCCGGCCCACGCCACGTGGTGGACGACGCTGACTCACAAGCACTACTGCAACTGCGGCCACAGCGGCCAGTGCGGTGGCACCAGCACCGGTGGCACGACCACGGGCGGCACCACTACCGGTGGAACCACGACCGGCGGTACAACCACGGGTGGCACGACCACAGGCGGAACGACAACCGGCGGAACCACCACGGGTGGTACGACGACCGGTGGTACGACGACGGGCGGCACAACGACCGGTGGAACCACCACCACGGGTGGCACCACCACCGGTGGAACCACGACGGGCGGCACTGCAGTTCCCGAACCCGGTATGCTGGGCATGATGGCTCTGGGCCTGCTGGGCATCGGCTTTGCCCGCTCGCGCAAGGTCAAGCCGCGCGCCTGAACCGGAATAGTCAGTGGAGGCTGAAATCAGCCTCCCTGCGCTACTGAAAATCGAGCGAGGCTGCGCCGGAACGTAATGTTCTGAGGTGAAGCCTCGCTCGCCTGTTTGAGCAGGGCAATTCCGGTAGCCGTATCCTTGCCACCGGCGGCTCGCACATAGCCTGCCATATAGGTGGTATCAGGATCTTCGGGCTTCAGTGCGCGCGCGCGGTCAGCCGCCCTGATCGCTTCATCCGTGCGGCCAAGATGGCTCAAGGCCATTGCCAGACGCTTCATGACCTCGGCGTCATCGCCCGTCGCCGCCAATTGTCCGTAAGCGGCAGCGGCTGCGTTCCAGTCCTGCGTCGCCAGCGCCTTTTCGCCCTTCTGAATCAGCACTTGCGACGTTCCGGCCTTGGCTGCCGCCAATCGCTGCGCCAGCTTGCCAGCATCGGGGCTTTCGATGGCCCGCGCTGCCATCTCTGCCAGTTCCAGTTCAGGCGGCCCGGCCAGCAAACTGTCTGAAAGCGGCTTGACCGTGGCATAGGCCGCCGCAGCATCGCCTGTGGCCATTTGCGCCTGCGCCAGCATCAGCCGCGAATAGGGATTGTTCGGTGATCGTGTCAGCGCGCGCTGGAACATTGCGCGGGCCTGCTCAGGATGGTTCAGCCGCAGCATCGCCTCGGCATAAGTCATCCCGTTGGTCGATAGCGGATCGAGCGTGCTTTCCTGATCGGCCAGCGTTTCGCGGACCTTTTCCCAATCGCCCTTCATCGAAGCGAACTGCACCTGCAACGCCACCACGCGCGGGTCAGCAGGGGCGACATCCGCCGCCTTGGCCGTCATCCTGATCGCCTCGTCCAGCTTGCCTTCCATGTCATAGATTTCGGCGCGTGCGATCCACGGCTCCACCACAGCGGGATAGCGTTCCGCCAACTTGCCAAGCACGGCGTGCGCTTCGGCCGGGCGCCCTCGCCGCGCGGCGATATCGGCCTTTAACATTGGCGCATCATAGCCATCGGGGGCAAGACGTTCGAGCGTCGCCACCTGTTGTGCCGCGCCATCCAGATCACCGGATTCGGTCAGGAACTTCGCGTAATCGCGCAGCAGCAGCGGATCGTTGCCCGCTGCTGCGCCCTGACGAAGGGCAACAAGCGCGCCTTCCGGGTCTTTCATCGCCAGCCTGGCCGCAGCACGAATGCGCCACGCTGCCGGTGAGTTATCCTGCGTGATCAGCGCCAGCGCATCTTCAGGGCGTCCGCGCAGCACCGCTGCTTCGGCGCGGATCAGCGCAAGTTCAGCGCCTTTCAGCCCTGCCCGCTCCATCCGTGCTGCGGTTGCATCCGCACCATCGCCGTCGCCCATGCGCAGTTGCACGGCGGCCAGCATTCGCAGCAAGGCGGGATCGTCCCCCTTGTCCGCAAGCGCGGCAGACAGATCAACCTTTGCCGCGCCAAAGCGCATTTCGGCAATTTCCTGCCGGGCGCGGGCAATTTTCTGGTCGGCGTTTTCACCACAGGCACCCAGCAGCACCACGGCGGACAGAATCAGCAGGCGTTTGTTCATGGCTGCAAAAATCGCAGGTCATGCTGAAATTTCGGTGAAGGTTTCCAAATGCCTTCATGCCCGCTAAAGGCCGCGCCAACCAAGGAGCTTTGAGAATGGGTTTTCGTTGCGGGATCGTCGGTCTTCCCAATGTCGGCAAGTCGACGCTGTTCAACGCGCTGACTGAAACGCAGGCGGCGCAGGCGGCGAACTATCCGTTCTGCACGATCGAGCCGAACGTCGGCAATGTCGGCGTGCCCGATCCCCGACTGGACAAGCTGGCCGCGATTGCTGGCAGCCAGAAGATCATCCCCACGCAGCTTGGCTTTGTGGATATCGCCGGGCTGGTGCGCGGCGCATCGAAGGGTGAAGGTCTGGGCAACCAGTTCCTCGGCAACATCCGCGAAGTGGACGCCATCGTCCACGTGCTGCGCTGCTTTGAAAACGACGATATCCAGCATGTTGACAACAAGGTCGATCCGATCTCCGACGCGGAAACGGTCGAAACCGAACTGATGCTGTCGGACCTCGAAAGCCTGGAAAAGCGCGTTCCAGCTGCGGAAAAGAAAGCCAAAGCCGGCGACAAGGAATCGAAGATCATCGCTTCGGTGCTGGGCCAGGCGCTCGAACTGCTGCGCGATGGCAAGCCTGCGCGCCTGACGCAGCCGAAGGATGACGAAGAAGCGCGCGTCTTTCAGCAGGCGCAACTGCTCACTGCCAAGCCCGTGCTCTATGTCTGCAATGTCGAGGAAGAAAGCGCTGCGGAAGGTAACGCATTCTCCGCCCGCGTGTTTGAAAAGGCCAAGGCCGAAGGCGCAAACGCGGTGATCGTGTCTGCTGCCATCGAATCCGAACTGGTGGGCATGGATGCGGAAGAGCGTTCTGTATTCCTTGAGGAAATGGGCCTGCATGAAACCGGCCTCGCCCGCGTGATCCGCGCAGGCTATGAACTGTTGCATCTTATCACGTTCTTCACCGTCGGCCCCAAGGAAGCCCGTGCCTGGACCGTGCATCTGGGTGCCAAGGCCCCGGAAGCTGCGGGAGAAATCCACTCCGACATGCAGCGCGGCTTCATCCGTGCCGAAACCATCGCCTACGATGATTTCGTTACGCTGGGCGGCGAAAGCGCCGCGCGCGATGCCGGCAAACTGCGTCAGGAAGGCAAGGAATACGTGGTGAAGGACGGCGATGTCCTGCATTTCAAGTTCAACGTCTGACGCAATTTAATCGATCGATTGACATCGCCGCGCAGCGCGCCATGCTGCGCGGATGATGTATTTCGAAGATATTGAACCCGGCGCGGTGCAGCGCTTTGGCAGCTATGCGGTCAACCGCGATGAAGTGATCGATTTCGCTTCGAAATACGATCCGCAACCTTTCCACCTCAGCGATGAGGCGGCGGCGCATACCCACTTTGGGCGTCTGTCAGCCAGCGGGTGGCATACCTGCGCGATGACAATGGCGATGCTGGTGGAAAACCTGAAAGAGCGCCAGCAGGCGGGACTTGGTTCGCCGGGGCTGGACGAAATCCGCTGGCTCAAACCCGTCTATCCGGGGGACACGCTTTCGGTGGAGACGCAGATCGTCGACAAGAAGCGCAGTGGATCGCGGCCCGAAATGGGCAGTTTCCGGTCGAACGTGAAAGTCTTCAATCAGGATGGCGTAGTGGTCATGACGATGAAATCCATCGGCCTCATCCGTGTGCGTGACGTAGGCAGTCCGTCCTGAACTGGATCAATCCACGCGCCAGACCGAAAGCCGCACCGTGTTGCCCACTTTGCCGCCGCGCGCGACAAACAGCGCGCGGTTGACCCACGCATAGGCCGGGTGCCCGCTTTCAAGCCGGATCGCGGTGCGCATGTAGTATTCGGTCGGATCAACCTGCTCGCCCGCAGCAATCCGCGCGTGGACTTCGGCAGAGGCATGGCGCACGCCTTGGCTAACCACCTCGATTACCGCGCCTTCCGCCGTCTCTACCGCATAGCGCGCGTCGAGATCGGCAATGCCATCGCGCGACACCGTCTGCCAGTCTGCGCCAATCGGCAGGATGCGGCCAGAAAGCAGCGGCCCCGCCGCTGTGCCACCAACGATAGGGATGATGCGCCGCACGCCTGCCGGGCAATCCCCCATCTCGTGCGGAGGGGACAGTTCAACTACAAGATCGGTCGCATGGCTGAGCGCGATGGTCATGCTGCCACCTTCGCAACTTTGGCGCCTGCAGGGATCGTGCGTGGCGCTGCGTTCAGCCGGTCTTTGGCAAAGCCCGCCGCCTGCTGATACGCCAGCATGAAGGCGCTCCTCTCTGCCGCAGGAATAACGTCGTCGATGTTCTCGAACTGACCTCGGCAACGATCGTCCACCATGTTGAGCAGCCCGAATGGCCCGGCCCCGCGATTGCGCATGGCCACCTGCCCGATTGGCCCACAGAACTCCGCGTCCCACGCCGCCAGCGTATCTGCCGTAACGCCACGCTCTACCATCATGCGCCCGATGGTGCGCGCATCGATGATCGCCTGCGATGCGCCATTGGAGCCGGTAGGGTACATCGGGTGCGCGGCATCGCCGATAAGCGCCACCGGCCCGTCCACCCATGTCGGCAGCGGATCACGGTCGATCATCGGGTTTTCATAGGCCACGTCAGACTTCGCCAGAAGCGCAGGCAAGTCCAGCCAGTCATAGACGAACCCGTCGAACTCGGCAGCGAATTCCGAAAGCTCAACCGGGCGGAACCAGCCCGACTTCGACCAGTCATGGTCGGTGTCGTAAGTCTGTTCGGCAATCCAGTTGATATCCGCAAGCCCGTCTGCATCCGGCTGCGAGATCGGATAGATCACCACGCGATGGCGACTTGTGCCAAGGCCCACGAACGAAGACCCACTGCGGATCGGCACGCCCTTGGCCGTTCCGCGCCACATGATCGTTCCGCCCCAGTGGATCGGCGGTTGGTTCGGATGCATCTGGGCGCGAACGGTAGAATGAATGCCATCCGCCCCGAACAGCAGGCAGCCGCTCTCCTCGATGCGTTCCCCCGCCGCCGTTTCGATCAACGCGGTCACGCCGCCGTCAGACTCGCGCCGGTATTCGGTAACCTTATGGCCAAGCCGCACTGCATCCGGCCCCAGACGCTCTATCACCTTGTTATAGAGCATCATGTGAAACGCGCCGCGGTGCACGGCGTACTGGTGCCAGTTGTATCCGGCCAGCTTTCCGCGCGGCTCGGAATAGATCTCGCGCCCGTTCAGCCCGACAAGCGCCCATTCGCGCGCCGGGATGCCCACCGCATCCATCTCCGCTTCACCAATGCCCAGGTCTTCGAGTTCGCGCACCGCATTGGGTTGCAGGTTGATCCCCACGCCCAGCGGCTTCAATTCGCGCACGCCTTCAAACACCGTGCAGGGCACGCCGATTTCATGCAGCGTCAGCGCGAGCGCCAGACCACCGATGCCACCACCGGCAATAAGCACATGATCACGGCGCATCTTCTCAGGTCTTCCTTGCAATGCGCCCAACGCGCCACCGCGCGCGCCTAGCGGCCCTGCCTGCCCGGTGCAAGCGCCCGCACCGCACCCAAAGCCCACAAGTGTTACGATCCACCCCATTGGGCGTAATTTGACGGGCGATTTGCGGTGGCTTGTTGCGCTGCAAAAGCCTATTGGCCCTGCGAATCCCGTCAGCCTGCAATCGGACAGACCTGATCCCATGCGTATCGCCATTGCTTCCGACCATGCCGCCGTCGACCTGAAAGCCGTCCTGCGCGAGTATCTGATCGAGCTTGGTCATGAAGTCGCCGATCTCGGCCCTGATACCGCAGACCGCGTCGATTATCCCGACTATGGGTACAAGCTGGCCTCGGTCGTGGCCGAAGGCATCGCGGAACGCGGCGTCGTGTTGTGCGGATCGGGCATCGGCATTTCCATCGCCGTAAACCGTGATCCCGCCTGCCGCTGTGCGCTGGTATCCGAACCGCTGTCTGCAGCGCTCGCCCGCGAACACAACAATGCCAACGTGATCGCGATGGGTGCCCGCCTGACGGGTGAGGACATGGCCAAGGCCTGCCTCGACGCATTCCTTTCCACTGATTTCGGCGGAGGCCGCCATTCGGGCCGCGTCGAAAAGCTTTCCAATCCCGCATTCTGAAGGAGCCAGAAACGATGACCACCGCCACCGCAGCGCCGGAAATCCGTAAAGCCGGCTTCTTTACCGAACATCTCGAAACCGCCGACGCCGAAGTCTTTGCCGCGATCCGTGGCGAGTTGAAGCGCCAGCAGACCAAGATCGAACTGATCGCTTCGGAAAACATCACGAGCCTTGCCGTGCTCGATGCCACCGGTTCGGTCTTCACCAACAAGTATGCCGAAGGCTATCCGGGCAAGCGCTATTACGGCGGCTGCGAATATGCCGACGTGGTCGAAACGCTGGCGATCGAACGCGCCAAGCAGCTGTTCGGCTGCCAGTTCGCCAACGTGCAGCCCAATTCGGGCAGCCAGATGAATCAGGCCGTGTTCCTCGCGCTGCTGCAGCCGGGTGACAGCTTCATGGGCCTCGATCTCAATTCGGGTGGCCACCTCACGCACGGCTCGCCCGTGAACATGAGCGGCAAGTGGTTCAAGCCCATTCCCTATGGCGTTCGTGCCGACGATCACCAGATCGACATGGAAGAGGTTGCCCGCCTCGCCCGCGAACACAAGCCGAAGCTGATCATCGCAGGCGGCACCGCCTATTCGCGCATCTGGGATTGGGAAGCGTTCCGCGCCATCGCCGATGAAGTGGGCGCATGGCTGCTGGTCGATATGTCGCACATTTCCGGCCTCGTCGCCGGTGGCGCGCACCCCTCGCCCTTCCCCCATGCCCACGTCGTCACCACCACCACGCACAAGTCGCTGCGCGGCCCGCGTTCGGGCGTGGTGCTGACGAATGACGAAGACATCGCCAAGAAGGTGAACATGGCCGTGTTCCCCGGTATGCAGGGCGGCCCGCTGGTGCATGTCATCGCGGCCAAGGCTGTCGCCTTTGGTGAAGCGCTGCGGCCCGAATTCAAGGCCTATGCCCACCAGATCGTCGCCAATGCCAAGGCGCTGGCCGAAAGCCTGAAGGATGCTGGCCTCGGTATCGTTTCGGGCGGCACCGACAATCACCTGATGCTGGTCGATCTTTCGGCCAAGGACGTAACAGGCAAGGCCGCTGAAAAGGGCCTCGATCGCGCATGGCTTACCTGCAACAAGAACGGTGTTCCGTTCGACAAGCGCTCGCCTTTCGTCACGTCGGGCATTCGCCTTGGCACGCCCGCAGGCACCACGCGCGGCTTCCGCGAGGAAGAGTTCCGCAAGATCGGTGGACTGATCGCTGAAGTCGTCGATGGCCTTGCGCGCAACGGCGAAGAGGGCGATGGTCAGGTCGAACAGCGCGTGCGCGATCGCGTCGCGGAGCTTTGCGCGCAGTTCCCGATCTATCCGGAGCTGTAATACCATGAACGATCAGGACGATCTCGCCGCCCGCGCCAAGGAGGAAGTCTCCGGCATGGCCAAGCAGGGGCTTGCCCATCCTTCGACCAAGCCGGTGCTGACCGGCGCGGCCATCGGGGCGGTGGCAGGCGCGATCCTCCCGGTCGTTTCCATCCCCCTCGGCCTTGCCGTGGGTGCAGGATTTGCCTTCTGGCAGCGGATCAAGCGCTGACCGCATGAGGTGTCCGTTCTGTGCCCACGATAACAGTCAGGTAAAAGACAGCCGACCGAGCGAGGACAACACCTCGATCCGTCGGCGTCGCCAGTGCGAAGGTTGCGGCGCGCGCTTCACCACGTTTGAGCGCGTGCAACTGCGCGAAGTCGTCGTGGTCAAGAGCGGAGAGCGCCGCGAACCGTTCGAGCGCCTTAAGATCGAACAATCCGTTGCACTCGCCTGCCGCAAGCGCCCTGTGGCGCAGGAACGGCTCGACCAGCTCGTGTCCGGCATCCAGCGTCAGATCGAAACGATGGGCGATGCCGAAGTGCCATCGAAAGTCATTGGCGAAATGGTCATGGAAGGCCTGCGCCAGTTGGACAGCGTGGCCTATATCCGCTTCGCCAGCGTATATCGTGATTTCACGGAAGCGCGCGATTTTGAAGAGTTTGCCAGCAGCGTTCAGGAAATGAGCGCCGAAGAAATTCAACGTCGTGAAAGCGCTCGCCCGTGAGCGGTAGTGCATCATCCGGTACCCCAATTTTCGACAGGCGGCCTGTAATCGTGCTGGTGCGCCCGCAACTAGGCGAAAACATCGGCAAGGCGGCGCGCGCCATGTTGAACTTCGGCCTCGTCGAAATGCGCCTTGTCGCGCCACGCGATGGCTGGCCCAATCCTTCTGCCGGGCCTGCTGCGGCAGGGGCGGACGTGGTGCTGGAGCGTGCGCAGGTCTTCGATACGCTGGCCGATGCCGTCAGCGATTGCGCCCACGTCTATGCCACCACGGTCCGCAAGCGGGGCGTTACAAAGCCCGTGCTGACGCCGGAGCAGGCCGCGAACGATGTGATCGGCGCAACAGCGCGCAGTGCGATCATCTTCGGGCCGGAACGCTCAGGCCTTGAAACCGATGACGTTGCGCTTGCCCGTGCGATCATAACCGTTCCGATCAATCCCGAATTCGGTTCGCTCAATCTCGCACAGGCGGTGATCCTGTGCGCCTACGAGTTTTCGAAGCACGTCGATCTGGTGCAGCCCACCGTCGAAGACCTGCTCCCCCCTGCCCCGCAGGAGGAGTTTGAAGGCATGTTCGAACAGCTTTGCACCTTGCTGGAGCCGCGCGGCTATTTCGAACCGGCCGCTCGCGCTGCGTCCACACGCCGCACACTGCGAACGATGATGACCAAGCCGGGCTGGAATCATCTCGAACTGCGCACGTTCCGTGGCGTCCTCAGCGCCCTGCGCCGCAAGCCCGGTTCAAGGCCGGGGGATGCGTTGGAATAGGCACGCCAATTCTGATCCCAAACATCGTCATCCTGAACTTGTTTCAGGATCCATTGTGCCGACCACGCCGAAGCCCTCGGCCGCGAAATGGACCCTGAGCCGTAGGCCAGCGCAGATAAACAAGTTCAGGGTGACAACAGTGAGCGGGAAACATTTCCTTCGCCATATTTCCACCCCACCAACCCTTGACAATCCATCCCATCTCTGTTCTTGGCCGCGCTTCGCAATTGGCCTCGCACACCCGGTGAAGCGGTGGCCGCATCCGAACACTCGGTCGGATGGTGCGGTTCCGGGTCCAGAAGCATCGGCCAAGTGGCCAGTGCATTGCAAATTGAAAGGCAGCGCATGTCCAAGCGCAAGGCATCCAAGTATAAAATTGACCGCCGTCTTGGCGAAAACATCTGGGGCCGTCCCAAGTCGTCGGTGAACCGCCGCTCGTATGGTCCCGGCCAGCACGGCCAGCGCCGCAAGAGCAAGGTTTCGGACTTCGGCATCCAGCTCCGCGCCAAGCAGAAGCTCAAGGGCTACTACGGCGACGTGACCGAAAAGCAGTTCAAGCGCACCTATCAGGAAGCGTCGAAGATGAAGGGCGATACCGGTCAGAACCTGATCGGCCTGCTCGAACAGCGTCTCGACATGGTCGTGTACCGCGCCAAGTTCGCTCCGACCATCTTCTCGGCCCGTCAGGTCGTTTCGCACGGTCACATCTATGTGAACGGCGTGAAGTGCAACATCGCCTCGCGTCGCGTTCGCCCTGGTGACGTGATCAGCCTCGGCAAGAAGGCCAAGGAAATGGCCCTGATCGCCGAAGCGCAGACCCTGCCCGAGCGTGAAGTTCCCGATTACGTTGCCGCCGAAGGCGACAAGGCCACCTTCACCCGCGTTCCGACGCTGGACGAAGTGCCCTATCCGGTGAAGATGGAACCCAATCTGGTCGTCGAATTCTATTCGCGCTGATCGGTTTCCGAACCTTTCGGAACAAGCAAAGAGGCGGGGCGCAAGCTCCGCCTTTTTCGCGTTTGGAAACAGCGTGTTATTTCAGATTTCTGCGTGCTGATTTGCGCCATGTCGTGGAACTGAAACGCGGCTTGGCCATTGGCAGGGCATGACGCACTATCGCTTCGTTACCCCCCACCGCACCGGCAAATGGTATCCTGATCTGACGACCGCACAGCAGCAGGCCTTCGCGATCGGCGCAGGCTTCTACGATGCGCGCACCGGCACATTCTATCCGTACAAGGAAACGCGGCTTGAAATGGACGGGACCGTCGTTGCCGGCCCGCCTGAGGGCATTGCAGCCTGACGCGCGAAGCAGGCTGTCCTGCAAACACTCGTCACCCTGAACTTGTTTCAGGGTCCATCTATCAACCGAAACGGCGGTCTGATGGACAAAATGGATCCTGAACCAAGTTCAGGATGACGGCATTCTTGACTGAACGCTACCGCGCGAAGTA
The DNA here is from genome assembly GCF_049240505.1 of Novosphingobium sp. Taxonomy (GTDB): domain Bacteria; phylum Pseudomonadota; class Alphaproteobacteria; order Sphingomonadales; family Sphingomonadaceae; genus Novosphingobium. The sequence continues at coordinate 10,827 of NZ_JBMLSM010000209.1, forward strand.
GTCGCGCCGGAAGTCTGTCGTGAAGGCAGCAAAGTGCCCCTCGCTGATGGCAGCGCGCATCCCGGCCATCAGCTGCTGGTAGAACCACAGGTTATGCTCGGTCAGCAGCATCGCGCCCAGCATCTCGCCGGACTTGTGTAGGTGGTGCAGGTAGGCGCGGGTATGCTTGGTGCACGTCGGGCATGGGCAGCGCTCGTCCAGAGGGCCGGTATCCTCGGCATGACGTGCGTTGCGCATGTTGAGCGGGCCGTGCCATGTAAACGCCTGCCCATTGCGCCCTGATCGCGTCGGCAGCACGCAATCGAACATGTCCACGCCGCGCTCCACCGCGCCAACCAGATCGTCGGGCTTGCCCACGCCCATCAGATAGCGCGGACGGTCGGCAGGCAGTTGCTGCGGCGCGAAGTCGAGCGTGGCGAACATCGCTTCCTGCCCTTCGCCTACGGCAAGGCCACCGATGGCATAGCCATCAAAACCCACGTCGATCAGCGCATCCGCGCTCGCCTTGCGCAAACCTTCGTCCAGCGCGCCCTGCTGGATGCCGAACAGGGCAGACCGTTCAGCATGTTCGCCGCCTGCATCGAACGCATCGCGGCTGCGCTTGGCCCAGCGCATCGACATTTCCATCGACTTTGCAATGACATCGCGCGGCTGATCGGCACGCGGGCATTCGTCAAAGCACATCACGATGTCAGAACCGAGCAACCGCTGGATTTCCATCGAGCGTTCGGGGCTGAGCAGGTGGCGCGACCCGTCAAGGTGGCTGGCGAAGGTCACGCCTTCCTCAGTAATCTTGCGCAGGTCGGAAAGGCTCATCACCTGATAGCCGCCGCTGTCGGTCAGGATCGGGCGATCCCAGCCCCCGAACTTGTGCAATCCGCCAAGCCGCGCAACCCGCTCCGCTCCAGGGCGAAGCATCAGGTGGTAGGTGTTGCCAAGGATGATGTCCGCACCCGATGCGCGCACGTCCTCCATCTTCATTGCCTTCACGGTCGCAGCCGTGCCAACCGGCATGAAGGCGGGCGTGCGGATATCGCCGCGCATCATGCGAATCGTGCCGGTGCGGGCCTTGCCGTCGGTGGCGTGGATATCGAAGGCGAAGCGGGTCATTGTTGTTGTGTCTCGGCCGAAAAGAATGTTGCGGCCCTTAGGCGCAATCGCCAAGAGGCGCAAATGCCCCATTTTTCCATGATCGATCCCGTAACGCTCGACCTCTGGCTGTACCCGGCGCTGACGCTGGTGGCCATTCTGACGGGATTTATCGATGCCGTAGCGGGCGGCGGCGGTCTGGTGATGATGCCGGTGCTGCTATCCACCCCGCTGCCGCCGCATGTCGTGCTGGGAACCAACAAGGTGCAGTCGATGTGCGGCACCGCGATGGCCACCTGGCGCTATCACAAGGCAGGGCTGTTCAGCTTCCGCAAAAGTGCGCCGACTGCGCTGATCGTGTTTGTTGGCGCAATGGCAGGATCATTGGCGATTCAGCGGCTTAGCGCCGATGTTCTGAAGCTGGTCGTGCCCGCACTGCTGATCGCCGTCGCGCTCTACACCGTGCTTTCGCCCAACATGACCGACGATGACCGCCACGGCCACCTCTCCGAACGCGGCTACATGCCGGTCGGCGCGGGAGTCGGGTTCTATGACGGGTTTTTCGGGCCGGGCGCGGGGCAGTTCTTTGCGACGACGCTGGTGGGTTTGCGTGGGTTGGGGCTGACGCGGGCGACGGGGCTGACGAAGTACCTGAACGTAACCAGCAATATCGCCAGCGTGATCGTGTTCACGATTGGCGGCCAGGCGATGTGGGTGTTGGGTTTGTGCATGGGCGCAGGCGCGATGACGGGGGCGTGGATCGGCTCACACTTTGCCACGAAGTTCGGCGCGAAAATGATCCGTCCGCTGCTCGTTGTGGTGAGCATCGGTCTGACGGTTCGGCTCATCTGGGGGTGGTTTGCAGCGCCCTAGGTGCAGTTAGGTGCGTCTAGGTGCACTTCAGGAATCGTAGGGGCACGCCGCAGGCGGCTCGTCCGTCTTGGCCCGTTCCTTGCGCACCAGCAGGCGTTCAGGCCGCCGCTCCTGCGCCACTTTGAACAGTTGCGACGTCTGGTTGACGTAGTTCGCGACCGAGCTTGCCCCCTGAATATGCTCCACCAGTTCAGGCGTCCGCTCCGCCTCGAACATGCGCAAGGGGCGCGTGGGATCGTGCGCTTCGAACCGGGCGTAGAACCACGGCTCCCCCCGTCGCAGCACCAGATCCTTTTTTGTGTCGTACCATTCGAAAGCCCACATCAGCGGGCGCTGCCAGACATGGATCGGCAAGCGCCCGCCGATTACCACGCCGGGCCAGGGTTCCGGGCGGTAGTGCAGGAACGGCGGCATCTGGGTCATCCAGACAGGCTCGTCACTGAGGAAGATATAGGGCGTGATGATCTGGATGACGGGACGTTCCGGGTGCCGCCACTCCTTTTCCGAAACCATCGCCATCATTGCGTTCAGATGCTTGTTGCGAATGGCCGATTTGTCGCCGTCCGCATTGATCAGAACGGGTGCGCCCTTTTCGTTGCGGGCGAAGCGCAAGTGCAGATCGATGGGACAGGTAATTTCGAACAGGCGCGCCTCATGGTCGATCACGCCGGGGCAATAGTTCACCGACTTGGCATGACGCGGCGGGGGATCGCCACGACGGACGCGGCGCGGCTCCGCCCAGATGAAGCGGGCTTTATCGGTATCGAGAAGCCAGCCCACATCGACCGCGCGTGAAGCAGGCGGGGATGATCCCGCCTGCTTGCCCGCGCCATCTTCAGCCTTCGCCACACCAATGCCCGAAAGCCAGTTTTTCAAACGTCCCAGCACATCAACTCCGGCATGGCTTGCATCTCCAGTCCTTCCTTAGAGGACGAATTCCGTCCCAAGGAAAGCGGTCAATCCATCGACCTGGAACTGGAAGTCCGCCACACCATCGCCATTCACATCGCCATAGACGATCGAGTTCGCGCCGATCGCGTCATAGCGAAGTTCACCCGCCGTGCCGCTGAAGGCCGCCGTGCCGATGAAGGCAAAGGCCTGATTGCCCCCGGCGACGCTGTTGGCATCGATGGTGTCGAGACGGATGCGGTCCCCTTCCGCCAGCGAGAAGTCGGCCACACGGTCCAGCGGCCCGGCGCTGAATTCGGCAAGGCTGGTGAAGACGAACTTGTCTGCCCCGGCCCCGCCGAAAAGGACGTCTGCGCCGGCACCGCCCTGAAGACGGTCGTTGCCGTTCAGGCCATAGAGGGTGTCGTTGCCATCACCACCGGTCAGGTTGTTGACCAGATCGTTGCCGGTGCCGGTAAAGTTGCCGGTGCCTCCATAGGTCAGATGTTCGACATTCGCGCCCAAGGTGTAGGTGGCAAGGGTTACGCGCACGGTATCGGTGCCCTCACCCGCAGCTTCGATTACCTGATCGCCAACATGATCGACATAATAACGATCATTGCCAAGCCCGCCGGTCATCGAGTCAGCCTCGGTGCCGCCGTCGATGCCGTCATTGCCCGCGCCGCCGATCAGGACGTCTGCACCTGCCTTGCCGAACAGATTGTCGTCACCATCGCCGCCGTCGAGCGTATCGTTGTTGTTGCCGCCATCGAGACGGTCACTGCCCTGATCGCCGGTAAGGATATCGTTCTGATCGCCGCCACGCAGATCATCATCGCCATCACCGCCATAGAGACGATCGGCACCGGCAAGGCCGTTGACGATATCTGCGCCACTGCTGCCAGTGACAATGTTGTTCAGGGCATTGCCCGAAACGGTCAGCCCGCCTGCTCGCAGCGTCAGGTTCTCCAGCGTGCCAGCGAGCGTATAGTTGATGAAGGTTTCGACCGTATCGACACCGCTGCCGCCGGTTTCATCAACCACATCGCCCACAGCATCGACGACATAGATATCGTTGCCGTGGCCACCGATCATGGTATCGGCCCCGGCCCCACCATCGAGACGGTTTCCGGCATTGTTGCCGACCAGCACGTTGGCCAGTTCGTTGCCGGTGAGGTGGATATTCGCCGCCCCCGCAACAGCTTCGATCCGTTCGACGGCCATACCGGCACCAAGCGTCCAGCTCTTGCTGGCAATAACGGTATCGCTGCCTTCGCCTGCAGCTTCGACCACCACGTCTTCGCTACGGTCGACAAGATAGGTGTCGTTCCCACCCTTGCCGATCAGCGTATCGATGCCGAAGCCACCATCGAGCGTATCATTGCCCGCGCCGCCTTCGATCGTGTTGGCCTTGGCATTGCCGGTGCCATTGAAGTTGCCCGCGCCGATGAACACCAGATGTTCAGCCGCGCCCGGCAGAACGTAGGTGTTCAGCGTGGTGCGCACGGTATCGGCATCACCGCTGACGTCGGTGATCAGGTCACCCACGTTATCGACCACGTAGGTATCGTTGCCTGCGCCGCCATACATCCGGTCAGCGCCCAAGCCGCCATCCAGCAGGTTGTCGAGGCTGTTGCCGTAGAGGGCGTTGTCGAGATCGTTGCCCGTGGCGTTGAGGGCCGCAGCCGCGCCTTCGACGAGGTGGAGGTTTTCGACATTGGCCGAGATGGCAAAACTCACGGTTGCATAGACCGCATCCGTGCCCTGATCTGCGGCTTCAACCACAACATCGCCCAGATCATCCACATAGTAGCGGTCATTTCCGGCAAGACCGACAAGCCGATCTGCGCCCAGTCCACCGTCGAGGGTGTCGTTCTGGTTGCCGCCGGTAATCTGGTTGGCCAAGGCATTGCCGGTGCCGATGAAGTTACCGAAATCGCGGGTGTAGATCAGGTTTTCGACATGCGGTGTGGTCAGCAGAGAGAAGCTGCTGATTTCGGATTCGATCGTGTCGTTTCCTTCATCGACATTCTCGATCACGACATCGCCTGCGCTGCCGACGCGATAGATATCATCGCCGGTGCCGCCTTCCATCGTGTCGATGCCATCGCCACCATCGAGCAGGTCGTTGTCGGCACCGCCGTAGAGGTGATCGTTGCCAGCATCGCCATAGAGCGTGTCGTTGCCGCCGTTGCCATAGAGCGAGTCATTGCCGCCAAAGCCGCGTGCAACGTCAGGATCACCGCCGCCATAGAAGGTATCGGCAAAATTACCGCCGTTGAACACGCCACCCGTGTTGCCTTCGCTCAGCACGAAGAGCTGATCGGAGAACTGGATGGCTTCGACCCCAACCAGATGATCTTCGCCGAAGTCTCCGTTCTCAGGGAAGTTGTCGACGACGATGTAGCCGCCAGCGCCATCATAGGTGACGGTGAACTGCGAGCGCAGACCGTTGATAAAGAACACGTCGTTGCCAATGCCGCCATCGACAGTCTGGTTGCCTGCGCCGCCGGTGATGCTGTCATCGCCCGCTCCGGCATCGACCACATCGGCACCGCTGCCGGTGCGGATCACATCGTTGCCGCTGCCGCCGAAGATCGTGTCGGTGCCGTTACCACCATTGATTTCGTCATCCCCGTCACCGCCATCGAGCGTGCCCGATCCGTTGATCAGATCCGCGCCGGTGCCGCCATAGAGGCTGCCGCTGCCTGACAGCGTATCGTCATCGGCATCGCCATAGAGGAACCCGACACCGGTGATGGTATCATTGCCATTGCCACCCTGCAGGGTGTTGGCGCCTTCGCTATCGGAGATGACGTCATTGCCATCACCACCGGCGATCGAGTCATTGCCGTGTTCGCCGCGAAGATCATCGTTGCCGCTGCCACCGAACAGGGCATCGTCATTGTTGCCACCACGGATCAGGTCGTTGTCATCGCCGCCATAGAGGATGTCAGCGCCAAAGCCGCCGAACATCTCATCGGCACCCGCCGCGCCCGACAGCGTATCGTCGCCATCTTCGCCGAAGAGCTGGTCATCACCCGCACCGCCATCGACCGTATCGTTGCCCGTGCCTGCAAAGACCACATCGTTGCCTTCGCCGGACTGAACGGTATCGTTGCCTTCGAAGCTGTCGATCCGGTCATTGCCGGTGCCGGTATCGATAGTGTCGTTACCCGCGCCGGTATCGAGCAGATCGTCGCCAGAAGTGACGCGGCTTTCGAACGGGGTGGAAACCAGCAGCGTTTCATCGACCAGCGATGCCGAAAGATCGGTAACGCGACCGGCGTTCAGCGTGGCGAAAGTGAGCAATTCGCCGTTGAAGACGTACTCCTCGATCCCCTGGACGATATCGAAACCACCATTGCCGCGATTGTCGACAATGCGCATTCCGCCAGCAGCCTGCGCCACGGTGAAGGTGCCGCGTGCAGTGCCATAGGTTACGCGATCGATATCCTCTGGCAAGCCGGAATCGAGGATGGTGTCATCGCCATCACCGGTAACGTAGCTGTCGCTGCCAAGGCCACCATAGAGGTTCTGGCTGCCAGCGACGCCGGTCAGCGCGTCATCACCAAGGCCGCCGTAGAGATCGCCCGTGCCGGTGATCACATCATTGCCTTCACCGCCATCCAGCACGTTCGCGCCTGACGTGTCCGAAAGGATATCGTCACCGATACCGCCATCGAGCGTATCGTCGCCGAAACCGCCGAACATCGTGTCATTACCTGACAGGCCAAGCAGATAGTCGTCTTCACTGCCGCCATCGAGCAGATCATTGCCATCGCCGCCGAGCAGCAGATCGTTCTGGCTGCCGCCGTAGAGGTTGTCGTTCTCGGTGCCGCCGTAGAGGTTATCCTCACCCTGACCGCCGTGGAGCGTATCGGTGCCAGCACCGCCGGAGACTTCATCGTCACCGTCGTTGCCGCTGAGAATGTCGTTTCCAGCATCACCGTGGATCGAATCCGCCTCGGTGCCGCCGTTGATCGTATCGTTGCCCTCGCCGCCATAGAGCGTGTCGCTGCCAGCAAGGCCTTCGATCAGATCGTTGCCGCCGTTGCCGCGCACGAAATCATCGCCGGAGCCAAGATCAAGCAGGGGTGGCTTGGGCGCGCTGTGATCGTTGATCACGTCATCGCCCTCGGTGCCGTTCACCTCCACGCCATAGTTGGGCGAGGTGACGTAATCGGCATCAAGGAAGCGGACATCGTAGATGCCGTAGAGCGTATCGACGCCATCGGGCGAGCCGGGGCGATTGTCGGTGACGATGGTTTTCCCGTCGATCGTGACGATCGTGTAGTCATTACGGTTGCCGTAATAGTAGACGACATCGGGGTTTTCTTCGGTCTGGCCGCCGCCGTAGATCTTGTCGTCTCCGCCGCCGCCATAGAAGGTATCGCCGCCAAGCCCGCCGCTCAACCGGTCGTGGCCCTGCCCGCCATAGAGCGTGTCATTGCCATCGTCGCCGCTGAGATTGTCGGTCCCGTTGCCGCCATAGAGCGTATCGTTGCCGGCGTTGCCGCTGAAGGTGCCATCGCCATCGTTGTAGATCCACGGTGCGATAAGGTCGTCGCCATCGCCGCCTTCGGCCAGGGTGGTGCCTTCGGCAATGATGCTGTCATTGCCGGACCCGCCGTAGATTTCGAAGCCACCCTGCAACTGGTCGTTGCCATCGTCACCGAAGACGCGACCGTAGCCCCGGATGCTGTCATTGTCGGCACCACCATAGAGGTCGCCATTGCCGCTCAGGCTATCCGTGCCGGAGCCGCCATAGAGTACGCCGTTGCCCGTGGTGCTGTCATTGCCGTCGTCGCCATAGAGGATGTTGTCACCCTCGTTATCGACCAGAACGTCATTGTCGGCACCGCCGGAGAGCAGGTCATCGCCTGCGCCGCCTGCGATATAGTCGTTGCCGAGTTCGCCATAGAGAAGATCTCCACCGGCGCCGCCGATGATCTGATCAAGGCCGTTGCCGCCATAGATCGCATCATTGCCATCTTCGCCCAGAAGGACATCGTTGCCTTCCTGACCGTGGATGATGTCGCTCCCCAGACCGCCGTAGACGTGATCGTTGCCGGTATCGGCAAACACGCTGTCGTTGCCGTCGAGCAGTGACACCACATCATCCTGCGCGGTGCCCAGCAGGTCATCCACGCCAGCGGTGCCGGTGATGGTCTGTCCGGCCTCACCCTTGCCAATGGTCGCATCGGTGAAGGCAAGCTGTTCGACGCCGGTCAGCGTGTCGGTGCTTTCCGATGTGAAGTTGGCAATGATGGTGAGGACGCCTTCGGCGTTGCGGACCACGGTGTAGCGGTCACGGCGTTCGGCATAGGCGGCGGTATCGGTATCCGCGCCGCCATCGATCGTGTCATCACTGCCGTGCGCGAAGGGATCGCTGCCGTTGCCGACGGTCGCACCGACGCCGTAGACCACATAGTCACCACGGATCGTATCGTTGCCGGTGCCGCCGTAGAACGTCTGGCTGCCATCGGCGGAGATTTCGTAAAGCGTGGAGCCGCGCAGATAGTCGTCCCCGGCATCGCCGTGGCCAGTGGCTCCGGCATAGACCATGACGGTATCATCGCCATCATCGCCATGCAGTTCGCCGCTGCCCTTAACGCTGTCATTGCCTTCATCACCGTGGGTCAGCGCGGTGACGGACAGGATGCTGTCGTTGCCGGTGCCGCCCGATGCGAGCGCGCCTGCGGCGTAGATCGTATCGTCATCGGCGCCGCCATAGATCGTGCCTTCGGCGTAGTTGTAGAAGTGGCCGATGCGGTCGGCCCCGGCGTCGCCATAGATTTCGCCATCGGCATAGATGGTGTCGTTTCCATCGTTGCCGTGGATGAGGTTCAGGCCGTTTTCGTCGTAGATCTGGTCATCGCCGCCATCGCCGGAGATCTGGTCAGCGCCCTGACCGCCGTAGATGATATCGCCATCGGCACCGCCCGAAACCACGTCGGACCCGCTTCCTGCGTAAATGTGATCGATGCCCGCATCGCCCCGCAGATCGTCGTTGCCCGAACCGCCGTCGAGCACATCGTTGCCGAGGCCCGCGACGATATCGTCGTTGCCGTCATCACCGAACAGACGGTCATTCCCTGCAAAGCCGGTGATGGTGTCATCGCCGGAATCGCCGATCAGGATATCGTCGAACGGCGTGCCCGAAATGGTGAGGCCGAAATTGGGATCGGTGGGATAGGGATTGGCAAGTTCGTCGTCGTTGAAGACGAAGAGTTCGATGCCGGTGAGCGTATCGGTGCCCAGCGATGAGCCGGGCCGCAGATCGACCACGGTGACCGTGCCATCGGCGTTGCCGGTGATGCGGAACGTCGCGCTGAGGTATTCGAACTGGCCCGCGCCAAGATCGGTGAAGGTATAGGCACCGATATTGGCCGCGTAGTAAGCCTTGTCGTAGCCGGACCCGCCGTAAATCTGATCGTCCTGTTCGGCGCCGGTCAGATCGTCATCACCCGCGCCGCCGACGACGATATCCGCGCCGTAACCGCCGTTGATCGCATCGTCGCCGCTGCCGCCATAGAGCGTTTCGCTGCCGGAGCTGTAGTAGTAACCGGTCCAGCCCCGGATGGTATCGTTGCCATCGCCGCCGTAGGCGACCGAATAGACCGTGGCGATATCGTCATCGCCTTCGCCGCCATCAAGCTCGCCCGTGCCCGACATGGTGTCGTTCCCGGCATCGCCGAAGAGGTGGCCATCGCCGGTGATGATGTCGTTGTCGTCACCACCACGGACCACGCCATAGCCGGTGATATTGTCAGCCCCTGCACCGCCTTCGATGGTGTTTTCGCCTTGGGTATCGACAATGCGATCCGCGCCAGCGCCGCCATAGATGGCATCGTCGCCCGCGTTGCCGAACAACTGGTCGTCGCCCTCGCCGCCGTCGATCGTGTCGTTGCCATCATCGCCGTTCACGATGTCATAACCGGCACCGGTGGAGATCACATCATCTCCGCCGCCGCCGTAGACCACATCGTTGCCGATGCCGCGGAAGTCGGCGATAACGCCGGGAGCCTCGCTGCCATCGGCTTCGATCCGGTCGGCCCCTTCGCCGCCATAGATGCGGTCGTTGCCCGATCCGGTTTCGATCTGATCGTCACCACCTTCGCCGCGCACGATATCGTCGAACTGCGTGCCGCTGATCAGGTTGGCATCGCCATCGCCGCCAAGTGTCTGGCCGGTATTGCCATCGTTGACCTGAAAATCGATGTCGGTGAAGCGCAGCGTTTCAACGTCGGTAACGTCGTCCTGCCCTTCATTGCCGTGGTTATCGACCACGGTGTAGCCGCCCGCACCGTTCTGCGTGACGGTGAAGTCTCCGCGAACGCGCGCATAGACCGCAACGTCATCGTTGGTGCCGCCGTCGATCGTGTCGTTTCCGGTGCCGCCCGTGATCAGGTCTTCGCCTGCACCGCCGCTGAGTGCGTTGTCGCCCGAATAGATGCCCGCGCTGATGATATCGTCACCGTCATCGCCAAATGCGGTGTCTCCGCCATAGATGATCGAGATCGCATCATTGCCCGCGCCGCCACAGTAGGTGGCATCGCCTTCATGGAAGATGTCCTGGGCGAAGCTGTCATTTCCATCACCGCCATAGGCCGTGGACGAGCCGTGAGGATTGAGCGCATCGTTGCCCCCGTCGCCATAGAGCACGCCGGTGCCAACGACGGAATCGTCCCCGTCTCCGCCGCGCATTTCGCCGGTGCCGGAAACGCTGTCGTTGCCGCCGTCACCATAGCCCTTGCCGACCACGTTCACGCTGTCGTTGCCAAGGCCGCCGTAGATCTCGCCCGAACCGGCCAGCACGTCTGCTCCGGCATCGCCGTGGATCAGGTTGGTGCCTTCGAAGTCGGAAATGTCGTCGTTGTTGTTGCCGCCATAGAGCGCGTCGTCGTGCAGACCGCCACGGATTACGTCGTCTTCCTCGCCGCCATAGATCGTATCGAGGCCCGAGCCGCCGTAAAGGTCGTCATCGCCTTCGCCGCCATAGAGCGTGTCGTTGCCGGTGTTGCCATAGAGCAGGTCCGGTCCGCCTGCGCCGATGACGGTATCGTTGCCGCCCCCGCCGTTGATCTGGTCGAATCCCGGCCCTGCGTTGATGGTGTCATCACCCATCAGATCATAGTCAGTGACGGGGTTCGAGATATCGAAGCCGGGTTCGCTGCCCGGAATGATCGCGCCGGGCTGCACATAAAGCGGCGTGCCGGGCACACTGTCATCCGCGCTCGATCCGTACCAGGTGTAGCCGGTGAAGGTGGCGAGCGGCAGTTCCTGATCATCGAAGACCAGCACTTCGACGCCTTGCAGCGTATCGGTGCCTGCAGGTGAGCCGGGGCGATTGTCGGTTACGGTGAACGTGCCGTCGCCGTTGTTCGTTACGGTGAAGTCGGCACGGTTGCCGAAATAGCGGGCGGAATCGTAGCCAGAACCGCCTTGCAGGCTGTCGTCGCCCGCCTCCCCGTTCAGTTCATCGTCACCGGCATCGCCCGAAAGCAGATCGTTGCCCGCGCCGCTGCGCATCGTATCGACGCCATCGCCGCCGTAGAGCGACTGCGCACCATTTCCGCCGCGCACATCGTCGTTGCCTGCATCGCCATAGCCGGTGCCGCCGTCGGACGTAACGGTGACGACGTCTGCATCGTCACCCCCATAGAGCGTGCCCGAACCGGACAGAATGTCGCGTCCGGCATCGCCATAGTAATCGCCCGCACCGCCGCTCTGGATGGTATCGTCGCCTTCATCACCGTGCACGGTGCCATTGGCGACGGCGATGTAGTCATCCCCTTCGCCGCCGCTGACGGTTGAGGTACCGAACGAGTCAAGGATGGTGTCGTTGCCGTCACCGCCATAAAGACCGTCGTTGCCCTGGCCGCCTTGCAGGTAATCGGGGCCAGTGCCGCCGTAGACGGTATCGTCGCCCGATCCGGCATAGACCGTATCCGTCCCGCCGAAGCCTGAAATCGTATCGTTCGAGGCCGTGCCATAGAGCACCTCGCCTTCGGACGTGCCTTCGAGCGTTACGCCCGTGCCGCCGGGCGAGAAGCTGGGATCGAAGCTGTCGAGCGTGAAATCGCCGACCGAGACGTTCTGCATCCGCACCAGCGCAACTGCTTCGCCCGCACCCGAACCATCTCGGTCAAACATGAGCAATACGTCTGCACCATCCTGCACCAGCGCGAGATGCCCTGTCAGGAAGGGGTTTTCACCCGATATGTAACCGATGGTCTGACTGAGGATGGAGTGCAGATAGAGCTGATCGCCGCCGGGGCCTGTGGTGAAATCGGTGATGACATCGGTCATCCCGCCCACGCGCCAGAGCAACTGGTAGACGTCCGATCCGGCATCGCCGGTCAGTTGCGATCCGGTATTGCCATAGCCGACCTGCTGGAAGACATCGTTGCCTTCGCCGCCTTCGATGATGTTGGCACCTTCGACGTCGATCAGCGTATCGTTGCCGCTGCCACCATAGAGCGAGTCAGCGCCACGTTGACCTGCAAGGTAATCAGCACCGCCGCCGCCGAAGATCTGGTCATTGCCACGGTCACCATAGATGCTGTCATTGCCATCGTTGCCGTTGATGATGTCGTTGCTGGGCGTGCCATAGAGCGAGTTGCCCCCCGCGCCATCATTGATCGTGGCACCCGCGCCGGTCGGCCCGAACTGCGGTGCGAAGTTGGCATAAGTGAGCGTTGCCGCATCGACGTTCTGCAAGCGCAGGACTGATTCCCAGACCGTGCCCGAAGCATCGGCGCTGTATTGCAGCACAGTGTCCAGACCATCATGGAACAGGCGCAGGTATCCCGTGACGAAGGGGTTGTCGCCGCTGGCGAAGTTGACCGAGTTGATAGCCGATATGTCAATGACGTCGCCGCCTAGACCGGCCGCAAAATCGGTAACCACATCGGCCGGACGACCCGATGTCCACGCAAGAACATAGCCGTCACTACCCGTACCGCCGGTGAGCGTATCGACCTGCGTGTTGTTGCTGACGTAGTAGAAGGTATCGTTACCCTCGCCACCGTCAGCAGTGTTCGAACCGGAATTGTCGTAGAAGCTGTCATTGCCGATGCCGCCGAACAGGGCATCGTTCCCCGCACCGCCATCAAGATGGTCGTTGCCATCTTCGCCGCGCAGCGTGTCGAGACCGGCACCACCATAGAGCGCATCGTTTCCGTCGCGGCCTTCAATGGTATCGTTGCTGACCGTGCCATAGAGATTTTCACCGGAGACAGTGCCGATGATGGCCGCACCAGTGCCGTCAGGGCCATATTGCGGCGTGAAGTTGTCGTAGCTGAAGCTGGCTGGTGTGGCCCCTTCAAGACGCAGCACGTTCTGCCAGTCATCGCCGATACCATCTGCGTTGAACTGGAGCAGTGTGTCGGCTCCATCCTGCTGAAGCCGCAGGAAACCGCGCAGGAAGGGATTGTCAGCGCCAAGATAGACCCCGCCGACATTGGCGATATCGATCACATCGCCACCGATGCCGGTGGCAAAATCGGTTATCACGTCAGCCGGGTTGCCCGACGCCCAGTTCAGGCCATAGCTGTCACGACCGGAACCGCCGGTGTAGGTATCGGTGCCGCTGCCCTGCCCGACCGTGCCGAAGGTATCGTTGCCGGTGCCGCCGTAGAAGGTGTTGTTGCCTTCGGTATCGGCAAGATAATCGTTGCCGCCATCGCCATAGAGCGTGTCGTCTCCGGCTTGGCCGAAGACGGAATCGTCCCCTTCGCCGCCGTGAACCTCGTCGGTGCCATCATCGCCCTGAACGATATCGTTACCGGCATCGCCGAACAGGAAATCGTTACCGCGACCGCCGAACAGCGTGTCATTTTCCGTGCCGCCATCAGCAAGGTCATCGCCCGACCCGGCATAGATCGTGTCACCGCCTCCGCCGCCATAGAGCGCATCGCCGCCTGACGTGCCGACAATGATCGTGCCGGTAGCGCCATCGATTATCTCGATACCCGAACCGTCCGGCGCGTGCTGCGGGGAGAAGTTCTCGCGCGTCAGTTCTTCGGGCAGAACGCCTTCGAGAACGAGCACGGTTTGCCAGCTATCACTGCCGCCATTGGTATCGACCTGAACCAGCGTGCCCGACAGATCCTCTGTGAGTTCAAGACGCAGGAATCCTGCTACAAACGGGCTGTCGCCGCCAGCAAGACCAAGCATCGACGCGATCACCAGCGAAATATCGAGTACATCGCCGCCCGCGCCGGGCGCGAAATCGGTTACGATATCGGCAGTGCGCGAAATGTTGACGTAATCGATACGGTAGCTGTCACGGCCTGCGCCACCGGTCAGCGTATCGGCTGCACCGCCATCGTGGCTGACCTGCACGAAGCTGTCGTCTCCGGCATCACCGATGAAGGTCGCGCCTGCGCCGCTGATGACGAGCGTATCGTTGCCCTCGCCACCTTCGACGTGCGAGCCTGCGGTGCCGACAAGATAATCGTCACCCAGCCCGCCGTAGATTTCGTCATTCGGACCCGCGCCGCTGTAGATCGTGTCGTTGCCGTCGCCGCCAGTCAGGACATCGGTGCCATCGCCGCCGTCGATATAATCGTTGCCATCGCCGCCGCCGATGTCGTCGTTACCGGTGCCGCCATACAGGTAATCCGCGCCGGTGCCGCCAGTGATGATATCGCTGCCGCCTTCGCCAGAAATGCTGTCGTTGTCGGCATTACCTGCGAGCGTATCGTCGCCAAGGCCACCTGCAATGTTGTCCTGCCCGTCGCCCCCGTAAACGGTGTCGTTTCCGGCCAGGGCATTGATGATGTCGTTGCCGCCATTGCCGTTGATCGTATCATCGTCAGACGTGCCATCGAGGTTGGACGAACCGTCGCCATCGTTGATCGTCACGCCATCGACACCCGTCGGCGAATAGGCCTGCACGATGTTGTCACGGACCAGCGTTACGGGATCAAGGTTCTCCAACCGCAGAACGGTGATCCAGTTGTCCGCCCCGCCATCGGTGTCGATCTGGAGAACCGTATCGGCACCGTCCGCCACAAAGCGCAGATGTCCGCTGCCGAACGGGTTCGTGCCGCCAGCGTAATTGCTCAACGAAGCGATGAGATAGCCCAGATCGAGGCGGTCACCGCCGAGGCCCGCGCTGAAATCGGTTATGACGTCGGCGGTATAGCTTGCGGAGAAGTAGTAGGGCCGGAACGTGTCGCGCCCGTCGCCGCCGGTGAAGCGATCGGCCACGCCGCCGCCCAGTGTCAGCCAGGTGAAGAAGTCGTCGCCATCGCCGCCATCGGCAGTGCCGCCACCGCTACCGGTGAGATAGAGTTCGTCAGCGCCCGCGCCGCCATAGAGCGCGCCAGACGCCGCCTGGAAATAGTCATTACCGCCATCGCCATAGAGCGCGTCACCGGCATTGCCGCTGCCATAGATGGCATCGTTGCCTTCGCCACCATGAACGGTGTCGTCGCCGTTGCCGTCATAGATGGTGTCATTGCCGCCGTTGCCGTTGATGGTGTCATTGCCACCATCGCCATAGAGCGTGTCGCCCGCTTCGCTGCCTTCGATGGCATCGTTGCCTTCACCGCCGACGATGACGCCGCCGTCGCTGTCTGCACCAAGGTTGATGGTGTCGTCACCGGCCTCGCCATAGAGCACATCATAGCCAGCGCCGCCGCCGATCTGATCGTCACCGCTGCCGCCATAGACATAATCGCTGCCGTCGCCTGCGTCGACTACGTCTGCCGAGGCACCGGCGTAGATCGTGTCGTTGCCACCATTGCCGTTGATCGTGTCGGCATCGGGTGTGCCGTTGATCGTATTGCCGTTTTCGTCGTCATTGATGGTGATGCCGGTGCCATCGGGCGAATAGGCTGCGGTAAAGTTGTCGCGCGTCAGTGATGCCGGCGCGACGTTCTGCAGGCGCAGGATGGTATAGGGGCTGGAGGAGCCGCCCGCAGCGCCATCGTGATCATACTGGATGAGCGTGGCCGCGCCGTCGGCCACAAACGTGATGTGGCCACCGGTGAAGGGATTGCCGCTTTCGGGCAGGCCCGAGAACGGAATGGACGCGAAGTCGAGCAGATCGCCGTTTGGACCTGCTGCAAAATCCGTCACCGTATCTGCCGCGTAGCTGGGCGAGACATAGGTGAAGATATAGGTGTCACGACCGTCGCCACCGGTGACAGTGGTAAACCCGGCACCGGCGCTGATGTCGCGGATCACATCATCGCCATCACCACCATAAACGGTGTCAGTACCATAGTCGGCACCGGCGTAGCTCAGGTAAATGGTATCGTTGCCGCCCTCACCATAGACCGTGTCGTCACCGCCACCGCCATAATAGATTTCGAGCGTGTCCGCGCCTTCTCCGCCGCGCACGATGTCGTTGCCTTCACCACCGCGAACGTCATCGCCGCCCGTGCCACCGTCGATATCGTCGTCTCCGGCCTCACCGAAAACGTAGTCGCCATCGTCACCGCCGGTCATCGTGTCTGCGCCGGAACCGCCGTAGAGCGAATCCCCGCCAGCGCCGCCCTGGATATCGTCACCGCCGCCAGCGCCGTAAACAATATCGCCGCCGCCGTTACCGAGGATCGTGTCGCCATCGTCGGTGCCGTAGAGGTAGTTGCTGTTCTCATCATCGTTGATGGTCACGCCGGTGCCATCGGGCGACCAGTTCTGGGCGAGGTTTGCGCGAGTCAGATTCGTGGCGTCAACGCCTTCGAGGCGCATCAGGGGGACCCAACCGTCCGACGTGCCCGAACCGTCGCGGTCATATTCGAACAGCGTGTCCGCGCCGTCTTGCACGAAGCGAAGGTAGCCGTTGGTGAAGGGGCTTTCCCCGCCCGGCAGGCCATTGAACGACAGCCCGCCGAAGTCGATGCGATC
>NZ_JBMLSM010000210.1:0-2585 GCF_049240505.1 Novosphingobium sp.
ACCTAGGCTCAGGACCCATAGATTGGCTGAGGAGGATGTGATTCAGGCTCCGCGAGGAGACTGAGCATGAGCGACCTGTACTGGCTGACGGACGAGCAGATGGCTCGCCTTTCGCCGTATTTCCCCAAGAGCCACGGCAAGCCGCGGGTTGACGACCGGCGGGTTCTGAGTGGGATCATCTTCGTCAACCGGAACGGCCTGCGTTGGCGCGATGCGCCGAGGGAGTATGGGCCACACAAGACATTGTATAACCGATGGAAACGGTGGGGCGCGATGGGCGTGTTTGGCCGGATGATGGAAGGCCTGTCCGCCCAGAGGGCCGAACCTCAGACACTCATGATCGACGCGACCTATCTCAAGGCTCACCGCACGGCTTCCAGCCTTGGGGTAAAAAAGGGGATCTCGGGCGGCTGATCGGACGGACCAAGGGTGGCATGAACACCAAGCTTCACGCGATAACCGATGCCAACGGCCGCCCCCTGAGCTTCTTCATCACGGCCGGCCAAATCAGCGATTACACCGGCGCAGCGGCCCTTCTCGACTACCTGCCCAAGGCACAGTGGATGCTTGCCGATCGGGGCTATGATGCCGAGTGGTTCAGGGACGCGCTTGCGCAAAAGGGCATCAAGCCCTGCATTCCGGGCCGGAAATCCCGCTCCATGCCCGTCAAATACGACAAGCGCCGATACAAACGCCGCAACCGTATCGAGATCATGTTCGGCCGTCTCAAGGACTGGCGACGCGTGGCAACGCGATACGCCGCTGTCCAACCGTCTTCTTCTCCGCCCTCGCACTCGCCGCAACCGTGCTCTTCTGGCTGTGATCAGTGAGTCATCGTGTAATTGCGGCTGCTTCCCTCGGACCTTGGTTGAGGCGCACACTTCTGGTTGTCGAATCCTGAAGGAAGGAAGCAGCCATGAAGCACTATGCCGGATTGGACCTGTCGATGGAATCCACGCAGGTCTGCATCGTTGATGACAATGGTCGGAAGGTCGTGTCGGAGAAAGTGGAAAGCTCTCCGGAGGCGATCGCCATGATGCTGGAGCGATACGGTCCAATCGAGCGGGTGGTGATCGAAACGGGCCGCATGTCGCCGGCGATTTGCCTTGGTCTGCGTGAACTGGGTGTCCCGGTAGTGTGCATCGATGCCCGCCAGGCGCACCAGAGCCTCAAAGCAATGAAGGCGAACAAGACCGACCCTCACGATGCCGCCGGCCTCGCACAGTTGGCGCGCACCGGCTTCTACAAGGAGGTGCATGTCAAATCTCCGGCAGCGCATGGCGTTCGCAGCGTCATCACCGCACGC
Organism: Novosphingobium sp.; assembly: GCF_049240505.1. Lineage (GTDB taxonomy): Bacteria > Pseudomonadota > Alphaproteobacteria > Sphingomonadales > Sphingomonadaceae > Novosphingobium. The sequence goes on from NZ_JBMLSM010000210.1 coordinate 1,307, forward strand.
AGCCATCTGGTGGAAGCGCGTGTCCGGCTCGACAACACGATCCGCGGTCTCTGCGCGACGTTCGGCTATCGGCCCGGCGCAGGTCAAGGGAAGGCCTTCCTCGAACGGATCATGCAGGCTGCCCACATCCCGGGCCTTGGCGACGCCATCGCATCCTTGCTGTCCGTGCGCGCAGAATTGGTCGAGCAAATCAAGGAAATGGACCGCCGCCTGCGTGTCATCGCGAGCCAGTCACAAGCCTGCGAAATCTTGATGACCATCCCAGGTGTCGGCGTTCAGACCTCAGCCGCCTTCGCCGCTGCAGTCGATGAAGCAGGGCGTTTCCGACAATCGCGCAATGCCGGCGCCTACTTCGGCCTTGTGCCCCGACGTCATCAGTCGGGTGAGCTCGACTGGACAGGCAGGATCACCAAACAGGGCGACAGCACGGTGCGCAAGCTGCTCTACGAAGCTGCCAACTCGATCCTCACCCGGAGCCGTGAGACCTTCGCCCTGAAAACATGGGCCATGAAGATCGCCAAGCGTCGCGGCTTGAAGAAAGCCCGTGTCGCACTCGCCCGTCGGCTCGCGGTCATCATGCATGCCATGCTGCGCGATGGCACTTTGTTCCAGGCGTGAGGTAGGGTAGAACCTGTTTGCCAGCGGTGAAGCGTCAAAGCTGATCCGAGGGCGGTGTCCCGAGAGGGAACGCAGGGACGAACGATCTGCGAAGGTAGTCAGATGGGCTGCAAAGCCCGCTTCGAGTCAATGCAACGTTCGCCTCTGTGAGACCCGATACAGCACGACCAGGCTTCGGCCCGGCCAGTGCGGACAGATCCATGAAACCCTCAAGGGATCAACACCGCCTAGCTCTGCAATTACAGATCCTGAGCCTAGTAGGTCGAAAACAAAATGAAGATTGGTGCGATGAGCATTATTCGGACAGCCTATCGAAATGAACTGGCAGAATTCCGCGCTGCGCGTGCCAGCGGCGATTATGTTGGCGCGTGGCAAAGGCTCGAACGCGGGCACATCATCGCTCAGGGTAGTCTGCCGCTGCATCTCCACTCGCACGGCGTAATGCTGGCATTCGCGGTGTCGCGGCGCGAATGGGCCGAGGTTGCAGGCCAGGTGCTGCGTCTGTTTCTAGCGCCATTGGGCACACTGACCGGTCGCACGCCGATGGGAAATACCGGGCGATCGGACGTCAGTGCTTTTGCCTCTATGCCAATACCGGCGGATATTGCGCAGATCGTGAATGCGGGCCGTGATTGATTGTCAGAGCGTGCGCTGCCTTACG
>NZ_JBMLSM010000211.1:0-4609 GCF_049240505.1 Novosphingobium sp.
GCCTCGATTTCTACCGCTCGATCCGCCGCGTTCAGCGCGAACACCTTGAAAGCGCAACCTATTCCCGTGCTTTGACGGCGTTCGGCCTTGGCCTACTCAAAGGCACCGGCAGCCGCGTTTCGCGCCGCCAGTCCGATATCGGTGCTGATCGCACGATGAGCCTGCGCCAGATCCGCGCTATCCCACACAACGCGATCCTTCAGCAGATCGGCTATCCGGTAAACGTGATCGCCGGCGCCGGGACCGCTGCGGGTGAGGAGATGGAGTCCGTCGCCGAACTGCTCGGTCGTTCCGAACGCGGCAACCAGTTGGTCCGCCTGCTTCGGGCTGCCAATGGCCTCGCTTCGGTCAAGACCGTGGCCGCGCATGGTGAGCTGTTCAATTCGGCCTATTGGGCCAGCCGTCCCTATCGCGGCACCGAAACCGCGCTGGAAAACGCGTGCCTTGCCCTTGCTGAATACCTGACCAAGGACGACCGTTCGGGTGTGTTCCGCCGCCTGACCTCGCGCCTGCGCGTGGACTGGATGAAGCTGCACCGCCTGCTTTCGCTTGTCCCCGGTCACAAGGCGGGGCGCGATCCGGCGCAGGATTCGGATCGGCGCAATATCGGCCTGCTGCAATCGGTGCGCCTTGCGCTGTTGATGCACATGTTCATCCGCGCGGTTCAGGTTCCGCCTTTCGCCCGATCAAACGACGTCAGCCGCGAAGACGTGCTGGAGATGGTTCTGTCGCTGCGCGTCGATGATGCACTGGCCCAGTTGCGCCGGGCCTATCCGGTGATCGAACCCGAAATCACCGATTTCGCGGTGGATGAGGCAACCGACTACCCCGATCATCGCGGCGAAGATTACGGCGCCATCCGCGCCCGCTTCATCGACCCCATCGAACGCGCCCATGCGCTGAACATCCGCATTGCGGTTGCCATTTCGAACTACTTCGGCGCACACGGCTGATAATCAGATCCTCCCCGTTTTTGCGAAGCACAAACGGGGAGGATGAATCCCGTCAAACCAAAGCGCTGACCACCCAAACCACGCCGACCAGCAAGAACACCCCTGCAACGTCAAGCGCCAAACCGGCCTTGATCATGGCGCGCATTGAGCAATGCCCGGTCGCCCATGCCAGCGCGTTCGGGCCAGTCCCGGCGGGCAGCATGAAGCCCCAGGTCGCGGCAAAGGCGGCTGGCAAGGCCAGCAGGATGGGGTCTGCCCCCAACGCGCCGACCAGCGCTGCCACCACCGGCATGATCCCGCTGGCCGCCGCGATATTGCTCGCAAATTCGGTCACGATGATCACGAAGGCCACCAGCACCAGCGCCACCACCGGTAGGGGCACGTGGGCAAGGGGGAGCAACATTTCGCCCATCCACTTGGTCAGCCCGCTTTCTGTCATGCCCATCGCCATCGCAAGGCCGCCGCCAAACATCAGCACCACATCCCAGGGCGCGCGGTTCGCTTCCGGCCATGTCAGCATCGGCCGCCCCGTCCCATCGGGCAGCACGAAAAGCACCAGCCCGGCAAGCGCTGCCACTGTGCCATCGGTAAAACCGCCTTCGGGAAACAAGCCTTCCAGCACGGGCTGGAACACCCATCCCAGAAATGCCAGCACAACCACCGGCACCAATCGCCGTTCGGCAATGCTCCATCTCGTCGTATGAGCAATGGCAGTGCGCGCTGCTGCCGGATCGAAGCTGTCCGCGTGCAGGTTCTGCACCCGCGCGATGATCCATGCGGCCAGCGGTATGGTCAGAACCACGATGGGAACGCCATAAAGCGCCCATTGCAGGAACGTCACCTTCGTTCCCAGCGCCGTCTCGATCAGGCCAGCCGCGATGGCATTGGTGGGGGTGCCGATCAGCGTGGCCAGTCCCCCGATCGATGCGGCAAAGGCGATCCCCATCGGCAAAGCGCCAGCCATGCCTTGCGTTTCGCCTTCTTCCACGCCGCCTGCGCGCAACATGGCAATTGCCATCGGCATCATGATCAGCGCTGTGGATGTGTTGGAAATGAAGCTGGACAGCACCGCAGTTGCGGTCATCACGCCTAGCAAAAGCTGCCCCGGCCTTGCGCCTGCCAACCCCATGATGAACAGCGCCAGCCGCCGGTGCAGCCCGGTCCGTTCAATCGCCAGCGCCAGAAATGCGCCGCCGATGAACAGGAATATGATCGAGGTATAATAGGCACTTGCCGTCTTGTTGGCATTGGCCACACCCGTCAGTGGCAGTACCAGAAAGGGCAACAGCGCGGTGGCAGACAGCGGCAGCGCTTCGGTCATCCACCACGCGGCCATCCACCAGACCAGCCCGGCCGCACTCCACCCGGCGTCGGGCATCCCGGCAGGTGCGGCGACCAGTTGTGTCACCACAAAGCCGATCGGCCCCGTCCAAAGCCCGATCGTGCGTGCGTCCAATGCCAAAAAATTGCTCCCCGTTCCCTCGGAACAGGGTCTAGCAGAGCCTTGGCGCGGCTGGCAAATTCAGAAAACGAGAGAGCATTTCCACATCCCTCGTCATTGCGAGGAGGTGAAGCCGACGAAGCAATCCAGTGTTGGCAAAAACCTTTCTGGATTGCTTCGCCCCGCTGCGCGAGACTCGCAATGACGAAGAGGAGGAACGCCGTTTATTCAGAATACCGGCTCATAGCCCGGTGGCAGTTCGTCGCCCGGCTTGGTGTCGCCGCTTGTGCCATCCGTCGGCTGGTGAATGCCGCACTCGGTCTTGTCCCAGCCTTTCCACCGGCCCGAACGCGGGTCTTCACCCGGCGCAACCTTGCTGGTGCAGGGCGCGCAACCGATGGAGGGATAGCCCTGCGCCACCAACGGATGCGGTGGAAGCCCATGCTGTGCAAAATAGGCCTCAAGCGCGGCCTTGTCCCACGATGCCAGCGGATTGATCTTCAACCGCCCTTGCGCGTCCGAATGATCAATCTCGAAACGCGGCAGGCCCGCGCGTGTCTTGGACTGGAAGCCCTTGCGGCCCGTCAGCGAGGCATCGAAATGCAGCAGCGCCTTGGCCAGCGGCTCCACCTTGCGGATTTCGCAGCAGCCATCGGGATCCCACGACCAGCGAAGGCCGTTCTCATCCTTCTTGGCGATGACCTCCGCGTCCGGCTCGACGATCTGGAGATTGGTCATCCCCAGAAAGTCGATCAGTTCGTCACGATAGGCCACTGTCTCGGCAAAGTGCTTGCCGGTGTCGAGGAACAGCACCGGCACCGAAGGATCGACTTCGGCAATAAGGTGAAGCAGGACAGCACTTTCCGCGCCAAAGCTCGAAACCACGGCAAGATCGCCTGCCAGCCCGTCACGGATGACCGAACGCAGCATCTCCTGCGTATCGCTGCCCCGGAACAGGTTGTTCAACCGGATCGCGTCCGTCTCGGTAAAGCGCGGGCGCGTATCGATCAGGTCGATCTTGCGATTGGCAACCATAGAACTCATCGTCCTGTCCATGCTTCAATCCTTTTCCCGCTCTCAGGCGGGGTGGCGCTTCGCCCAGATTGCCGGGCGTCCATCAACAGTCTTCTGGTAGACTTCCGGCCAGGTCGCGAAGGCCTTCTCGGCGGCTTCCGCGCTGATCGGCTGGTTTGGTGCAAAGCTGTCAAACCCGCAGCGGCGCATGTGCGAAAGCTGATCCAGCAGCACATCGCCCACCGCGCGCAGTTCACCGGCATAGCCATGCTCGCGCAGGATGCGCGCCGCAGAATAGCCGCGCCCGTCGGTGTATGCGGGGAAGTTCACTTCCACGAGCGCGATACGGTCCAGATGCGGCAACAGCGCGCGCGCATCATCACCCGGTTCGATCCGCACGGCGGTGGCGTTGTTCTGGTCGGCAAAGGCATCCACCGTCACCGCCGGATCGCCCACCGGCTCATCGCTGCGATAGCGCAAGTTCTGCTCAACCATTGACAGGCTCCTTGGCATAGATTGCCTCCTTGAACGGGGCCATGCCGATGCGGCGATAGGTGTCGACGAAACGCTCCCCTTCGTCGCGCTGTGCGAGATAGACGTTGGTGGCCTTTTCCACCGCATCCACGATGCCGTCCTCGTTGAAGCCGGGACCGGTGATCGTGCCAAGCGAGGTGTCTGCGCCTTCGCATCCGCCAAGCAGGAGCTGGTAATTCTCCACGCCCTTGCGGTCGACACCCAGAATGCCGATGTGGCCTGCGTGGTGGTGTCCGCAGGCGTTGATGCAGCCCGAAATCTTCAGCTTCAGCTCACCCAGTTCGCGCTGGCGACCAAGGTCCGAGAACCGTTCGGAAATCTTCTGCGCAACGGGGATCGAACGCGCATTGGCAAGGCTGCAGTAATCCAGACCGGGGCAGGCGATGATATCGCCGATCAGGTCAAGGTTCGCCGCCGCCAGATCCGCCGCCTCCAGCTTCTGCCAGATGGTGTAGAGATCGGCCTTACGGACATGCGGCAACACGATGTTCTGGGCGTGCGTCACGCGCAGTTCGTCGAACGAATATTCCAGCGCCAGATCGGCCATGAGGCGGATCTGGTCAGCCGTCGCATCGCCCGGAATGCCGCCAACCGGCTTCAGGCTGATGTTCACGATGGCATAGCCCGGCTGCTTGTGCGCGTGGACGTTCTGGTCCACCCACAGCGC